>JBDLRI010000093.1:0-37424 GCA_039800105.1 Pseudomonadota bacterium
GGGGGGGGGGGGGCGCAGCCCCCCCGCAACGCCCCCCCGCGGGGACGCCGGACCCTACGGTGCCATGACCTGGCCCCGCGTCGCCGCGGCGGTGTGCGGGAACAGGTTCGTCTGCGGGGAGCGCGCGGTCGGGATCTCGGGAAGGCCCTCGGGATTGTCGTCCCGGACGGCGCTTGCATCGAAGGGCTCGGTGCGTCCGCGCAGCGCCCGGGCCGGCCAGCGCGCCTCGAGGAGCCCCGCGGCGATCGCGGCGGCCATGACCCGCGCGCCCGTGGCGGTCGGGTGCATGTCGTCGACGTACAGCGACTCGGCGTCGACCTGCTGCGCGGCGACCCGCATGGCGGCCTCCGTGCGGATGATGGGGATGCCGTGGTGCCGCGCGACGTCGGCCTGCACGCGGTAGTAGGCGTCCCAGACGTTGCCCTGGGCGGTCAGCCCCCGTGCCATGCGGACGTTGCACGGGCTGACCAGCGCGGCCCCGATGCCGCGGGCAGCCGCAGCGCGGATCATCGCGTCGAGGTTCCGGGCGTAGGTCGCCAGCGGCACGCGTCGCACGCCCACGCTCGGCCACGCGCTGTCCCGCGTCCACGTGACGACCCGGGCCGCGTCCCCGCCGCGGAGCTTGTCGACGACGGCGGCCGTCACGCGGAAGAGCGCGCTGCGGGCGAGCGGGTGGTTCAGGTACACCTCGCGGGTGTGGAGCAGGTCGGCATCGTGGAAATGATCGAAGTTGTTGTCGCTCCAAAGGTTTCCGATCGCCAGCAGGGTCGGCTGGCGGTCCCAGCCCATGTCGTCGAGGAGTCGCCGGCTCTGCTCGGTGGAGTACCCGGGGACGGCTCCGTTCACGGTGTCCGCGTCCACGCCCTGCTCGCGCAGCAACTCCCCGAGCTGGACCGGGATCGCGTCCGCGTCGTCCAGATCATGGCCGAAGAAGGTGCTGTCGCCGAGGACGAGGATGCGTGCCCGCCCCGGCGGGCGCGGCACCTCCGGCACGGGGCTCCGCAGGCCCACCTCCGCGATGTGGGCGGTGTGCGTGCCGTTGCGTCGTTCGCCGGGACCGAGGCCCCAGAGGCGGGTCGGGTGGCCCACCATGATCACCGAGCCGTTGTCGAGGCCGTGCCAGCCGGGCACCAGCGGGTCGACCACCTGCGCCGCGCCCTCGCCGACGAGCAGCACCACGGCGAGCACCAGCACGGCCGCGACCGGTCGGAACCAGCCCGGGACGGGCCGTGGCGCGCGACGTCGCGCCACGCCTCAGGCCCCGCGGGGCCGGAAACCGTCGAGCCCCGCGACGAGCGGGACCGTGGTCTCGCCGGCGCGCGCGGTCCAGCCGTGCTCGCCGCGGCGCAGCGACACGACCGGCCAGCCCGGCGCCGCCGGGGACGGGTCCCCCGCGTGCAGGACCATCGCGGCCGTGTCGGCGGGCAGGGCCTCCGCGAGCGCCTGCGCGACCGCCGGGTCATCCTCCACGAGCAGCAGCACCGACGGCTCCCCACGGGCCTCGAGGGCCTCCAGCACCTGCGCCACGTGCGTCGGGCGCGCCACGGCCGAGCGGTGCACGGCGTGGCCCCGTACGGGCGGCACCGGCACGTCCGAACGGGCGATCACGAGCACGGGGCGGTGGTCCGCGAGCGTGCCCAGCACCCCTTCGAGCGCGGCGTCGCGTTCGGCGGGGTCCACGGCGCAGCGAACCCACCCGTCCGACAAGGACGGGGTCCCCGGCCCGAACAGCCCGGCCTCGGGCAGGCGCACCCAGGAGGCCGCGCCGACCGGGATCGCGCGTGCACGGAGACGCGTCCAGGCCCAGCCCGCGCCGGCGAGCAGCAGCAGGCCCCCGCCCACGCGCAGCGACATCGGCCACGTGGCCGTGCTCGTGGCGGACGACCCGATGGCGGCGCTCCCGGGGGGGAGCGGTCCGGGCGTGGCGTCCGGCGCCTGCAGCGTGGCGGGGCCGCCCGCCGCGTCGCCCGCGGGCACGGCGGCTCCGGTCGGGCCCGGCGAGACGGCGGCACCGTCCGTGGCCGCAGCCCCGGGCGCGAGGGGCTCCAGGCCGGTCTTCGGAACGACGGCGCCGTCGCCCAGCGGGGGCGGACCCGACGGCACACCCGCGGGGCTGCTGCCCGCCGGGCCCGGCGAGGGCGCCGCGTCGGCCGCGCCGGCCGCATGCGCGAACGCGAGGAGAACAACAACGGCGACGCCACGCAAAAGAGTCATGATGCGGAGGCTACCACGGCCGCTGCGGTGCCGCATGCCGGGGCCCCGCCGGCTCAGCCGCCCAGGCCGCGGGCGGCGGCCGCGAGCAGGCACACGCACCCCACCCCGATTCCGACGGAGGTGGCGCGCGCCGGGGGCCCCGCGCGCGTGAGGCGGTCGTGCAAGGTCCAGCCTGCCAGCGCGCCGGCGATCAACCCGCCCACGTGCGCGCGGTTGTCGACGAAGGGGAGCAGGAAGCCGATCAGCAGGTTCAGGCCGATCCAGCGCCACAGCTCGCGTCCGAACATGGCGCGCATGGGCGGCGGCATGTCCGCCCCGCGCAGCCGCCCGAACGCCACGAGCGCGCCCATGAGCCCGAACACCCCGCCGCTCGCGCCCACGGACAGTGGGGCGTCGCCGGCCTGCGCCAGCATGTTCCCGCCGGTCACGGCCAGCAGGAACACCCACAGCGTGCGCAGGCTGCCGAAGGCCGTCTCCGCCATGCGTCCGAGCCCGACCAGCGCCAGCCCGTTGAAGAACAGGTGCGACGCGTCCGCGTGCACGAACCCCGCGGAGACGAGCCGCCACACCTCCCCGGCGTCCACGGCGCGCGCGTCCCGCGCGCCCATCTCCCGCAACGTCCCGGCGGAGCGCGCCCCGAACACCATGCCCCAGGCATCGGTGCGGCCGGCCGCGAGCTCGACGACGCCGGTGGCCGCGTGCACACCGACGCACGTCACGACGAGCGCCCAGGTCACGGGGGCTCCGGCGGCCTGGAAGTGACGGAAGCGCGCGGCGGCGCGGAACCACCCGTGCACGCGGCGGGATTCTACGGGGTCGGACACGGCGTCCTCGCGAGCGTGGCGGATTCGAGCGGGCCGTTTCCCGTGCCGAACGGCAATGGCCCGAGCGTCTCGGCGTAGAGACCGATGCCGTCGTGCACGTCGACCACGCGCAGCCAGAACCGGTCCATGCTCTCCACCCGTGCCACGGGCTCGAGGGGGGGCACCTCGCCGGGGCTGGCGTGCGTCGCGGTGACGAGCCACGCGCACGGCGGGAGCGGGCGGCCGGGCACGAGGCGCGTGGCGCCGTGGCGCTCCATCACCGCACGAAAGCCCCATTCCCCTGCGAAGATCACCACGGGTCCGTGATCCTGGGTCTGGGGCGGGGGCTCAGCCCGCCCCCGCAACGCCCCGGGCCCCGCGGGCATGGCGTCCACGGCGGCGCCGCGGGTGGTCGCGCCCGCGCTCCGGGTGGCCGCGGCCACGTGGGCGAGGGCCTGGCGCGCGACGTCCTCGGTGGCGCGCGCGTAGCGCCCCTCGGCCACGCCCATCACGCCTGCCAGCAGGGCTCCGAGCGCCGTCGTGGCGGCGAGCAGGGCCTTGCCGCCGCGGACCTCCTCCGCCGCGCGGCCGAGCAGCATGGCCGCCGGCGCCGCGACGGGAAGCAGGTAGCGGGCGCTGGCGTAGTTGTGCAGCGCCATGACGCCCAGCATCCCCGCGAGGGTCCAGCCGCCGAGCAGGAAGGCGTCGTCGCGATCCCCGCGTCGTCGGCGCGTGGCGCCGCGCAGGCCCGCCTCGAGCGCCCGGACCCCCACCAGCGCACCGAGGAAGGCCGCGCCGAGCAGCGCGCCGGCCTGCCCGAAACCGAGGCCACCGGGCCGCTCCGCGAGGAGCGCGCCCATGGCGAGCAGCCCCGCGCCGGCGGCGAGCGCCGGCCGCGCGCGCAGGACCACCAGCGGCAGGGGAAGCAGCGCCGCGCGCGCCAGCGTCCCGAGGACGCGCGCGCCGGTGTCCCCGGCGGCGATCTCCCCGCGGCGCGCCCACACCTCGGCGAGGTGCAGCCGGCCGTAGCGAGCGGCCAGCCATCCCTCCACGGCCACCACCACGCCCAGCGCGAGGCCCAGGGCGAGGAGGCCGCCCCGCCATCGCATGCGCAGCGCGTGGGCCAGCAAGACCGGCGCGAACACGCCCATGCTGTACTTGGTGCACACGGCGGCACCGAGGAGCGCGCCCGCCGCCCAGGTCCAGCCGTCCGGCCGCGGTGCCGAGTCGCGCGCGCCGGTCCGCCAGCACGCGAGCGCCGCGGTCACCAGCGCGGTGGCGGGCAGGTCGATCATCAGGCTGTCCTGCAGCCCGAGCACCACGATCGCGCTGCCGAGCCACGCGGCCGTCGCCCGGTGGGGGTGGTGGCAGGTCTCCCGCGCCAGCCGGAGCACGGCCCAGCCGGTGAGCGCCGCCCACGGCGCGCCGGCCACGACCCGCAGGAGCGGCAGCGTGTCCTGCAGGTCCCGCAAGGCCCAGCACCACAGCAGGTGCCCCGGCGGGTGCGCGTAGACGAAGGAGTCGGCGGCGTCCCAGGGGGGCCAGGCGCGGGTCCAGTCGTAGGGCCGGGCGGGATCGAGGTGCCGCGCGATCCAGAGGTAGCCCTCCTCGTCCAGCACGAGCGGCCGCCACGCCGCCATCACCACGAGCAGCACCGCCACGACGGGTGCCCAGGCCCGCTCGGTGGCGGCCCACGCCCGGGTCGGATTCACCCCGGGTCCGGCGCGACGAGCCGGTGCAGGGCCTCCCAGGAGTCGACCAGCAGCGGGATCTCGGCGTACTCGTCGGCCTGGTGCGCCTGGGCGGCGCAGCCCGGGCCCCAGTTGACCGCATCCACGCCGACCTGCGCGAGCCGCGCGACGTCGGTCCAGGCCTGCTTGGCCTCCAGCCGCCCGGGGTTCTGCGCCAGGAAGCGCCGCAGGATCGGGTTCTCCCCGACGACGCGCCCGCTGGGGGCCGCCTCGGGGATCTCGATCTCGGCCTCTCCGGCGACGAGGGCGTGGATGTCGGCCACCGCCTCGTCGATCGTGCGGCCCGGCGCGAAGCGAAGGTTGAGGTTGAGCTCGAAGCGGTCGGGGATCACGTTGCGGGCGGTGCCGCCGGAGGCCTGGGTGGCCGAGATCACCTCGCGGAACAGGAAGCCGTCGCGCACCACGTCCACCGGTTCGCGGGCGCCCAGCCGCGCCAGGAGCCCCGCCGCCTTGTGGATGGCGTTGTCGCCCTGCCACGGCCGCGCGCTGTGGGCGCTCCGGCCCGTGAAGCGCACCCGCGCGTGGATCGTGCCCATGCAGCCGAGCTGGACCACGTTGTCGCTCGGCTCCATGCAGAACGCCAGCGCCGCCGTGCGCAGCCACGGCACGGCGTCGAGGAGCGGCCCGAGGCCGCTCTTCACCCACGGACCCTCCTCGTGGTCGTAGAACACCCAGCCGAGGTCGTAGCGCGTCGCCCGCGCGGGCCCTCCGGGCGGCAGCAGGTCCTCCGCGAGCGCCATCATCACCGCGAGGCCGCCCTTCATGTCGGAGGCGCCGAGCCCGTGCAGGCGCGTGCCCTCGCGGCGGGGCGGGCGATCGCCGGGCTTGGGCGGCACGGTGTCGGTGTGTCCGACGAGCAGGAGCAACGGTCGCCCCGTGGCCGGACCGCGCGCCACGACGCACTTGCCGTGGCGCATCACCTCGGCGGAGGTGCGGGCGCGCAGCCAGCGCTCGAGGTGGTCGGCGCACGCGTCCTCGTCGCCGGTCACGCTCGGAATCGCGCAGAGCGCCTCGGTCAGTCCGGCCAGGCGCTCCCCGGGGGCGTTGCGGGGGGCGGGCCCCCCGCCCCAGGATTCAGACGGCGACACGGAACTCCCGGAGCACGTCGTTGAGGGAGGTCTTCCGATCCGTGCTCGGCTGGCGTCGACCGATGATGAGCGCGCACGGGACGCCGTACTCGCCGGCCGGGAAGCGCTTCGTGCGGATGCCGGGGATGACGACGCTGCGCGCGGGCACGCGGCCCACGTGGCGGACCTCCTCGGGTCCGGTCACGTCGAGGATGGCGGTGCTGGCGGTGAGCACGACGTTCGCGCCGATGACGGCCTCCTCCTCGACGACGACGCCCTCCACGACGATGGCGCGGCTGCCGACGAAGGCGCCGTCCTCCACGATCACCGGGCGCGCGCCGGGCGGCTCGAGCACCCCGCCGATGCCCACGCCGCCGCTCAGGTGCACGTTGCGGCCGATCTGCGCGCAGGAGCCGACGGTGGCCCAGGTGTCGACCATCGTGCCTGCGCCGACCCACGCACCGATGTTGACGTAGCCGGGCATCACGATGGCGCCGGCCTCCACGTGCGCACCCCGGCGCACCACGCCGGGCGGCACCACGCGCACCCCCGCGGCCGCCAGATCGCGCCGGGGCGGGATCTTGTCGTGGAATCCCATGGGGCCGGCCTCCCAGGCCTCCATGGGGGAGATGCGGAAGAACTGGAGAATCGTCTCCTTGATCCACGCGTGGACGATCCATTCGCCGTCCACCTTCTCGGCGACGCGGAGCTCCCCGCGTTCCAGCCGGGCGATGACCTCGTGCACGGCGTCGCGGTCGCCGGCGCGGGCGCGTTCCTGGAGGTGGGGGTCCATGCGGGTCTCCATGCGGGCGTCAGAGGAGGGTGCGCCAGGCGGCGACGGCGGCCCGGCAGGTGTCCACGTCGGGGACGAGCGCCAGGCGCACGTAGGCGTCGCCGGCGTCGGTGACCGCGAAGCTCGCGCCCGGGTACACGAGGATGCCGGCGGTGAGCAGCTGTTCGGCCCAGGCCTGGCCGTTCATGCCGTGCGGGGCGCGCACCCACAGGTAGAAGCTCGCCTCGCTCGCCACGACCTCCAGCCCCGCCTCGGCCAGGAAGTCCACCAGCACGGCGCGCTTGGCGGCGAACACGGCGCGGCGGTCGGCGGCGTGGGTGTCGTCGCTCCACGCGGCGGCCGCGGCGGCGTTCACGAAGTCCTGCGGCGCCAGGCCGGGGTTCGCGCGCAGCTCGCGGAGCCGCCGGATCACCTCCGGGTCCCCCGCCAGGATGCCCGCACGGTAGCCGGTCATGCCCGAGCGCTTGGAGAGGCTGAAGATGCTGACGACGCCCTCCCGCGCGACCTCGAGCAGGCTCGGCGGCGGCGCGTCGAACCAGGTGTCGGCGTAGCACTCGTCGCTCACGAGCAGGATGTCGTGCTCCCGGCAGACCTCCCACGTGCGGCGCAGGTCGTCGCGTGACATCACGGAGCCGCAGGGGTTGTGGGGCGTCGTGACGTACAGCAGCCGCGTGCGGGCCAGCACGGCGCGCGGGAGCTCCCAGGGGCGCTGCACGAAGTCCCCCGAGAGGCGCTGCGGGATCGGCTCGCCCCCCGCGAACAGGGCGCCGCGGTGGTACACGCTGTAGCCCGGGTCCGGGTAGACCACGCCGCGGTCGGGGGCGTGCGGGTCGATGACGAGCAGGGGCAGGTGGAACACCGCCTCCTTGCTGCCGGACGTCGGGAGGATCTGCGAGTCCGGGTCGAGGGTCACGCCGAAGCGGCGCGCGGCCCATCCCGCGAAGGCCTCCCGCACCGCGCGCGGGCCGAGCACCGTGGGGTAGCGGCAGGAGTCCGGCACCGACTCGCGCAGGCGCTCGCGGATGAAGGCGGGGGTCGGCTCGGTGGGATCGCCCGTGCCGAAGTCGTACACCGGGCGGCCTTCCGCCAGCAGGCGATCGCGGATGCGGTCGAGCGCTACCGTCGGGTAGGTCGGCAGCTGCGCGAGGACGGGGTTCGGACGCACCCGGGCAATCTACCCGCGCGCGGCGTGTGCGCACACGTCGTGGACGTTACAGCCGGACGATGACGTTTGGGATGGCCTTCGCACCGGGCGCGCATCTTTCGGAGGCGTGGGCCGCCGTCCGGCGTGCGCCGCTGGCGCTGCTCGGGGGGGCGCTGGCCGTCGGCTTCCTGCAGCAGGGCCCCTCGATCGTGACGCAGCTCACCAACGGCGTCGACCCGGCCGATCCCGATCCCATGACGACCCTCGTCACCGGGCTGATCGGCATCACGCTGGCCGCGCTGGGCTGGGTCCTGCGGTCGTGGCTGGCCCCCGGCTGGATCCGCGCACAGGTGGCGGCGCTTCGCGGGCGCGACGAGCCCGCGCTCCTCGTGTCCGGGGGAGACCTGTTCGGACGGTTCCTTGGCTGGAGCATGCTCAGCGCGTCGATCCTCACCGCGGTGGCGGCGCTTGCGGTCCTCGTCGGCCTCGTCGTCGGAATCGTGGTGCTCGGCGCCGGCGTGGGCGGCTCGGGCGACGTGGGCGCGCTCCCGCTGGCCGTCGTTGCGGGCGTCGGCGCGGCGGTCCTCGTCGGCCTGCCGCTCGGGGTGTGGGTGGGCCTGGGCCTGGCGCTCGGCGAGCATGCGGTGGTGCTGGAGGGCCTCGCCCCGCGGGCCGCGCTGTCCCGGGCGTGGACCCTCGCGGAGGGTCATCGCATCGAGCTGGGGCTCTTCCTGTTCGTGAACCAGCTGGTCACGATGCTGGGCTTCCTGGCCTGCTGCGTCGGCGTCGTCCCCGCCTGGGCCGTGACCTCCACGGCGCAGACCCGTGCGTACATGCTGCTCGTCGGGATGGTCGAGGGTGGGGCGGAGGGGGGTCCACCCCCCTCCGCAACGCCTCCCCCGGTCGTGGAGTCCTGAGGCCCATGCCCACGCCCTTCGGGCTGCGGCGGCGGGTGCGCAGGCTGCTCGGGTGGCCGGTGCCGCCGGTCGGCCGGGCGGCGGACCCGGCCCCGGCCGCGACGTCGATCCCGCTGTCGGTGACGGACCCCGAAGGCGCGGAGCACACCTGCGAGGCGCCCGGGGGCTCCACGCTGCTGGCGGCGAGCGCGCGTCTGCGTCGCCCGATCGCGTCGGGGTGTGCCGACAGCACCTGTGGCACCTGCCGCGTCAGCGTCCTGGACGGCGCCGGGCACCTCTCCCCGCAGGACGACGCCGAGCGCGCCACGCTGCGCGCCCACGGGCACCCGGACACGCTGCGGCTGGCGTGCCGCGCGGAGCTTCGGGGCGGGCACGTGCGCGTGCGCGCGCACGAGGTGCTCTGACGGCGTCAGCGGGTGGCGTCGAGCCGCGGCAGGGCGGCCTCCAGCGCCGGGGAGGGGGTCTCCCACCCCAGGCGTGTCCGGACCGCCGCGTCCAGCGCGTCCCGCACGCGGGCGTCGCACGGCTGACGCAGCCGCGCCAGGGGGTCCGGCGCGTCGGAGGCGAGGACGGCGCGGGCGTGGCGCAGCGCGGGGCCGTCCGGGGCGTTCTCGGCCACCGCCGCCTCCACCTCCGCCGGCGTGGGCACGGCGCGCCCGCGGGCGGCGGCGGCCTCGCACAGGGTGGTCAACTCCTCCCAGGCGTGGCGCGCGTGCACGCCGAGCAGCGAGGCGGAATCGGCGTCGGCGTGGGCCGTCGCATGGGGCGCGTCGAAGCGCACGGGGTCCTGCGTGGCCAGCCAGCGCGCCAGCTCCGCGGCCGACAGCGCACCGTCGCCGTCCTCGTCCAGGCTGCCGAGCGGAGGCGCGGCGTAGGCCACCCGCGCCCATTCGGCGTCGGTGACCCGTCCGTCGTGGTCCGCGTCGATGCGCGCGAGGTGGGGCGCGAGGGCCCCGTCGTGCGTCCAGGGCGGACGCTGCGTCGGGCAGGCGAGCAGCAGCAGCAGTACCCTCACGGTCCCGCGCTCCAGTAGCCCGCCCCGCGCGTGCCGCGGACGACCGCGTCCTCGGTGGGCGCCGCGGCAGGGGGGTGGGCCTCCCGCCACGCGGCGAGCGCCTCCCGGAGTGCGGCCGCCTCTGCGTCTCCCCGTGCGCGGCCGGTGCGCGTCCAGGCGGGCGCATCCAGCGGGAGCGCGCGCGCCACGGAGGGGAGGCGCGGGTTCGAGGACGAAAGGCCGGACAGCACCAGCGCGCCGTCCTCGTCCGCGATGGCGAGCTGCCGCACGCTCCCCTCGGCGATGGAGAACGCGCGACCGACGCGCCCGGTGCCGGCCAACGCGGGGCCGAGGTCGTGACCGTCCGCCCCGGCGAGCGGTGGGATTCCTGCCCGCGCGAGCAGGGTGGGCGCGAGGTCGGAGAGGTCCACCAGGTCGTCCACCACGCCTCCCGCGCCTTCCGCGCCGGGGAGGCGCACGATCAGCGGCACGTCGAGCACGGTTTCGTCCAGCTCGAAGCGGTGGTGGGCGAAGCCGGCCTCCCCGAGCGCCTCCCCGTGGTCGGACAGCACGATCACGGTGGCGGTGTCCAGCAAGCCGCGCGCGTCCAGCCCGGCCACGAGGCGCCCGAGCTGTGCGTCGGCCCAGGCGACGGCCCCGTCGTAGAGGCCGTGCAGGTGGGCGCGGTCGGCGTCCGTCAGGCGCAGGGGTGCCAGGCTCGGCGCCAGGGCGAGGTGGGCGGTGTCGAGGCGCGGCCGGATGCGGGTCTCGCGCTCCAGCAGGCCCTCCTCGAAGGTGAGCAGGCCGCCCGTGATGCCGGCCGTACCGCCCGGGACGCGGCCCGCGCGCGCTACCCTGGCGGGCGAATCGCGGTCGGCGAAGGCGTAGCCGAACGGGGACGGCTTCAGGTAGCGCTCGTGCGCATCGTAGCCGTGCACGAACAGGAACGCGGGCCGCGCCGGGTCGCGCTGTGCGTCGAGCCATCCCAGGGCGGCATCGCCGGTCCGGGCGAGGCTTCCCCATTCGGCGGTGTCGTTCCAGAGGTCGAAGCCCTGCTCGAGTCCGGCGCCGCGGGTCATGTGGCCCCCGGCGACGAAGGCGGCCGTCTGCCACCCGTGTGCGCCCAGCGCATGGGCGAGCGTCGGGGTGCCCGCCGGAAGCCGGAACGCGTCGAGCGGCGCCAGCGTGCTCGCCGGGCGTCCGGTGAACAGCACCGCGTGGGAGGGCCGCGTCTCGTTCGCGTTCGCGCGCGCGCGGCGGAAGCGGATCCCCTCCGCCGCCAGCCGGTCCAGGGCGGGCGTGAGCGACGCGCCGTCGCGCACGGCGCCCACACGGTCCGCGCGCAGCGTGTCGAGGGAGACCACCACCACGAGGGCGGGCGGTGCCGTGGGGCCGCGGCAGCCCGCGAGCGACAACGCGAGCGTCAGCCAGGGGAGCAGCGCGGCGCACGCGCGGATGGCCCCGTTCACGGGCGCGCTGCCGTCGTCGTGGGCGTCGGGGCCACCGGCGCGGGACCGTCCGGGGTGCGTCGCCAGGTCAGGATCGGATTCACGTCGACAAGGATCGCCGCAAGCTCGTGCGGGCCGATGCGCTCATCCTTGTCCCGGTCCCATGCGTGCCAGTCCAGGGTGGGCGATGCCTGCGCGTCCAGCTCGGCCGCATCGAGCACGCCGTCTCCGTCTCGATCGAGCACCGCGAGCAGCCGCTCCACGGCGGGGTCCGGCGGGGTCGCGCACGCGGAGAGGAGGAGCAGGAGCGCCACGCGCTACCAATAGCCGTTGCGCTGGAGCATCGCCCGATCCGCGTCCGATGGCGGCGCGGCCGGGGCACCCCGGGGCAGGGCCGTCCACCAGCGGACCATGCCCTCCCGCAGCCGGGCCGCCTCGTCGGGGTGACGGTCGAGGACGTTCCGGCGTTCGTCGGGATCGGTGGCCCGATCGTGCAGCGCCCACGCCGGGGCCTCGAGCGGCCCGTGGACCAGGCGCTTGGTGGCGTCGGAGGCCGCGAGATCGCCTGCGTCGAAGGTCAGCCGCCAGCGGTCGGTGCGTGCCGAGAGGTGGCCGAGCACGCCGTGCTGGTACACCACCTCGGGTCCTGCGCCGCGTCCCGCCGCCAGCGCGAGGAGGTCGCGTCCATGCGCGCCCGCCGGTGCGACCGTGCCGGCCGCGGCGAGCAGCGTCGGGACCAGGTCGATCGACTGCGCCACGGCGTTGGGGCGGGTGCCGCGCAGCGCCTGCGGGATGGCGCCGGCGAGCACCAGGGGAACCCGGGTGGTGCTCTCCCAGAGCCCTGCGCGGTGGTTCCAGGCGCCGTGCGTCCCCAGGTCCTCCCCGTGGTCGGAGGTGATGACGACGAGCGTGTCCTCCAGCCGCCCGCGTGCGTCGAGGCCGTCGAGCAGAAGGCCGAGGTAGGTGTCGGCCTCGAGCACCGCCGCGTCGTAGTGGGCGCGCACGTGCGCAGTCTCCGCGTCGGTCAGCGTCAGGCCCGCGCCCGGCCCGGCCTGGGCTGCCCACGTCGGAAGGGATCGGTACACGGAAGGGTCGAGGATCCGCTCTCCGACCGTGTGGTTGAGCCACGCCAGCGGGTAGTCCGGGTAGTACACGCCCTCATGGATGCTCTCCACGAAGTTGCGCCGCGCGAGCCATGTGTCCGCCCTCCCGGGATCGCCCTCCGCGAACACGTGGTGGAACACGCTGCCGTGCAGGTAGGGTTGGTGGCAGTCGTAGCCCTGCACGAACAGGAAGGTCGGCCGTGCGCGATCCGGCCGCGCGTCGAGCCACGCGAGCGCGGGCGCGACGGAGTCCCGCAGGCTTCCGTAGTCCTGCCCCTCGGTGACGGTGCCGAAGCCCTGGCCGAAACCGAAGGACGCCTTCACGTGCCCGCCGGAGGTGAATGCGGCGGTGTCGTACCCCGCGGCCGCCAGGGCCTCCGCGAGCGTCCACGCCGACGGCGGGACGACCATGGAGAGGTAGTCGAGGCTCCCGACTTCCCCCGGGTAGCGGCCGGTGAGCATGGCCGCGTGCGAGTACAGGCTCTCGTTGGACGTGCTGAGGGCCTCGTCGAAGACGAGACCGTCCGCCGCGAGCGCGTCGAGGCTCGGGGTGGTCGGCCGCGGGTTTCCGCCGAGATGGGTGCGGTCCGCGCGCACCCCGTCGAGGCTCACCAGCAGGATGTGGGGCGCGGGAGGCGTGCCCGTTCCGCCCGTGCCGCGGCAGCCCGCGAGCACGAGGACGGCCAGGAGCCCCGCCCGTGCCATCAGTACACGGGGATCGGGGCCTCGGCGCGGCCGAGGAAGCGCGAGGGGTCCGTCTGCCATCGGAGCAGCTCCGCCCGCAGTTCCTGCTCCATCTCGTAGGCACGACGGGGATCGGACGTCGACAGGTCCTGCGTCTCTCCGGGGTCCTTCCGCACGTCGAAGAGCTGCACGCCGCCGTCCGAGAGGTCGAGGATGAGCTTGTGGTCGCCCTTGCGCAGGGCGCGGAGGTGGACGTAGAGGCGGTAGTCGCTCTCCGCGAGCAGCGGGCCGGGCGGGGTGGGCGTCTCCCCGCGGAGGAACGGAAGCAGGCTGCGGCCGTCCACGTCGGGGATCTGCGGCACGCCGAGCGCGTCCGCGAGGGTGGGGAACAGGTCGAGGGTCCGGACGGTCTCGGCCACGTCGACCCGCGACGCCTGGCCGGGGAAGTGGATCATGAGCGGGACGTGGAGCTGTTCCTGATAGATCGAGTAGCCGTGGTCGATGGCCCCGTGCTCGAGGAACTCCTCGCCGTGGTCCGACATGAGCGCCACGATGCTGCGGTCCCACACGCCGCTGGCCTTGAGGTCCGCGAGCAGCGCCCCCATGCGTGCGTCGGCGATCTCGACCTTCTGGTCGTACACGCCCAGCAGGAACGCGCCGTCCTCCGGGGTGAGCGCGGTCCCCAGCGAGGCAGCGTCGCCGGGGTTCTTGATCGCGGTCAGCGCGAGCTCACGGTATTTCGCCTGCTCGGCGATGCCGCCGTCGAGCGGTCCGGTGTAGCCGCCGCGCGTCGGCGTCACGCCGTCGGGCAGCGGGGCCTGGCCGTGGACGTCGTAGCCGTGGAAGAACAGCAGCATCCGCTCCTTCGCGGCGTGCTCGGCCAGCCAGGCCCGGGCCGGGGGGCCGGAGTGGTCCATGCCGCCGAACTTCCGGTCGTCGAGGAAGGTCGAGAAACCCCGCCCGTAGCCGAAGCGCGCGCTCACGCCGGCGTCGCCGGTGAAGGCCGCGCCGACCCATCCGCGCGCGGCGAAGGCCTGCGGGTAGGTGGGGATGTCCTCCCGGAGCGTGGCGTCCACGAGCCGGGTGCCCGTGGGGTCGGGCATGAGCTTGTTCACCAGGCCGTGGCGGGTCGGCCAGCGCGCGGTCCATACCGCCATGTGGCTCGGGACGGTCCAGCTGGACGCGCTCATCGCGTCGTGGAACACGACCGACTGCTCCGCGAAGGCGCGCAGGTTCGGGGTGCGCGCGGGGAACCGCGGATCCAGTCCGGTCCGGTCGTAGCGCAGGCAGTCCATCGAGATGAGGACGATGTCGACGTCGTCCGCACGCGCGGCCAGGTCCATCAGCGCCGGGTCCAGGCGGGGTCCGGGGGTGGGAGCCGGCGTCGGCGTCGCCACGGGCTCCGCGGCGGG
Source organism: Pseudomonadota bacterium (assembly GCA_039800105.1). Lineage (GTDB taxonomy): Bacteria > Myxococcota_A > UBA796 > UBA796 > SXON01 > CAMAXZ01. Next base: position 14,331 of record JBDLRI010000093.1, read on the forward strand.
CGGGGACGGGGCGGTGCAGGCCAGGGCGAGGAGCACGAGCAGCATGGCGGGAGCGTACCACCGCCCGCGGGTTTGCGCCGTCGCGTCGGCGTCGCGGACGTTACGGGGTCGGTGGAGATCCGAGCCCATGCATGTTCCCGCGGGTTGGTTCCTGGTGTCGCTCGCGCGCGCCGCCTTTCCCGACTCCGACGCGCTCGCCCGCGAGGCGCTGGCGCGTTTCGACGCGGATCGCGACGGGACGGTGTCCGTCTCGGAGCTGGAGGCGCGCACGGCCACGGCCGGCGTGGCCGCGGGGCTCGACGTGTCCCGGGACGGCACCGTCGACGTCGAGGAGTTCAAGACCTGGGTGCGTCTCGCCGTGCCCCGTGTCCCGCGCGAGAGCGCCGCGGCGGATCCCGCGGCCCGCGTCTTCGGGCTGACGGTCCTCTCCGCGCCCGCGTCCGCCGCGGACGGGCGCGCCGCCGAGGGCCGCCTGCTCGTGCACGTGCCCGACTTCGAGCAGGTGTTCCGGGAGCCGGAGGTCCAGCTCAAGGTGGGCGGCGTCACCACCACCGCGAACGACGCGGGTCGTCCCCCGGACCTCCGCGCGAGCGACCATCTCTACAGCGGCTGGATCGCGCATCCTGCCGGCGAAACGCTCGACGTGGAGGTCGTGGCCGGCGACAGGTCGTGGAAGGGTACGGTGACGGTCGGCAAGGCCTCGGCGACGTCGCCGTTGCCGATCCAGTGCACGGCCGAGGGCACCTTGAAGGGACTGGAGATTCCCGAGGGTGACATCCCGGCCAACGTCCCGACGGGCGGGACGCCCGATCTGGCCGCGTCCTCGGGCGAGCGGCCCGGCCCGCCGACAGCCTCGCCGACCGACCCGCCGGCCTCCGCGACGGCCTCCCCCGCGCCGACGGAGACCGCAACGCCGCTCTGGAGCGCGACGCATCCGTTGGTCGTGTTGCTGGCGGCCCTGGTCGGCGGCCTCGGCGTCGGTGTGGGACTCGGCGTGTCCAACGCGATCGCCGCCCGCGTCCGCAAGGACTGAGCCCGGTGACCGGAGCGCTCGCCTCCCTCCTGACGGGGGTGCTCGCGGCGTGCGGCGGCTCGGACGCGGAGCCGGTGGGGGCGTCGGAGCAGGCGACGGCCGTCGCCCCGGCCCTGCCCGCGCGGCCCAACGTGCTGCTCGTGTCCCTCGACACCACGCGCGCCGATCGGCTGTCCGTCGGCGGGGGTCCGAACCCGACCTCGCCGAGCCTCGCGCGGCTGGCGTCGGAGGGGGCGACGTTCCTTCAGGCGCACGCGCCCGGCAACGAGAGCCTCTACGCCCACGCGGCGCTGTTCACGGGTCGATGGCCCTCCGAGGTCGCGCCGCCCGCCTACGCGACCTACGCCCTGCCCGCGGGAACCCCGACGATCGCGTCGGTGCTCTCGACGTACGGCTACCGAACCGCCGCGTTCACCGGGGGCGGACACGTCATCGAGGCGTTCGGCTTCCACCACGGGTTCGGGACGTTCCGCGCCGTGCCGCTCGGTACCTTCGGGAGCCTGTACGACTCGGTGCCGCCTGCGCGCGCGTGGATGGAGTCGCGCGTCGACACGCCGTGGTTCGCCTTCGTCCACGGCTACGACGCCCACGCGCCGTACGTGGCGCCGGAGCCGTTCACGCACCTGTTCACGGGCCCGGGCCGGCCCGCGGTCGAACGTCTCCTGGCGGATCCGCTCGCGGTCGAGCAGGTGCGGGGCCGCCGCTGGTTCACGCAGCGTACGCCCCGGGACTTCCAGCACGCGAGCGGACGACCCATCCTCGACCCCACGATCTACACGGAGCCCGCGGCGCTGCGGCGCGGCGAGCGCTTCGAGACCCTCACCGACGCGGACGTGGCGCATCTGAAGGCCCACTACGACGCGGCGCTCGCGTACCAGGACCTGTGGCTCGGCCGCCTTCTCGCCGGGGTGGATCTCACGCGCACCCTCGTCGTGGTGGTCGGGGATCACGGCGAGGACCTGCTCGATCACGGGTTCGTCAACCACCGTGCGGGGCTCTGGGACTCGACCACCCACGTCCCGATGGTGGTCGCCGGGCCGGGCGTGCCCCGCGGGGTGCGCGTGGAGTCGCTCGTCGACCTTCGGGACGTGCTCCCGACGGTGCTCGCCGCCGCGGGGGCCGTCCCACCCGTCGGGGTGAAGGGGGTGGACCTCGCGGCCCTGGCGAGCGGCCGCGGGACGCCGCGGGATTCGGTGTACGCCGAGGGAATCCTGGACATGGCGAGCGTGCGCACGGCCACGCGGCGTCTCGTCGTGCGGGGTCTCCCGCTCGGGGCGGGCAGCGCGCTGCGCCTGGAGGACATGCCGCTCGACGCGAAACGCTTCGACCTCTACGACCTCGAGGCCGATCCCGGGGAGACCCGCGATCTGCTCGAGCGCCCCACGCCGATCGTGCGCGCCACGGCCGCGGAGTTGCGGGCGCGGATGGTGGCGTGGCGCAGCGCGCTGCATGTCCCGGCCGCGACGGACGCCGTCGACCCGGGGCGGCTGACCGAGGCGTTGAAGGCCAAGGGCTACTGGACGCCCGACGCCCCGGAGCCCGGAGGCGCCCCGTCCGGTGCCGCCACGCGCTGAGCCGGGGCCGGCAGCGCGCGCAGCTCCCGCGCTGCGAGCGCGCCGAGCACCACGGCTCCGCCGGCGAGCGACCACGCGCCGGGGGCCTCGCCGGTCCCGAGCCACACCCACGCGGGGCTGAGCACGGGCTCGATGAGCACCAGCAGCGCCGCGGTGGCCGCGGGCGTGGTGCGGAGTCCCCGCTGGAACAGCAGGTAGGCGATGCCGATCTGCACCACGCCGAGCCACAGGAGTGCCCCCAGCGCGACCGGCTCCAGCACCCGGCTCCACGCGCCGGTCCCCAGGACGGGTGCGAGCGCCACGGCGGCCATGGCCGCGAGGGCGTTGCCGAGCGTGGTGCTGGCCGTCTCGCGGCCTTCCAGCGTGTCGCGGCGCATGCCGAGGATGGCGATGGCGTAGAACACGCCGCTCGTGGCCGCGAGCAGGTTTCCGAGCCACGCGGTCTCGGCGAGTGCCGGCGCCGCGGGGCTGTCCAGCGCGCACAGGCCCATGCCGAGCAGGCAGAGCGCCACGACCCCGAGGTCCGCCCGGCGCACCGGCTCGCCGAGCATGCGCGGCGCGAGGAGCAGGAGCCATGCGGTGCCGCTGTACTGCAGCACGATGGCGTTCGCGGCGGTCGTGAGCTTCGTGGCGGTCACGTAGGTCACGAGCATGCAGGCGTACGGCACGGCGCTGGCCCAGCGCGCCCGCCGCAGGTCTGGCCGCAGCACCGCGAGCTGGAAGAGAACGGTGACCACGGCGCGACCCGCCACGACCTGCAGTCCGTCGAGCGGGGCAGCCTTGATGAACAGCCCGCCGCTGCTCCACAGGAGCGCCGCGAGCAGGATCGCGGCACGACCGGACGGCATCACGGTCGGCTCAGTGCGCGCGCAGCGCGTCGACGGCGGCGTACAGCGACGCCTTTCCGGGCTCCTTCGGGTCGGGGAACGCGCGGATGCGGCCCTCGCGGTCCACGATCACGAAGCGCTCCCCGTGCAGGATGGACGAGGGTCCTGGGGCGGAGGGGGGTCCACCCCCCTCCGCAACGCCTCCCCCGGACGGCGGCGCGACACGCTCGAGCGCCATCTTGAAGCCGTCCACGACGACCGTGCGCACGGCGCCGGCGTCCCCGGTGAGGAAGTGCCACCGCGCGTCCCCGCCGAATCGGGCGGCGTAGGCGGCAAGCACGGCGGGGGTGTCGGTCTGCGGGTCCACGCTGATGCTGACGAACTGCACGTCGTCGTTGCCCGCGTAGTGCCCGGCGATCTCCTGCATGTGGGCGGACAGCATCGGGCAGACGTCGCGGCAGCTGGTGAAGACGAAGTTCACCACGCTCACCTTCCCGCGCAGCTCCGCCAGGCCGAACGGCGCGCCGCGGTGGCTCGTGAGCGAGAACGCGGGCACGTCGGCGACCGGCGCCAGCGGGTCCTCCGCGTCGTCGGCCTGCACCGCGCGCTCCTCCGTCCGGTGGCATCCGGCCGCGGCGAGCGACAGCACCAGCACGGCGAGGGGCGTCATCGGGCGGCCCCGCGCGCCGTCCACCGCGCGAGGGCGGCGTCCACGATCGCGGCCTCCAGACGCGCGCCGCCGAGCCGCGCGATCTCCTGGATGCCGGTGGGGCTGGTCACGTTGATCTCCGTGAGGCACCCGCCGATGACGTCGATGCCGACGAACACCAGGCCCTCCTCGCGCAGCCGCGGCCCGATCGCGTCGCAGATGCGCGCGTCGGCGTCGGTGAGCGTGGTCGCGCGCACGGTGGCGCCGACGTGCATGTTGCCGCGGTGGTCCTTCTCCGACGGCACCCGCAGCATCGCGCCCATGGGCGTCCCGTCGACCAGGATGATGCGCTTGTCGCCCTCCGTGATGCCGGGCACGTAGGCCTGCGCGAGGATCGCCACGCGCCCCTCCTGGGTGAGCAGCTCGATCATCGAGCGCAGGTTGCGGTCCCCCGCGTGGGTGACGAGCACGCCGCGTCCACCGTTGCCGTCCCACGGCTTGAGCACCGCGCGGCCGCTCTCCAGCCCCTCCACGAATGCCACGATGCGGTCTGGGTCCCGCGTCACGAGCGTGTCGGGTCCGAGCGCGGGGAACTGCAGCGCGAAGAGCTTCTCGTTGAAGCTGCGGATCGACGCCGGGCGGTTCAGCACGAGGGTCGTCGGGGGCACCATCTCCAGCAGGTAGGTGGTGAAGATGTACGCCATGTCGAAGGGCGGATCCTTGCGCATCCACACGCAGTCGAACGACGCGAGCGGCGCGTCGTGGACGCGCCCGGTGTGGAAGTGCGGCGCGTCCGCCGTCGTGCGGACCTCCTGCACGCGGGCGTGGGCCTGGCCGCCCGCGATCCAGAGGTCGTCGGGCGTGCACCACGCGGCGTCGAAGCCGCGGGCGGTCGTTTCCCGCATGAGCATGTAGGTCGAGTCGCCGGACACGTTGATCCGGGCCAGGGGGTCCATCACGAAGAGGGTGCGCATGGGGGGCGGCCTATCCCGTCGTGACCGTGTCCTGCGGGCGTGCTACGGGCGCGGCATGCAGCTGCTCCGGGAAGTCCGCTCCCAGGCGCACGTGGCGTGGGTGACCCGGTCGCTCTGGACCCTGCCGACGCTCGCGCGGACCGTGGAGCTGCCGGTGGCGTGGTACGTCCGGCGCGACGGCACCGCGCCCGCGCCCATCGTGGCGTGCCACTACATCTCGTGGGCCTGCCCGGAGGCGTGCACCTTCTGCAACGTCACCGGCGCGGTCGACACGTGGACCGAGCCGATGCCGGAGGCGGAGCTGGCGCGCATGGTCGAGCGGCTGGCGCCGCGGATCCCGGTGTGGGCGGTGGGCGGTGGCGAGCCGCTGGCGCACGGCGGAATCGTGGAGCACTACGCGCGGCTCAAGGCGCACGGGGCGCGCGTCTACACCGCCACGGCGGCCACGGTGCTCGGTGAGGGCAAGGCCCGGCGCATCGCGGAGATTGGTGTGGACGTGGTGCACGTCTCGCTGCTCGGCGACGAGGCCGCCCACGACGCGGCGATGGGGCGCCCCGGCGCGTGGCGGCGCACCACCGCGGGGCTCTCGCACCTGCTGCGTCACCGCGACCCGCGGCGCACGCGCGTGCTGGTCAACTGCCCCGTGGACTTCGGCAATGCCCACGCCCTCGGCGCCGTCGCCGCCACCTGCCGCGAGCTGGGCGTCGACGCGCTGCGCTTCACGTGGCTGAGCTTCCTCACGCGCGCGGAGCTGGCGACGGAGACCCACCGCGTGACGACGCACGTGGTCGAGGACGACGTGCTCGCCGCGTTCGATCCCGCCCCGGTGCTGGCCGAGGCGCGCGCGCTCGAGCGGGCCCACCGCGGCTGGCTCAGCTTCCATCCGCACCTCGACGGGGACGAGCGGGCTGCCTGGTTCCGCCCGGGCGGGGGCGTGTCCCGGCGCTGCCACGCGCTGTGGCACACGCTGTTCCTGCGGCCCGACGGCAGCGTCGTGCCGTGCCAGCACCTCTTCGAGGAGCCGGTCGGGAACGTACGCACCGACGATCTCGAGGGCCTCTGGAACGGGCCGGCGCTCCGCCGCACGCGCCTGTCGCAGCGCGCCGCGGCGTTTCCCATCTGCCGGCGATGCTGCAAGGTCTGACCCGGCGCAGGGGTGCCCGATGATCGTCGGGGTCGTCGTTCCGGTGCGCGCGCGCACGCCCGAGGCGCGCGACGATCTCGCGCGCTGCCTCGCCGCGCTCGCGGCCTGCGATCCCGCGCCCGCAGCGATCGTCGTGTGCGATGACGGCTCGCCGGCGCCCGTGGGGGTCCCGCCCGGGGTGGCGGTGCTGCGCATCGCGCCGTCCGGGCCGGCGGCCGCCCGCAACGCCGGTGCCGCCGCGCTTCCCGTGGCCTGCGACGCGCTGGTGTTCGTCGATTCCGACGTGGAGGTCCCGCCGGACGCCTTCGCGCGGCTGGAGGCGGCGTGGGCCCGCTGGCCGGAGGCGGCCGCGGTGTGGGCGGGGGTGGCCGCGGCACACCCGCACCCCGGGCTGGTGAGCCGCTACAAGCACCTGTCGCACCGCGCCTTCGTGCGCGCGCTGCCCACCCGCACGCGGCACCTCACCAGCATGTGCGTCGCGATCCGTCGGGAGGCGTTCGTGTCGGTCGGTGGCTTCGACACGCGCTGGGACAGCGTGTCCGTGGAGGACGTGGAGCTGGGGCGCACGCTGCACGCGGCCGGCCACGTGGTGGTGCGCGACGAATCGCTGGAGGTCGTCCACCGGCACCGCCACACCTTCGCGAGCGCGCTCCGCAACGACCTGCACAAGGTCCGTCGGCACGCGCGGACCACCCTGGCGCGCCGCCGCGCGGGGTGTCCCAGCGTGCGCGTCGAGGATCCCGGGGAGGTGCGGCAGCTGCGCTACCTCCTCGGCGTCCCGCTCGGCGTGGCGGCCGTTGCGACGCTGCCGTTGCCGCCCGTGGCGCTCGGGTGCGCCGCCGCGCTCGTGGCCTGGGAGCGCGCGTTCTTCCGGGCGCTGCGGGAGGATGGCGGGACGGCCTTCGCGGTGGCCTGCGTGCCGCTCGCCGCGTGGGAGCGCGTCGTGTCCGCCGTGGCGCTCGGCGCCGGCGTGCTGGACCACGTCCGCGACGTCCTGCGCGGGCGGTCGTCGTGAGCCGCGTGGTCCTGGGGCGGGGGGGCATCCCCCCGCAACGCCCCCCGGACGGTGCGTCGCGCCGCGCGGCGGGGGTCCGGGGGGCGGCGCCCCCCGGCGGGGCGTTGCGGGGCGGCGCCCCGCCCCAGGAATGGGAATCCATCGGGACCGCGGAGGCGCTCGCGGAGGCGGCGGCGCGGTCCAATCTGCTCGTGCACGGCGAGAACCTGGCGGTGCTGCGGGCACTGGCGGCCCATCACGCCGGAACGGTCGCCTGCGCCTACCTGGACCCGCCCTACGGCACCGGCACGACCTTCGCGCAGTACGACGATCCCCGCCACGACCGGGACGGGTGGCTCCCGCACCTCGAGGCGCGGGTGCGGCAGGTCCACGCGCTCCTCCGCGAGGACGGCGTGCTGGCCTTGCAGATCGACGATCGCGCGCAGGCGCGGGTGCAGCTCCTCCTCGACGAGGTCTTCGGCGCCCGGCAGCGACTCAACACGGTGGTCGTGAAGATGAGCGAGCTGAGCGGCGTGAAGATGGCGCACGCGCGGCGCCTGCCCAAGCTCAAGGAGTACCTGCTGCTCTACGGCCGCACCGCGAAGGCGTGCCTGCGGCCGCTGCGGGTGCCCAAGCCGCCGGAGGTGCTCGACGGGTACCTGCGCTACTACGCGCACGTCGTCGAGAATCCCGACGACGCCGTGGAAGACTGGCGGATCGTGCCCATCCGCGCGTACCTGGCGGCGCGGGGCCTCCCCGACGACGCCGGGTCCGTGCGGGCGTTCCAGCTCGCGAACGCGCGGCGCGTGGTGTACCGCACCTCCAACCGCGCGCTGGCCCGGCTGTCGTTTCCGACCGCCACCGCGCGCGTGCGCTCGCCCACCGGCCGCGACTGGGTGTGGTGGGAGGGCCGCCAGGCGCTGTTCCTCGCGGACCACCTCGACGCGCCGCTCGGCGACGTGTGGACCGACGTGAGCACCATTCCGCTCGACGCGGAGGGCGGCGTGGCGTTTCCGGGCGGAAAGAAGCCGGAGATGCTGATCCGGCGCGTGCTCCAGCTCGCGAGCGCGCCGGGGGACCTGGTGCTGGATCCCTACGCGGGCAGCGGCACCACGGCCGCCGTCGCGCAGAAGATGGGCCGCCGCTGGTGGACCGTCGAGCAGGCGCCGAGCGCGCGCACGCATGCCGCGGTGCGCCTGGGCCGCGTGTGCGATGGCGCGGATGCCGCCGGGGTTTCACGTGTCGAGGGGTGGACGGGCGGCGGCGGCTTCCGTACGCTGGCGTGGACGGGGACGGAGGACGCGACGTGATCGGGCTTGTCATCCTCGTGGCCTGGGCGCGGGCGGCCACGTTGGAGATCGATCCGGCGGCGAGCGCCCTGCGCGTCTACGCCACCTCCAGCCTGCATGCCTTCGAGATCGAGGCCCGCACCCTCTCCGGCCGGGTGGATCCGGCCCGCCGGGACGGCGCGATCGTCGTGCCGGTGGCGGCGCTCACGACCGGCCTCGGCCCGCGGGACGCCCGCATGCGCACGTGGTGCCTGGACGAGCGCGCGTTCCCGGAGATCCGCTACGACGTGGACACCATCGAGGGCGGCGACCCCGGCGCGGGGACCGGCGCCGGCGACGCGACGCTCCGTGGACGTCTCCGCATCCGGGACACCGCGCGGGCGCTCGAGATCCCGGTGACGTGGTCCTGGGAGGGCGGGCGCCTGCGTGTGCGCGGTCGCGCCCCGCTGCGCTGGGCGGACTGGGGGGTGCCGGACCCGGCGGTCCTGCTCTCCACGATGGGCCCCGAGGTCGTCGTGACCTTCGACGTCGTCGCGGCCGCGCCCGCGCCGTCCACCGCGGTCGCCGCGGCCGGGACCGCGCCGCCGACCCGCGCCCGCACCGCGCCTGCCGCGAAGAAGAAGGCGGCGCGCCGCCCCCGCGCGCCGCGTCGCGGCCGCTGATCCCGTCGTCGGGCCGGCGCTTCCGCGCGGCCGCGGGTCATAGCGGCCCCGGGAGGGGGTCGTTACATGCGCGGGACCCCGGAGACCCCCATGAATCGCGTGGAAGCCGCCATCCAGCAAGGTCGTTGCGTCATCGCCCTCGGTGCGCGCGCGCTCGCGGACGCCGAGGTGCTCGGCGAGGTGCGCCGCCGGCCCGGCATTCCGACGATCGTGCTCTCCGGCGCGGCGCCTGCCCCGGTCGTGGCGCCGAGCGCCCAGGCCGTGTCGGCGGCCGTCTCCCGCGACGGCGGCGTGCTCGTGCTCGTCGAGCCGGACACGCTGGACGGCCCCGGCCTGGAGGTGCTCGCGAACGCGGTCGCCGCCGCGCCGCACAAGCCGCGCCTCGTGGTCGTGGCGCGCTCCTTCAATCTCTTCGCGCTGCCCACGGCGCTGCGCATGCTCAAGTTCGACCACGAGAAGGCGCGCGTGAAGGCCTTCCTCGCGATGCTTCCGGTGGACGTCCCCGCCGTTGCGGCGGTCGCCGCGCCCGCCGCCGAGGCGAAGAAGAAGGCCGGCGCGCCGCGCATCCAGTTCGTCGGCCGCGAGGAGGAGCTGGCGGCCCTCCGTGCGCTGCTCGAGAAGGGCGGCCCGGTGGTCGTGCACGGTCCCGCGGGCGTCGGACGGCGCTGGCTGGTCGAGCAGGCGCTCTCGGGGACGAGCTACGAGCGGCACCCTGACTTCTTCGTCGGCTGGGGCAGCGAGGCGGACACGCTCTACGCGCGCATCGCCATGGCCGGGGAGAAGGCCGGCGACGGACGGCTCGCCGAGGCGCTGAAGAACGCGGCGGCGCGCCCGTCGCCCGCGGCACTCGCGGAGTTGGCTGCCGACACGTTCGGGCGGCTCGGCAACGCCGTGCTGGTCGTCGCGGACCTCGATCGCGTCCTGCGTCGCGACGGCACCTTCCACCGCGAGGGGCGGTTCGAGCTGCTGCTCCGGGCGATGCTGCTCGGCACCGGCCGCGTCGTGTTCCTCTCCACGATCCGCCCGCGTTTCTACCGCGAGGGCGAGGGGACCGCGCTGGGCGACCTGGCGCTCGAAGGCCTCAAGGGCCGCGAGCTGCACGAGATCTTCGACGCCTACCGCGTCGAGGAGTTCGAACGTTCGCACTTCGGCGAGATCCACCAGCGCATCCACGGGCACGCCTTCGCGGCCCGCATGTTCGCCATCGCGCTGCGCGACCCTGCCGCGCGGGAGGATCTCCTCGGCCAGGCGCGCTTCATGCGCATGGACGACCTCTCCGATCTCGAGCCGGTCAAGCGCCGGGTGCAGAAGCAGATCGAGCAGCTCTCCGAGGAGGAGCGCGCCGCGCTCGTGCAGTTGGCCCACTTCCGCATCCCCTACACGGCGGCGGACGCCGACGTCGTGAAGATCGACCGCACGGTGCGCCTGGCGCTGCAGGCGCGCGGCCTGCTCGACCAGCTGCCGGACGTGGGTGGCGAGCGCACCTGGCGCGTGCACCCCATCGTCGCGGACCTGCTGCCGCACCGCGAGACGAGCGACTTCGGCCTGATGGAGGCCATCGGGAACCACCTGCTCGATCGGGCCGGAAAGGCCGAGGGCCTCCGCAAGCTCGCGCTGGCGCAGGAGGGCAACCGCCTGCTCTACGACGCACACCGCATCCGCAACCGCATGCGCATGCCGTACCCGGATCACGACGGTGCGCTGGAGAGCGTGCGGGGCATGGTGCGCGGCAAGCGCCCGCGCTTCGACCTCGCCGAGCAGCGCATCGCCGAGGTGCTCAAGGCCGATCCCGCGAACACCGAGATGCTCCTGCTGCGCGCGGAGCTGCGCGTGGTGACGAAGGCCGCGCCGGAGGCCGTGGCGGAGGCGTTCGCCGCCGCGCAGGCCGTCCCGACGCCGGAGGCCTTCCACCTGGAGGCGAACCTCCACCAGTCCCACCGCGGCGGCCGTGGTCGCGCGGCGGGCTGCCTCGAGCGCGCCTGCGCGGCGTTCCCCGCGAGCGGGCGCTTCAAGCGCCGCCTCGCCGGCGTGTACATCGAGCAGGGGCGGCTGGACGACGCGGTGCGCGTGCTCCGCGAGGCGATGGATCTCGAGCCGATGATGCCCGACACCTACGGTCTCCTCGGGGAGGTGCTGCTGCAGCGCGGCCCCGCCCACTTCGACGCCGCCGAGTCGGCGCTCCTCGAGGCGCGGCGCCTCGACCCGCACCACGCGCTCCACATGGCGCGCCTCGCGGCGCTGCGCGTCGCGCGCGGCGGGCTCGACGAGGCGCAGGCGAAGGAGGTCGAGGAGCTCCTGGTGGCGGCGATCCAGGCGGACGCCCGCAGCGCCCTCGCCCACGAGGTGCTCGGCCGGCTGCTCCTGGAGCAGGGCGCCGACCTGGACCGGGCCGACTGGGCGCTGAAGAAGGCCGCGAGCCTGGACGAGCGCGCGGCCCTTCCGCTCGTGCTGCGGGCGCGCGTGCTGCTGCGGACCCCGCCGTCGCCGGGCAACGCCGACCCGCTGGGTGCCGCCGCCGGCCTGCTGGAGCGCGCCGTGCGCCTGGAGCCGGGCTGCCACGAGGCGTTCCACGCCCGCGGAGAGCTTGCCTTCGCCCAGGGCAACCCCTTCGTGGCGCTCGCGGAGTTCCAGAAGGCGATGGAGCGCAGCCCGCGCGAGTCTGCGGCCCGTCCGCGCTACGAGGCCGACATCGCGCGGATGCGCGTGCTCATCGAGAGCGGCGCCTACGCGGCCCTGGCCCACCTGCAGGCCGCCGCGGCCGAGACGCCCGCCGAGGGCGGAGAGGCGGCGGAGGCTGCCGCAGGCGACGGAGCCGCGCGTCGCACCGTGCGGCGTCGCCGGGGCGGTCGCGGTCGCGGCGGTGCCGCCGGCGCCGAGGCCTCGGAGGTCAACGACGGCGCGCTTCCGCCGACGGGCGAGGAGTCCGCGGCGCCGGCCGTGGACGCCGACACCGCCCCGGTCGAGGCGGCAGCGTTCGAGCCGGGTGCGGAGCCGGACGCCGCGGGTGCTGACACGCCGTGACTTGCGGGTGGCGCGCCGTGCGGTAGCTTTCGCACGCGTCAGGAGCACCGATGGGCGTCACCCTCATCCTCGCCGGAGCCACGTCGTGCTGCGCGGCGTGGGCGGGGGAGCGCGCGGGCTCCCCGGCCGAGTCCGTGGGTGCTGCGGCGCACGCGCCGGTGGAGGTCGCAGCCGAGGCCCCCGCGCCCCTGCTCCGGGCGGACCCCTCCACCGCGGCGCACTGCGCGCGGAATGCCGCGCTGCTCGGCGCCAACTGCACCTTCGCCACGGGGACCATGGCGCGCCGGGTGTTCGAGGAGGGCGTGGACTGGCGGGCGGTCGGCACGCTCGTCCGCACGGGCAATGACTTCCCTTCGCAGGTCGCGTCGCCGGTCCGCACCCCCGACGGCATCCTCGTCATCGCCACCACCCTGACCGAGCAGCTGTTCTCCGGCGGACACCTCGCCACGCCCTTGCGCATGGAGGGCCGGATGCTCGAGGTGGACGGGGTGCGCTACCTGGTGCTGACCGCGTTCCAGCGCGTGGATACATGAGGCGAGGAGGTGGCACCATCGCCGCACACGAACGGGCCCTCGCGATCGCGCGGGCGGCCGACGCCCGAAAGGCCGAGGACATCGTCCTCCTCGATCTCACCGGCAAGGTGTCCTACTGCGACTCCTTCCTCCTCTGCAGCGCGTCGAACCGCCGGCAGGTGCGGGCGATCGCCGAGGGCGTCATCCGCGACATGCGCGAGTCGGGGGTGCGCGTGGTCGGCGTGGAGGGGCTGGAGGCGAGCCGGTGGGTGCTCATCGACTTCGGCGACGTGATCGTGCACGTCTTCGAGGCGCCGCTGCGGGACTTCTACGATCTCGAGGGGCTGTGGAGCGACGCGCCGCGCGTGCCGCTCTCGCTCCCCGCGCACGCCGCCGCGTCCGCCGCACCCTAGGGCGCCCGTGCGCCTGGTGCTGCGTTCGGTGCGTGCGGGTCGCACGCCGTGGGCCGATGCGGCCTGCGACGCGTACGTGACCCGCATCGGGCGGTACTTCCCGGCCGAGGAGGTCCTCGACCCCGCCGGGACCGCCGTGGAGGAGGGCGAGCGCCTGCTGCGTCGCGTGGGTCCGCGCGCCCGCCTCGTGGTGCTCGACGAGCGCGGGGAGACGCTGTCCAGCGAGGCCTTCGCGCAGTTGCTCGAGCGGGCCGCGCAGGAAGGCACCACGCACCTCGTCTACGCGATCGGCGGGGCCTTCGGCCACCCTCCCGAGGTCCGCGCGCGGGCCTGGCGCACCGTGAGCCTGTCCGGGATGGTGCTCAACCACGCCGTCGCACGCGTCCTCCTCGCCGAGCAGGTGTACCGGGCCTGCACCATCCGCGCTGGCGAGCCGTACCACCACGCGGGGGATCCGGTTCGCTAGGCGGGGGACATCCCCCGCAACGCCCCCGTTCCGGTGTGGGGGGCGCGCAGCGTCCCCCGACGCGCCTCAGGCGCCCGTCCGCCTGCGGAAGGCGCGCACGACCACGTGGACGGCGGCGACGCCGTGAAGTCCCTGGATGAGGAGAAGCGGCACATGCTTGCCCGTCCACGCGAGGTCCACGAGGAGCGACAGGGCCGTACCCGAGAGTCCGAGGCCCGCGAGGTGGAGCAGGTCGCGGCGCCATCCCTCGCTGCGCCGGTACGCGAGCACGAACAGCCCCGCCGCGACCACGATGCCGCCGGCCAACAGGATCACGTACATCAGGATCGCGCGGCCGAAGTCGCTGTTCGTCATGGAGTGCCTCGCCGTGATCCGATCGTATCCGGGTCAGGGCGCATCCCGGCCAGGCACAGCGCCACCAGCCCCATCCCGCCCACCAGCTTGAGCTCCCGCGCAAGCGGCACGAGCGCGTCGGGTGCCACGTGCTGGAGCCACCGCCAGGCGTCGAGCGGCATGGCCAGCGGCGCGTAGGCGAAGGCGAGCGCCACGCGCCACCCCCACCCGCGCCGCCACGTCCGCGCCCCGGCCCCGACGAGCGGGATCAACAGCACCAGGTGGTGCTCGTAGGTGTAGGCGGGCAGGAACACCATCAGCCCGCACAGGGCGCCGAGCGGGAGCGCGTCGGTCTCCGCGAGCGGCCCGTCGGGCGATTCCTGCGCTGCGGGTGCGCGTCGCGTGGTCCAGCCCCACAGCGCCAGGAGCGCCAGCGCGGTCAGTCGCGCCGCGACCCCGGCGTCGGGACCCAGGGCCCTCGGGTCCGGTCCGGGGAGCAGCCGCGCCCAAAGCTCGGGCAGCGAATGGTTGCTCGCAAGCGTGAGGGGCACCGCCAGGTCGTGGTAGTCGCCCCGCGCGAACCCCGGCAGCACCTCGGCGTAGAAGCGCCGCTGCGTGGCGGCCCCGACCCACGGCAGTGCCGCAAGCGAGAGCGCCACGGCGGCGGCGGCGGCCGTCGCGAACGCGCGCCAACGCCCGCGCAGCGCCACCCAGGCCAGCAGCAGCGCGGGGCTCATCTTCGCCATGCCCGCCACCCCGAGGCCCACGCCCGCCGCGACCTCCCGGCGTCGCGCGAGCGCGGCGAGGGCCGCGAGCGCCGGAAGCAGCGCCAGCAGGTTCGCCTGGCCCATCGTCAGGTTGTCGGCGATCGGCGTGTACGTGGCGAGCAGCAGCGCGATCGCGCCGAGCGGCGCGCCCAGCGCGCGTCGTGTCAGCACCAGGGACCCGAACAGCGCCGCCTCGTTGAGCACGAACATCGCGCGGGCGCCGTCCCGGAGCGACAGGGGCGCGCTCCACGCCATGCCCGCAAGGAACGGCGGCGGGTAGAAGTACGGGTGCACCGCTCCGCGCGTGCCCTCCGCGCGTGCCAGCGTGCCGAGGCCGCGCGTGTCGTACGGGTCGTGGCCCGCCGCCGCGGCCTTCACCGCGTAGTGGTAGCTGGCGTAGTCCCGGCCGCCGCGGCTCTCCGTCACGCGCTCCCAGGCGGGCGCCGCGTGCGCCGCGAGGTGGACGAGCACCGCCGCGACGAGCCAGATCCGCGGGTCCCGCAGCCGTTGCAGCATGCCGGGCGCCGTATGCCGCGGTAGGTCGCCCCGCATGCCGTGGCTCCTCGTCGCCGTCGTCCTGGGGTGCGCGGGCGTCCGCGCGCCGCCGCCGCCCGCGCCGCCCGGCGTGGTGCGGGACGATCTCGGGGACGGCCTTCGCGTCGAGATCGTCGTGGACGGTCCCGCCGAGGGGCGGCGCTCCCCGTCGCCCGCGGACCTGGTGGTGCTGCACGCCGGGGAGCACCTGGGCAGCCTGCAGACGTGCGGCTGTCCGCGCCGCCCGCGCGGCAGCCTGGCGCGGCTGGCGGCCTACGACGACGCGGTGCGGCGCGCCGATCCGGCGGTGCTCGTGCACGGCGGGCGCGCCTTCGACGACGCCGGCTACGCGAGCGACGGCGTGCTCCGGCCCGACGTGGCGCTCGGCAACGCCTGGATGGCGCGCGCCCTCGCGCGGGGTGACTGGGACGCGCTCAATGTCGGCGACGTGGACGCCGTGGCGCTCTCGGCACTCCCGGAGGCGCTGCGTGCTCCGCTTCCGACGGTGTCCGCGAACCTGTCGGCGTCGTCGGGCGGCAGCCCGCGCCCGTGGGTCGTGGTCGAGCGCGGCGGGCGGCGCGTCGGGATCACCGGAATCACCGGCGAGACGACGTCGCTGCCGCCTGGCTGGACCCGCGCGGATCCCGTGAAGGCGGGCGCGCGCGCGGTGGCCGAGCTGGCCGGGAAGGCCGACGTGGTCGTGCTGCTCGCGTACCGCGCCACGGAGGCGGCGGAGGCTGTGGCGGCCGCGTCCCCGGGGCTCGATGTCGTGGTGGACACCGCCCTGCACCGCGAGCACCTGCCGCCGGTGCGGCTGGGCGGCGCCGTGCGCGTCGGGTCGCACTACCAGGGCATGCGCGCCGGCGAGCTGCGCCTGCGGCTCGATGGGCGACACCGCGTGGTCGAGGCGCTGGACCGCACGATCGACCTCGACCCGACCATGCCGGACGAGCCCGCGCTGGCGGCGATGCAGGCGCAGGCCCGCGACGAGGTGGATCGCGCGCAGCAGCAGCTCTTCGGGGGTCCGTGAGGCCTGCGGCCGCGTTCCTGGCGCTCGCGTGCTGCGGGGGCGTGGCGGCGTGCACCGGGCGGGTCGCCGAGCCTGCGCGGGGGGCGTTGCGGGGGGCTGTCCCCCCGCCCCAGGGAGAGGATCCCCTCGGAACCGCCTGGCATGACGCCGCGCAGGCGGCCGCCATGACGCGGGTGCCGGATCTGTCGCGCGGGGGGCCTCCGGTCGCGGAGGGGGCGTCGCCGCTCCCGCCCTTTCTCGGCGTGGACCGCGGGGGGGCGCGCTACGTCGGCGCGGAGGCCTGCGGGGCCTGTCATCCGGCGGCGGCGGCCGTGTGGCGGGCGAGCGCGCACGCCCATGCGCTGAGCACCTTGCGAGACGCACGGGCCGGCGCGGATCCCCGGTGCCTTGCCTGTCACGTCACCGGCCTGGGGCACCCCGGTGGCTGGGCGGACGCGGGCGCCCTCGTGCCCCGCGCGGCGCTCGACGGCGTGGGCTGCGAGTCCTGCCACGGCCCCGGGTCGGCGCACGCGGCGGCCCCGGCGGCCGGCTACGGGGCGCTGCCTTCGGACGGGAGCGCCTGCGTGGCGTGCCACACCCACGACACCTCCCCGGATTTCCGCTGGGAAACGCGCTGGCCGAGGGTGGCCCACGGGCGATAGTCGCGGCGGATGCAACGCGTCGTCGGACCCTCGGAGATGGCGGCCCTCGCGGCGCGGTGGCGCGCGGAGGGGCATCGCGTGGGGTTCGTGCCCACGATGGGCTACCTCCACCGCGGCCACACCTCGCTCATGGCACTGGCGCGGCCGCGCGTGGACGTGCTCGTCGTCTCCATCTACGTGAACCCCCTCCAGTTCGGTCCGCACGAGGACCTCGCCCGCTACCCGCGGGACCTTCCGGGCGACCTGGCGGCCTGCGAGGCCGCCGGCGTGGACGTGGTGTTCACCCCGGAGAGCCTGTATCCGCCGGGGTTCCAGACCACCGTCTCGGTGTCCTCGCTCGCCACGCGGTGGGAGGGCGCGGCGCGTCCCGGGCACTTCGACGGGGTGGCGACGGTCGTCGCGCGGCTCTTCGGGCTGGTGCAGCCGACGATGGCGGTGTTCGGCGAGAAGGACTTCCAGCAGCTCGCCGTGCTGCGCGCCATGGTGCGGGATCTCGCGCTGCCGGTGGAGATCGTGGCGGGGCCGCTCGTGCGCGACGAGGACGGCGTGGCGCTGTCCTCCCGCAACGCCTACCTCTCCGGGCCGGAGCGGGCCCGGGCGCGGACATTGTCCCGGGCGCTCGCGGCGATGGTCGGGGGACCCGCGGACGTCGCGGCGCGCGTGGCCGCCGGGCGCGCGATCCTCGACTGCGACGCGCTGGAGTACCTGGCGATCGTCGACCCGGACACGCTGGAGCCGATGGCGACCGTCGACCGGCCGGCGCAGGCGATCGCCGTGGCACGCTACGGAAGCGTGCGCCTGCTCGACAACCGCGCGGTGTCGCCGTGACTGTGCTGCCGGTCCTCGGACTTGCCGCGCTCCTGCTGGTGAACCGCGTGGTGCTGCCGCGCGTGGTCGACCGGGACGTTCCGTTCCGGGCGCTGCTGGTCGTGAACGCGGCAGCGCTCGGGTGGGTCCTCGCGCACGGCCTCCCCGGCACGGGCGGCCACGGCCCCACGCGCTGGGTGGTGTCGGCGCTGCTGGTCTACCACCTGGCGCGGTTCTTCCTCGTGCGCGCGCAGGCGCGGGCGGAGGCCCGTGACCGCGCCCGCGACGCGGAGATGCTGGCGTCGATGCGTGCCGCGCGCGACGGATGGGACGGCGCGCCGAGCCCCGACGGCGGAGCCCCGGCCGACGTCGACGGGTCCTCGACACCCTGAGCCTGGGGCGGGGGGCTGTGGCCCCCCGCAACGCCCCCCGGGCCGGGCCGGCGGTCAGCCGGTCGGCTCGCGCACGAGGGCGCGCTTGCCGGGCGCGTCCTTCCAGCGCTCCCAGTCCGGCAGCGGGTGCTTCTTCGTCGTGATGACCGGCAGGCCGCGCGCCAGGCGGGCGTTGAGGCCCACGTAGTCGCGCCAGGCCGGCGGCACGTCCTCCTCCGCGAAGATGGCGTTCGTGGGGCACGCCGGCACGCAGGCCTGGCAGTCGATGCAGGCGTCGGGGTCGATGACCAGCAGGTTCTCGCCCTCGCGGAAGGCGTCCACGGGGCAGACCTCCACGCAGTCGGTCAACTTGCAGCGCACGCACGGCTCGGTCACGACGAAGGCCACGGCTTCCTCCCGGATGCCGGGGCCTATCCGAACGCGGCGAGGAGCGCGTCCGCGAGGACCGCCCGCACGTCGTCCGGCGACAGCGGCCGGCCCGCCTCGATCGCCATCGTCGTCACCACCTCGGCGGGCATGCCGCACGGGTGGATGCGCCGGAACGCGTCGAGGTCGCAGTCCACGTTGAGGGCGAGCCCGTGCCAGGTCACCCACCTGCGGCACGCGATGCCCACGCTGCCGAGCTTGCGGCCGCCGACCCAGCAGCCCGTGTTGCGCGCGTCCCGGCCGGCCTCCAGCCCGAAGGCGGCGCAGGTGCGGATGAGCACGTCCTCGAGCGCGTGCAGGTGCGCGTGGAGGTCGCGTCCGGCACCCTCGAGCCGCACGATCGGGTAGGCCACGAGCTGCCCGGGTCCGTGCCAGGTCACGTCGCCGCCGCGCTCGACCTCCACCACGGGCACGTCGCCCGGGGCGAGCACGTTCCGCGCGGCGTCCCGCCGTCGCCCGACCGTGTAGACGGGGTCGTGGGTGCACAGCAGGATCGTGTCCGGGACCTCCCCGCGCGCGCGGGCGTCGACCAGCTCCCGCTGCAGCGCGTGCGCCGCGAGGTACGGCACGCGCCCGAGGTCCCTCAGCGTGGCCACGGGATCGCGGCCTCCACGGCCTCCGCCACCGCGTCCGGGGTGCCGGAGGCGTCGATGCGCGCGATGCGGGCCCCTCGCGCGGCGAGGCTCTCCAGCGCGGCGTCGTAGGCGGTCCGGACCGCCACCAGGCGCGTCAGCGTCTCGAAGCGGTCGCGCGTGCCGCCGCGCGCCTCCACCCGCGCGAGGCTGATCTCGGGCGCCAGGTCCAGCATGACCACGAGGTCGGGCGCCTCGAAGTCCTCGTTGAGCGCCGCGACCCAGGCCAGCCCGCGCACAGGCGCCTGGTAGGCCAATGACGACGCGAGGCAGCGGTCCGAGAGCACCCATGCGCCGCGCGCGCGCGCCGGACGCACCACCCGCTGCAGGTGGTCGAGCCGGTCGGCCGCGTAGAGGTACGGGAACACCGCGTCGTCGAGCGTGTCGGCCGCCGCCTCGGCCCGGATCAGCCGTCCGACCGGACCGTCCGTCGGCTCGCGCGTGCACACGATCTCGGCGGCGGGGAGCCTGCGGCGCACGGTGTCCGCGAGACGGCGGAGCTGCGTGGTGCCGCCGGAGCCGTCCAGTCCCTCGATCGCGACGTACATGGGGCAGCCGTATCCCCGCCCACGCGCACCGGCCCGCACAGCTTTTTGACGCACGCGCGCGTTGTGGCCGCCGGCATCCCGGGGCACCATGGGGCACCCCGGAGCCCCCATGGTCCTCTCCCTCCTCGGCCTCGCCCTCGCCGCCCCGGCCCTCCCCGTGGACGCCGTCGCGCGCCACGATGCCCTCCTGGCCGCCTTCGACGCGCACTTCGCCCCGGGCGCCCACGCCCCGGAGACGGGAACGCCCGTCCACGCGGGGTGCCTCACCGGGTTGGTCGCCTCGCTCAAGCAGGACTGGGACCTCTTCTCGCCGGCCGAGCGGGCGCGCATGACCCGCACGCTGGCGCCCTGGAAGGCCGATCTGGTGGAGGTGCCCGCTTCCCCTCCGCCGCCCCCTTCGGCGACCGAGTCGTGCTTCGGGACGCAGAAGGCCAACGCGCTGGCCGGGGAACGCTTCGTGGTCGAGTACGACGACGGGATCTCCGAGAGCAACGTGCAGCGCCTGCTCACGGCGCTCGAGTTCAGCTACGACAAGGAGGTCACCGAGCTGGGCTGGCGCGCGCCCATGGGCGCCGGCAACTGTCTGCTGCCGGTGTACATCGAACCGAGCAACCAGCAGTCGGCGTACACGACGGTCGACCGTTGCGCCACCGGCTACTGTCCGTACATCGTCGCGTACAGCGGGTCCTTCGCGGACCTGTCCTGGGCGGACACCATGGCGGCGCACGAGTTCAACCACGCGCTGCAGTACAGCTACGGCGTGGCCAACGAGTTCTGGTGGTGGGAAGCCACGGCGACGTACGTCGAGGAGAGCGTGTACCCCACGTCGAACTGGTGGGCGTACTACGTGACCGGGTACGCCGAGAACCCGCACCTGTCCCTCAACGCGAGCGACCAGCAGGACCAGGACATCTTCTGGCACATGTACGGCATGGCGATCTGGGCGTTCTACCTGGATGAGTACCAGGGGGGCCTGGACACCGTGCAGGGGGCGTGGGAGGCCGCGCGTCGCGCGGGCGGCCGCAACGAAGCCTACTACTACGGCGCATGGGACGCGCTCGAGGACCTCGGCATCGACTTCGACGCCGCCTACCTCGACTTCGCCGTGCGGAACGCCACGATGGACTACGAGGCGCACCGGATCCTGCCGGCGGTGAAGACGGTCGGGCGCGTGCGCGCCCTTCCGGCCTCCGACACGGTGGCGGGGGGCGCCCGTCCGCAGGGCTACGGCCAGAACTACATTCCCGTCGATGGCGGCCTGGGTGCGGGGATCCTGCGGCTGACGGTCACCGGCGACGAGGCGGTGGCGTGGGGCGGCGCCATCGTCGCGACCGCCGACGGGCGCGCCCTTCGCGCGGCGGTGACCTCCGCGGAGGCCGGGACCCCGCTCGTGGTCGAGCTGCCCGACTACGCGGGAGAGGAGCTGATGCTGATGGTGACCCCGCTCGCGCGGAACGAGCGTCCGCGCAGCTACGACTGGTCGCTGGAGATCGTGCCTCCGCCGGTGGAGGAGGTCGAGGACGACAAGGGCATGTTCGGGTGCAGCGCCGTGCCGGGCGCCGCGGGGACGGTGCCGGTGCTCGTCGGCGTGGGACTGGCACTGGTGGGTCGACGCAGCCGTCGTCGTCCTCTGGCGTAGCCGAGGTGGACACGGTGCCCTGCGGCGGGTGAACATGGAAGCGTGAGCCTGCCGCGGACCCCCTCCGAGACGTTTCTCGACACGCTCGTGCCGGAGGCCTTCTCCGCGCCGTCGCCCGAGGTGACGCACGACGCGGCCCACGTGCCGCGTGCGTCGCACGATCCGGACGCCCCGCGGCATCCTCGCTACGTGCCGACCGTGCTGCTGGGACGCGGCGGGATGGGCGACGTCTGGCGGGTCTGGGACTCCGAGCTGCAGCGGCACGTGGCGTTGAAGGTCCTGCGGGCCGAGCTGCGCGCGCGGACGGCGCTGGTGGACCGGTTCATGGCGGAGGCGCGGGCCACGGCGCGGCTGCAGCACCCCGGCATCGTTCCGGTGTACGACGTTGGCCACCTCGATGACGGGCGGCTCTTCTTCACCATGCGCGAGATCGGGGGATCCACGCTGGCGCCGCTCGTCGAGGCGGTCCATGCGGCCTCGACGACGGGGGCGTGGGAGCCGGGGGTCGGAGGGTGGACCTTCGCGCGGCTGGTGGATGGGTTCCGTCGCGCGTGCGAGGCGGTGGCGCACGCCCATGCGCGCGGCTTCGTCCACCGTGATCTCAAGCCGGACAACATCATGGCGGGGCCCCACGGCGAGATCCTCGTGCTCGACTGGGGCATCGCGGCGCTCGCCGAGGGGGCGTCCGGGTTCGACGACGAGGCCAGCGGGGTGTTCCTGCGCGCCTCCGGTGCGGTGCAGGCGGCGTCCCCCGGCGCGGGCGGCGGCGTGGCGGGCACACCGTCGTGGATGGCGCCGGAGCAGGCACGCGGCGAGCCACCCTGCATCGGGACGGACGTGCACGCCCTCGGCGCCGTGCTGCACGCCATCCTGCACGGGGTGCCGCCCTACGTGGGGTCCGACGTGCGGTCGATCCTCGCCGACGTGCGGGCCGCGCGGCGCGTGGCGGTACGCCCGGAGCGGCGGGTTCCGCCGGAGCTTCACGCCCTCGCCGAGAGCTGCCTGGCACCGTACCCCGAGGACCGCCCCGCGAACGCGGACGTCGTGGCGGCCGCGATCCGGGACTGGCAGGAGGGTGCCCGCCGGCGCGCCGAGGCCGATGCGCACGTCGTGCGGGCCGAGGAGCTCCGCACGGCGCTCGAAGGGGCCCGGGAGGCCGCACGTGTGAGCATGCTCGCGGCCCGGGAGGCCGCCGAGGCGATGCCGACGTGGCGTCCGGCCGCGGAGAAGGCCGGGCTCTGGGCGCTGGAGGACGCCGCGCGGGAGACGGCGGAGCATGCCGACGCCCTCGAGGATGCCCTGGTGCGGGAGCTGGACCTCGCGCTGGTGCGCATGAGCGAGCACGACGCCGCGCACGCGGCGCTCGCCATGTTCTTCCGGGAGCAGCTCGTGGCGGCGGAGGCACGCCGCGACACCACCGCGGCACGCCGGGCCGCCGAGCGCGTGGCCCGCCACGATCGCGCCGGCGTCCATGCGCGCTGGTTGCGCGGGGATGGCGCGCTGTCGCTGGCCACGGACGTGCCGGCCCGCGTGACCCTGTCGCGGGTCGTCGAGGTCGGACGTCGCCGGGTCCCGGTCGACCCGGTCGACCTCGGGCCCACCCCCATCCGGGCCCGGGGGCTGGCGATGGGGAGCTGGCTCGCGGTGGTGCGGGCCGAGGGCCGGCCGGACGTCCAGCTCCCGATCTTCATCGATCGGGAGGAGCACGTGGACGTGGGCTGCCTGTCGCTCCCCATCCGGAATCCGGAGGGCGCGGTGTTCGTCCCGGGCGGTCCGTGTCGAACGGG
>JBDLRI010000094.1:0-3165 GCA_039800105.1 Pseudomonadota bacterium
TCGCCATCGCCTACCGCGACGTGTGGGACCGACGCATCGCGCGCTGGATGGACGGTTCCTCCACCGCCCTCGGCGCGAACGTGCCCGACCTGCGCGGCGTGGACACGCGGGCCGTGCCGGAGCCGTACGTCGGGGACCCCGGCGCGCCGGGCCTCGCGGTGGTGCTCAGCCTCAACCCGGGCGAGGCGGGTGCCGCCCAGCGTCCGGGCGGTGCCACCTACGAGGCCGTGCGTCGTGACGGCTACGCCGCGGTGTACGGCCGGTGCGCTGCGGAAGCGGGCGGGCCCGCGGAGGACACCTACCAGTGGATGAAGAACAACCGCGCCGAGTGGCCGGGACGTCTCCTGGGAACCGGCGCGGGCGACATCCTGCATCTGGACCTCGTCCCGTGGCACACGCGGCATTGGTCGGGCATCGCGTGGACCGACGCCGCAGTGGCATGGGCGTGGGACGAGGTGCTGTCCCCCGCGGGCCGGCTCGCCGCCGCAACGGAGCTCTCGCGCCGCTGCGGGCGTCCGGTGGTGCTCGCGGTCGGTCGGCCCTACGCCGCACTTCTCGAGGCAGGCGCGGTCCGACAAGGCGTGTCCTCTGTCGGTAGCGCCGACGCAGGCGGGCGCCACTTCGCGTTGCACCGTGTCGCAGGGCGCGGGGAGGACGCGGGCTACGACGTGCTCGTGACGTGGGCGCGCGGCACGAACCGTGCGCCTGCGGCGTCGCACGACCGGATCGTGCGGGCGCTGCTCGGTCTCGCCACCCCCGCCTGAACCGACCCCCGCGTTAGCCCCCGCGGATGCACCTCCGCATCCGCGGCGCCCGCGAACACACGCTCGCGGGCGTCGACCTCGATCTCCCGCACCAGGCGCTGATCGTCTTCACGGGCCCGTCGGGCAGCGGAAAGAGCTCGCTGGCGTTCGACACCCTCCACGCCGAGAGCCGCCGCCGGTTCGTGGAGGCGCTTGCCGGCAACCTGCGCGCCCAGTTCGGCGGCACGCACAAGCCCGCCTTCGACCTGCTGACCGGCCTCACCCCGAGCATCGGCGTGGCGCAGGGCGGCCTCGCGGCGCCGCACCCGCGCGCCACGGTCGGCTCCCTCGTGGAGATCCACGACCTCCTGCGCGTGCTGTGGGGGCGCACCGGCCGCCAGCACTGCCCGCGCTGCGACGCGGACGTGACGCCTCGCACCGTGGACGCCGTCCTGGCCGAGCTCTCCGTGCTCCCCGAGGGCACCCGCCTCGTGCTGTGCGCCCCCGTGGCGCGCGGCCGCACGGGGCCCATCGCACCGCTCGTCGCGGAGCTGAACGCCCAGGGATTCGCGCGTCTGCGCGTCGATCGCGTGTCCATGGCGCTCGACGAGGCGCGGGTGGACGACCCGTCCACGCCGTACGACGTGGATGTCGTCATCGACCGGCTCAAGTGGGCGCCCGACAAGCGCGACCGCCTTCAGGAGGCCGTCGGCGTGGCGCTCTCCAGCGGCCACGGCGCCGTGGTGGCCGAATGCGACGGCGTCGACCGCGCCTTCACCGTGCGCGCCCGCTGCGTGGCCTGCGCGGTGGAGCTTCCGGAGCTGTCCCCGCGCCTGTTTTCGACCCATTCCCCGCTCGGCGCCTGCCCCGCCTGCCAGGGCGTCGGCACGGTCGTGGACGTCGACCTCGACGCCCTCGTCGTCGATGCGGACCTGAGCGTGGCGGCCGGGGCGCTGGACGCCTGGAAGGGCACGGCGCGCACCCGCGCGCTCGCGACGCTCCGGGAGCGCGGCGTGGACGTGGACGCGGCGTGGTCGAGCCTCTCGTGGGAGCACCGCGAGCTTGTCCTGCACGGTGACCCCGTGGGCTTGGGGCGGGGGGTTCCACCCCCCGCAACGCCCCCCGCGTTCGAGGGGGCCGTCGCGGCCGTGCGACGTCGCGGGGATTCCCCGGCCCTCGCGGCGCGGCCCTGCCCGACCTGCGCCGGTACGCGGATGTCGGAGGCCGCACGCAGCGCGCGCGTGGCCGGCACGCGGCTCGAGCGCGTTTTGGGCTGCGCGCTCTCCGAGCTGCCCGCGTGGCTCGGCTCCCTTCCGCGGGATGCCGTCACCGCGCCGATCGTCGACGAGATCGGCCGGCGCCTGGACGTGCTCCTTCGCACGGGCCTCGGCTACGTGACGCTCGCGCGGCGCGCCGACACCCTCTCCGGCGGGGAGCTGCAGCGCGTGCGGCTCGCGGCGCAGGCGGGAAACCAGCTCTCCGGCGTGCTCTACGTCCTCGACGAGCCCACCGCGGGCCTCCACCCGCAGGACACCGCCGCGCTCCTCTCGGTGCTGCGCGACCTCCGGGACGCCGGCAACACCGTCCTCGTCGTGGAGCACGACCCCGATGTCATCGACGCCGCCGACCTCGTCGTGGACTTCGGGCCCGGCGCCGGCCGCGAGGGCGGGCGGGTGGTGTTCCAGGGCACCCCGGCGGAGCTGCGCGCCGCCGACACCCTCACCGGGCGCTGGCTCTCGGGGCGCCTGGCGCTGCCGCCGCGCACGCCGCGCGCGCCGCGCGGGCACCTGGTGGTGGAGGGCGCCACGGGCCACAACCTCCGCGACGTGACCGTGCCCGTGCCGCTCGGCATGCTCGTCGGCGTGGCCGGCCCGAGCGGCGCCGGCAAGAGCAGCCTCGTCGAGGACACCCTCGCCCGGGCGCTGGAGGGCCGCGCGGACGCCCTGCCGCACCGCGCGCTGCGGGGGCGTGAGACCGTGACACGTCTCGTGCGTGTCGACGCGTCCCCGCTCGGCCGCTCGCGTCGCAGCAACCCCGCGACCGCCACGAAGGTGTGGGATTCCGTGCGGGACCTGCTCTCCCGCACCGCCGAGGCCCGCGTGCGCGGCTTCGGGCCGGAGCGGTTCAGCCTGGCCGTGCCCGGCGGGCGCTGCGAGGCCTGCGAGGGCGAGGGCGTGCGTCGCATCGAGCTGCAATTGCTGCCGGACGTGGAGGTCCCCTGCGAGGTCTGCGACGGGCGACGCTTCGACGAGGCGACGCTCTCCGTCACCTGGCACGGCCACTCCGCCGGGGATCTGCTGGCGATGCCGATCCACGCCGCCCGCGCGCTGTTCGCCGCGGTGCCCGCGGTGTCGGGCATGCTCGCGACGCTCGACGCGCTCGGCCTGGGCTACCTGCCGCTCGGACAGCGCGCCGACACCCT
>JBDLRI010000095.1:0-34881 GCA_039800105.1 Pseudomonadota bacterium
CCAGCGCCGAGCGAGGCAAGCCCGGCGCGTAGCGAGGGCGGCGCGCGGAGCCGAGACGAGCGAAGGCGTGGCCGAAGCCACGTCGAGCGAGTCGCAGGCGAGCACGTCGGCCGCAGTAGCGCGGGGCGCCGCCGCAGCCGGTGATGGTTTTTCAGCAGCCTGCTAGGCGTCGCCTGCGCCGCCATCCGCGGGGGCGTCGCCGCCACCCTCCCCACCCTCGGAGCCGTCGCCACGACCGCGACCGCCGCGCCGACGGCGGCGCCGACGGCGCTTGCCGTCCTCACCCGCCGCGCCGGCCGCCTCGGTCGAGCCCTCGGCACCCTCGTCGTCGGCGCCGGCTTCGCCCTCGTCACCGCCGGCATCCTCCACGCCCTCGACGCCCTCGACGCCTTCCGGGCGCGCACCGGCCTCGCCGTGGCCCTTCTTCTTGCGGCGACGGCGCTTGCGCTTGCGTGCCTCGCCGGTCTCGCCGGTCTCGTTCGAGCCCTCGATCGCCTCGGCGTCGTGCGCGTCGTCCGTCGGGGCGGCGTCCACCGGACGTGCCGGGCGATCGTTGCGACGCGCATCGTCGCGGCGCTCGTCCCGATGCCGCTCGTCGCGTCGCTCGCCCCGTCCGCCGCGGTCCCGATCGCGGCGCTCGTCGCGACCGTTGCGGTCCCGGCGCTCGTCACGACCTCCGCGGTCCCCACGGTCCCGGCGCTCCTCGCGCGCACCCTCGCGGGCCTCGGCCGGGGCCTCGCCGGATTCGGCGTCGGCCTTGTCGAGCTTGCGCTGGCGGTCCCACTGCAGGAAGGCCCGCAGCGCGACCGCGATGAGCGTGTCCGCGTCGGGACGCTCCTTGATGGCGCGCGCGGCGTGGAGGCAGGCCTCGAACGCCATCGTCCCGCTCGCTTCCTTGAGGGTGCGGACCATGCGCTCGGCGGCGAGCGCGCGGCTCTCCTCGGGCGTGGGCAGCGCGCGCACCTCGAACGCGATCTTGTGGGACCGTTCGAGGGTGAGGCGCGTGCTGAAGTCACTGCCCCCGGCCAGGGTGATGGCCGTGCCCTGGTTGCCGATGCGTCCGGTGCGGCCGCAGCGGTGGAGGTACACCGCGGCGTCCTCCGGGAGGCTGTAGTTCACGACGTGGGTGAGCCCGCTGATGTCGATTCCGCGGGCCGCCACGTCGGTGCTGACGAGGAACTGCACCGCGCCGGCCTTCACGCGCGCCATGACCTTCTCACGCTTGGCCTGCGGCAGTTCGCCGGAGATCATCTCGACCCCGAGGCCCTGCCGCTCGAGGAAGGCGTGCACCGTGTTCACGTCCTCGCGGGTGTTGCAGAAGATGATCGCGGCCTTGGGGCGCTCCTTCTCGATGAGGTCGAGGAGCGCGCGCGCCTTGTGGTAGTCGGGGCTGGTCTCGTAGAGGACGTGCTGGATGCTGGAGACGTTGTCGCCGTCCACCGAGAGGTAGATCTCCTCGGGGTCCCGCAGGTAGGTGCGGATGAGGCCCTTCACGCTCTCGTTGATGGTGGCGCTGACGAAGAGGCCCTGGCGCTCCTTCGGGGTCTTGTCGAGGATCTTGCGGACATCCTCGACGAAGCCCATGGACAGCATCTCGTCGGCCTCGTCGAGGACGGCCAGGCGGATCGCGGAGAGGTCGAGGTTGCCACGACGGACGTGATCGAGCACGCGGCCGGGGGTGCCGACGACGATGTCGACGCCCTCGCGCAGCGCGTCCTCCTGCGGTCCGAAGCCGACGCCGCCGTAGATCACGGCGATCCGGACGTCGAGGAACTTGCCGATGGCGGTGCATTCCTGCGCCACCTGGATGGCGAGCTCGCGCGTGGGCGCCAGCATGACGGCGGCCGGGCGGCGCGCGCCGTCGCCGCGCTCGGTGCGCGCGATGTTCTCGAGCACCGGGACGCAGAACGCGCAGGTCTTGCCGGTGCCGGTCTTGGCGCGCACCAGCAGATCCTTCCCGGCGAGCGCGGGGTCGATGGTCATGGCCTGCACGGGCGTGGCGCGGTCGTAGCCGAGGGCCGTCAGGCCGCGCAGCAGGTCAGGCGAGATGGGAAAGTCGGCGAACGTGCGCGCGCTGACCCACTCCGAGACGCGAACCGGCGTGGCGAGGGCTTCCTCCTCGGCGGGCGGTTCTGCGGTCGGGGCCGAAGCCTCCGTCGGGGTGTGGGTGTCGGTCGCGGCGCCCTCGAGGGTCTCGGGCGCGTTCGGGTCGGGTTGATGGCTCACGTGGCAGGACTCCGGTCCTTCTGGGGGCCGGGGTGCACCCCGGCGTGGTGCGCTGCGGATCGCGGCGCGAAGCGCGGCTCGCATAACGTGAAACACGCCGTCGCGACCGCACTTGCGCGGGGCCGGCGGTCGAATACGGTGTGCGGCTGCCCTGGAGCGACCCGATGAACGTTTCTTCCTCCGCCTACGACCGCCTCCTCGACGCCGTGCGCGGCAGCCGGCGCGTGCTCCTCACCGGACCCGAGGGCCTCGACGGGGACAGCATCGGCGCGTGCCTGGCGCTGGCGCTGTGCCTCCGCGCGCGCGCCCCCGGGGTGCACATCGACGTCGCCGGCGTCCCCGGCGCCCGCTACGACTGGCTTCCCGGGGCCGAGGGACTGATCGCCGACGCACGCGTCAAGCCCGACTACGACGGTGTCGTGGTGCTCGACGGAGATCGCACGCGCCTGCACCCCGAGGTGGCGTCCGCGTTCGTGGCGGCGCGCTGGACCGGCATCGTCGACCATCACCGCAGCACGGACGTCGCGGGCTACACCGTCCACATCTTCGACCCGCACTCGGAGAGCACGTGCAGCATCGTCGCCGACATGGCCCGCCACTGGGGCGTCGCGCTCGACGCGGACCGCGCCCTCGCGGAGCCCCTCTACTGTGGACTGATCTTCGACACCGGCGGCTTTCGGCACAGCAACACCCGCCCCGCCACGCACCTGCTCGCGGCGCAGCTTCTCGCGACAGGCCTGGACAGCGCGCGGATCCACCAGCGCGTCCTCTACGAGCGCCGTCCGGCCGCGACGCTGCTCCTGGGCCAGGTGCTCGCGGAGACTCGCTTCGTGTGCGGGGGCTCCGTGGCGCTGGCGCCGTGCGGCCAGGCCCGCATGCAGGCGCTCGGTGCGGAGCCCTCCGACCTGGAGGGGTTGGTCGATCTGCTGCAGCAGACGAGCGGCGTGGAGGTGAGTGTCGTGCTCCAGGAGCGCGGCGCCGCGCGGACGAAGATCTCCATGCGCTCGGCGGGACGCGTGGACGTCGCGGCGCTGGCGCGCACGCTGGATCCGGGCGGCGGCGGACATGCCAAGGCGGCCGGCGTCACGGCGCCGTGGCCGCTCGCCGAAGCGCTGTCGCGGGTCGAGGCCGCGCTCGGCGCGGCACTCGGCTAGACTGGAGCGGTGCGCGTCCTCATCGGCTATCCGCCCATCGAGAGCCCGAAGGGCTCCCCGATGCTGTCGCAGAACCGTCAGTTCCAGTGGTTCACGGAGCCGAGCTACCTCTACCCGTGCGTGCCGGCGTCGGCGGCCACGCTGCTCCGGTCCGAGGGGCACGCCGTCACCTGGGTCGACTGCATCGCGGAGCGCAAGGACTGGGCGACCTTCGCGCGCATCCTCGAGGACGCGCGGCCCGAGCTGGTGGCGATGGAGACGAAGACCCCCGTCGTGCGCATGCACTGGGAGATCGCGGCGCGCATCAAGGCCCTGGTGCCCGGGGTCCGCATCGTGCTCTTCGGGGACCACGTCGCGGGGAACCCCAGGGAGACGCTCGAGCGCAGCGAGGTCGACTTCTGCCTGCAGGGGGGCGACTACGACTTCTCCCTCTCCGCGCTGGTGAAGGGCCTGGAGACGGGCAGCCCCTTCGGGAGCGGAACGTGGTGGAAGGACGACGACGGCACCGTGCGCGACAACGGTCCGTACCGCACCGAGGGCGATCTGGAGTCGCTGCCGTACTGGGACCGGCGTCTGACGAACGCCCACCTGTACTTCGAGAAGTGGAAGTACCGCCTGCCGTTCCTGTGGACGATGGCGGGGCGGGACTGCCCGTATGGACGCTGCACCTTTTGCAGCTGGACGGTCACGCACCCGACGTTCCGCACGGTGTCTCCCGAGCGCCTCGCGGACGAGATGGACTTCCTCGTGCGCGAGCACGGAGCGCGCAACATCTTCGACGACACGGGCGCGCTGCCGGGCGGCAACTGGCTCGTGCGGCTCTGCGAGGAGATGGTGGCGCGGCGCTTGCCCGAGCGCATCGTCTTCGACTGCAACTTCCGGTTCGACTACTTCACCGAGCGGAACGTGCACCTCATGCGGAAGGCGGGGTTCCGCAAGCTCATCCTCGGCATCGAGAGCGCCTCGGAGCGTACGCTGGACATCCTCGACAAGGGCCTCACGCGCGAGCAGATCGTGGAGGGGTGCAGGATGGCGAGCGCCGCAGGGCTCAAGCCGCACCTGACGCTGATGGTCGGCTACCCTTGGGAGACGCGCGAGGACGCCTACGCCACGCTGTCGCTCGCGCGCGAGCTGATGCTGAAGGGCTGGGCGCACCACCTGCAGGCCACGGTGGTGATGCCGTACCCCGGGACGCCGCTGTTCGACCTGTGCCAGCGCAACGGGTGGATACGCTTCCCGAAGGATGCCTACGAGCGCTACGACATGACCGAGCCGGCGTGCGTCCTCACCGACATGGACGCCCGGGAGGTGGTGCAGATGGCCGGCCAGTTCTACAAGATCTACCTTGACCCTCGGTTCCTCGCGCGACAGTTGCGTGACCTGCGGTCGCTCGACGACCTCGACTACATGCGCCGAGGGGTCCGTGCCATCTGGGGGCACCTGCGCGACTTCGCGTCCATGCGCGGGCACGAGGGCGCGGGCGCATGAGCCGCTCGATCGGCATCCTCACCGGCGGCGGCGACGCGCCGGGCCTCAATGCCGTGCTGCGCGCCGTCGTGAAGTACGGCGTCGGACGGCTCGGCTGGACCCTGGTCGGGATCGAGGACAGCTTCAACGGGCTCCTGGAGACGCCGTACCGTGTGCGTCCGCTCACGCCGGTCTCCTGCCAGGGACTGCTGCAGCGTGGCGGGACCGTCCTGGGCACGACGAACCACGGCGACCCGTTCGCCTTCCCCGGCACGAACGGCAGCCGCGGTGACCGGAGCGGGGAGATCCCGCGGGCGATGGCGGAGCTGGGCCTCGAGGGCCTGATCGTGATGGGCGGGGACGGCACGCAGCGCATCGCGCGGCAGCTCATGGAGCGCCACGGCGTGCAGGTCGTCGGCGTTCCGAAGACCATCGACAACGACCTCGGCGCCACGGATCAGACCTTCGGGTTCCAGACCGCCGTGGACTGCATCGCGGATTCCCTCGATCGGCTGCACACCACCGCCGAGAGCCACGACCGCATCCTTCTGATCGAGGTGATGGGCCGCAACGCGGGGTTCCTGGCGCTCCACGGAGGTCTGGCGGGCGGGGCCGATGCGATCCTGGTGCCGGAAATCCCGTGGCGCGTCGAGCGCCTGATCGGCAAGATCGAGGAGCGACGCGCGATCGGGCGGCCGTTCTCGCTGTTCGTCGTGGCCGAGGGGGCGTGGCCGGCGGGCGGGCAGGCGCCCGGAATGCACATCGTCCCCGGGTCGGCGTCGCAGCGGGTGGCGGAGGCGATCCTCGCCCAGCGGCCGAACCTCGACCTGCGCGTCACCGTGCTGGGGCACCTCCAGCGCGGGGGAGGGCCCGACGCGTTCGACCGTGTGCTCGCCACGCGCATGGGCGTCGGCGCGGTGGACCTCGTCGAGGCCGGCCGCTGGGGGGAGCTGGTGTGCCTCCGCGACGGCAGGATCGAGGGGGTTCCGCTCGCGGAGGCGGAGCAGAACCGTGCGGTGGATCCGGACGGCGAGATGGTGCGCGCCGCGCGGGCCGTCGGAATCGTGTTCGGCGACTGACGCCGCCTCAGTCGTCGATGGGGACGGCGAGAGGCTCGCTCGACGCGCGCGGTCTGGCGATGCGGACGGACACGTCCAGCCCGAGCGCCTCGACGACCGTACGGGCCGCCTCCTCCGCGTGGCGTTCGGTGTTGTTCTGCTCCGAGAGGTGCCCGAGCACCACCTGGCGGAGCCGGCCCGAGAGGCCCTCGGAGAGCAGCTCCGCCGCCTGCCGATTGGAGAGGTGCCCGTGGTCTCCCCGGACACGCTGCTTGAGCGGCCAGGGGTAGGGGCCGTTCCACAGCATCTCCTCGTCGTGGTTGAACTCCAGCAGCGCCGCCGCACAGCGCCGCAGCTGCGCCGACACGGTCTTGGTGGGCTTGCCCAGGTCCGTCACCACGGCGACGGACGTGTCACCCACACCGACGCGCCAGGCCACGGGGTCGAGGGTGTCGTGCGGGATTCGGAACGCCTCCACGTCGAGGTGCCCGATGCGGAGGCTGCGGCCCGGCTCGACCACCTCGACGCCGTCCGGCATGCAGCGGGGAGGGAGGCCGTCGCGGGTGCCGGCCGTCATGTAGAATGGCACGGGCCGGCCGCGTCGCGCGAGCGCACGGGCGAGGGTGGCCGCGAACCCGACATGGTCCCCGTGCTCGTGGGTGACGAGCACGGCATCGATCGGGGCGTCACCCAGGCCGGCCTCCGTCAGGCGCCCCGCGATGGCGCGCGCGGATACCCCGGCGTCCACCAGCACGCCCACGCGGCCATCGCCGATCCAGGTCGCGTTGCCCGACGAGCCGGAGCCGAGCGGGCACAGGCGCAGGTCGTGCGGAAACAGGCGCACGCGGTGCCCTACGAGGACGCCGTCCAGGTCTCCATCGGCGGGCACGTGCAGATCACGTTGCGGTCCCCGTGGGTGTCGTTCACGCGGCCCACGCTCGGCCAGAACTTCCCCTCGCGTACCCAGCGCGCCGGGAACGCCGCGACACTGCGCGGGTAGGGGTGCGACCACGTGTCGGCGGTGACCATCGCGGCGGTGTGCGGGGCGTTCTTCAGGGGGTTGTCGTTGCGGTCGGAGTCTCCGCGGGCGATCGCCTCGATCTCGCCGCGGATGGCGATCATCGCCTCGCAGAACCGATCCAGCTCGGCGAGACTCTCGCTCTCGGTCGGCTCGATCATCATCGTCCCCGCGACCGGGAAGCTCACGGTCGGCGCGTGGAACCCGTAGTCCATGAGCCGCTTCGCGACGTCGACCACCTCGATGCCCGCG
Source organism: Pseudomonadota bacterium (assembly GCA_039800105.1). Lineage (GTDB taxonomy): Bacteria > Myxococcota_A > UBA796 > UBA796 > SXON01 > CAMAXZ01. The sequence goes on from JBDLRI010000095.1 coordinate 7,176, forward strand.
GTCGCCTTCAGCGGACGCAGGTCGAGAATGCACTCGTGCGCCACGCGGCCGTTCTGTCCGGTGTAGAGCACGGGGTAGTGCGGCGCGAGACGTGCCGCGACGTAGTTGGCGTTGAGGATGGCCACCTTCGTCGCGTGGGTGAGGCCTTCGCCGCCCATCATCGCGATGTACGCCCACGGGATCGGGAGGATGCTGGCGCTGCCCCACGGGGCGGCGCTCACGGCGCCCACCGCGTCCTGGCCGCCCGTGGCGACGACGCTGTGCCCCGGAAGGTAGGGCGCCAGCGCGGCGTTCACGCAGATCGGGCCCATGCCGGGTCCGCCACCGCCGTGCGGGATGCAGAAGGTCTTGTGGAGGTTGATGTGGCACACGTCGGCACCCAGTTCCGCGACCCGGACGACGCCCACGAGCGCGTTCATGTTGGCGCCGTCGAGGTAGACCCGTCCACCGTGCGCGTGGATCGTCGCGCAGATGTCTCGGATGGACTCCTCGAACACGCCGTGCGTGCTCGGGTAGGTGACCATCAGCGCCGCCAGGCGCGGCGCGTGCTCCGCGGCGCGCGCGCGCAGGTCCTCGAGGTCGATGTTGCCGTTGGCGTCGCACTTCACCACGACGACGCTCATGCCGTTCATGGCCGCCGAGGCCGGGTTGGTGCCGTGGGCGCTCGAGGGGATGAGGCACACGTCGCGGTGTCCCTCGCCGCGGGCCTCGTGGTACCGACGGATGACCAGCAGGCCCGCGTATTCGCCCTGGCTGCCGGCATTGGGCTGCAACGACGTGGCCGCGAAGCCGGTGATCTCGGCCAGCCAGCGCTCGAGGTCCGAGAACAGCGTGCGGTACCCTTCCGCCTGCTCCACCGGAGCGAACGGATGCAGCCCGTTGAAGCCCGCCCAGGTCACGGGGATCATCTCGGTCGTCGCGTTGAGCTTCATGGTGCAGGAGCCCAGCGGGATCATGGCGTGCGCGAGCGACAGATCGCGGCTTTGAAGCCGCGTGATGTACCGCAGCATCTCGGTCTCGGAGCGGTGGCGGTGGAAGACCGGGTGCGTGAGGAACGGCGACGTGCGCCGCAGCCCCCCGAGATCGTCGGGGGTGACCGGGGCGTCCGTCGCCTGGACGCCGAACGCGGCGAGAATGGCGTGCACGTCGGAGAAGCGCGTGGTCTCGTCGAGCGAGACGCCGACCGTGCGCCCGTCCACGCGGCGCAGGTTGAACCCCGCGGCGCGCGCACGCGCCAGAATGGCGTCGGCATCGACGTTGTCGACGGTGATCGTGTCGAAGAACCGCGCGGTCCGCACGGCGAGCCCCGCGGCGCGCAGCCCGGCCGCGAGCGTTCCGGTCAGTGTGCGCACGCGCGCCGCGATGTGGGTCAGCCCCTCCGGGCCGTGCCACACGGCGTACATGCTGGCGACGATCGCGAGCAGCACCTGCGCGGTGCAGATGTTGCTGGTCGCGCGCTCGCGTCGGATGTGCTGCTCGCGGGTCTGCAGCGCGAGGCGCAGCGCAGGCAGGCCCTGGCTGTCCACGGTCACGCCGACGAGCCGGCCCGGCATCGCGCGCTTGTGGGTCTCACGGGTGGCGAAGAAGGCCGCGTGCGGTCCGCCGTAGCCGAGCGGGACGCCGAATCGCTGCGTCGAGCCCACGGCGATGTCGGCCCCCAGCTCGCCGGGAGAGGTGAGGAGCGTGAGCGACAGCACGTCGCAGGCCAGGACCGTGATCGCGCCCGCCGCCTGCGCCGCGGCGATGGCCGCGCGCGGGTCTCGGACGTCCCCGAAGGTGCCCGGGTACTGGATCAGAACGCCGAACACCGGGCGCGCCGCGTGGTCGTGGGTGGCCGGGTCCGCGACGAGGACCTCGACCCCGAGGGGCGTGGCGCGGGTTCGCACTACGTCGAGCGTCTGCGGGTGCACGTCGGGGGCCACGAGAAAGGTACGGGTGTCGCGCGGGGGGGCGACGTTGAGCGCCATCGCCATGGCCTCGGCCGCGGCGGTCGCCTCGTCGAGGAGGCTCGCGTTCGCGACGGGGAGCCCCGTCAGGTCGGCCACCATGGTCTGGTAGTTGAGCAGCGCCTCCAGCCGGCCCTGGGCGATCTCCGCCTGGTACGGCGTGTACTGCGTGTACCAGCCGGGGTTCTCGACGATGTTGCGCAGGATCACGGGCGGCGTGATCGTGTCGCTGTAGCCCATGCCGATGCAGGCACGAAGCACCGCGTTCCGCCCGGCGAGCACCCGCAGGTCCGCAAGCGCCTCGGCCTCGTCGCGCGGCGCGGGGAGGTCGAGCGGTCGGGTCGTGCGCAGCGACGCCGGGATGGTCGCGTCGATGAGGGCGTCGAGGGAGGGCTGGCCCAGCGCCTCGAGCATCGCGGCCTGGTCGGCTGCCGAAGGGCCGATGTGGCGGCGGGGGAACGGGTCGGTACGAAGGGCGTCGTGGAGCATCGGGGTACCTCGCGCGGGGCGCGGTATAACGCATTCGCGCCGGGCTCTGGTGCCCATGCGCGCACGCGGTGTGCTGGTTACCGAACAGGGGGCGCAGCCAGGTCGCGGCTGCGCCGGAGGCCCCCATGCTGCTCGTCCTGGTGCTCGCCGGCCACGCCTTGGCGCACGGTCCGGCGGTGGACCGGTCCGGACTCCTCACGTCCGGCGGGGGCGTGCGTCCGGCCGCCCGCGCGGAGGCGCTGCGCGCCAGCCCGATGGCCCGCGCCTTCGCGGACGCCGCGCGGATGCATCGCGTTCCGGAGGGCGTCCTGGTCGCGTTGGCGTACCAGGCCAGCGGTCTCGAGCCCGAGGTGGTGTCCCGGTGGGGCGGCTGGGGCCTGTTCGACCTTCGCGAGGGCGAGGAGGAGCCCTCGCTGGAGCACGCCGCCGGGCTGGTGGGCGGGGACCCCAACCGTATCGCCGGTGACTGGCGTCTGTCCGTGGATGCCGCGGCCGCGCTGCTCGCTGCGCACGCGCGCCAGGCGAACGGTGGGCGGCTTCCGCCGGCCGACGACCCCTCGGCGTGGTGGGACGCGGTCCGGGCGTTCTCCGGGCAGCACGCGCCGGTGGCGCAGGACTTCTACGGTCGTCTGGTATTCGGGACCGTGATGGACGGGTTGGACGTGGTGACCCGTCACGGTCGCGTCGTCGTCGTGCCCACCGCGGTCGACCTGCCGCAGCGCGCACGGCCACCGGCGCCGCCGTTCGCGGCCGACAGCGCCCTCGTCGCCGACGTGGTCGAGACGTGCGGGTACGACGGGGAGAGCTCGGCCAATTTCACGGGTGCCTCCCGCACGCCCTCCGACATCGACATGATCGTCATCCACACGATGCAGGGCAGCTACGGCGGCTCCATGAGCTGGTTCGCCAATTGCGACGCCTCCGCGTCCGCGCACTACAACCTGCGCTCCTCCGATGGGCGGGTCGGGCAATCCGTCCGCGAGCGGGACATCGCGTGGCACGCCGGGCACTGGTCGACGAACGAGCGCAGCATCGGCATCGAGCACGAGGGGTACGTCAGCGACCCGGGGCGCTGGTACACGGAGGCGATGTACGAGGCGTCGGCGGACCTGGTGGCCGACCTGACCGCCCGACTCGGCATTTCCGTCGATCGCGACCACATCATTGCGCACTACGAGGTCCCGGGGTGCTCGAGCGGCAACGGGGGCGGCTCCGGATGTCACACCGATCCCGGCAGCGGGTGGGATTGGGACCACTACATGGACCTCGTCAACGACCGCGTGGGGGTCGGTGCGGGCGCGATCGTCGGCTACGTCCGGGACGGGGACATCTACAACGGCGCCAACCTGGTCGGCGCCACCGTCACGCTCATGCAGACCGGCGAGACGACGACCGTCGACGCCGAGGGACTCTACCGCTTCGACGACGTGCCGTTCGGCAGCTGGACGATGCGCGCGCGCATGCCCGGCTACGCGGATGGGGAATGCGCGAAGACGACCGACGGCGCCGAGGAATGGTGCAGCATCGCGCTCGGTCCGGCGGCCGACGTGGAGGGGGAGGACACGGGGAGCATTCCGCCGCCGTCGCGCGCGGACATCGGGTTGCCGGGCTCGTTGCACCGCTTCGGGTCAGGCGGCTGTGCGACGGTGGACGGCTCCATCCCGCGCTGGTTGGTCGTGATCGGTGCCCTCGGCGCGTGCCTGCGCCGCCGCCGGGTCCGATGACGCGGCGGGGGGCGGCCTGGCTCATCCTCGCGGCACCGGTCGTCGGGTGCGCGCTGCACGTGGGCGGGGAGCGCATGCCGGTGCCCACGCCGGCCACCGCGTCCGTGCCGAAGGGCACGGGGACGCTCGTGCAGGTGGTCTTGCCGCCCGAGGTGGTGGCGCTGAAGCCACGAATCCGCGAGGCGCTCGCGACGGCTCCCGTGACCCCGTGCTTCGAGGCCGCGCTTCGCGAGGACCCGGCGGTGTACGGGGAGGTCATCGTGGACGTGCGGTTGCGCGCGGACGGTTCGGTGGCGCACGCGGAGGTCTTCCATGCCACCGTGCCGCCGGGGATGGCCGCGTGCGTGGCGGGTCGCATGGGGTCGGTGGTTTTTCCCGCGCCACCGCGCGACGGCTTCGCCGTGCGCTACCCGTACCTGTTCACCGCGAACACCACGCCCTCGGAGGCGGCGCGGGCGCTCCGCGTGCGGCACGGGCTGGAGCCCGCGATTCCCGAGGGCGATCCACACGATCCCAAGGCCCCGCGGCCCGAGGGGGTCGTCACGTTGTGGTGAGGGAAGCTAGGCCGCGACGAAGACCTCGAGGGCGCGGCGGTGGCGCAGCGAGCGCAGGCGTCGCAGGGCCTTGATCTCGATCTGCCGGATGCGCTCGCGCGTGAGCCCGAAGTGCCCGCCGATGTCCTCCAGGCTCATGGGGTCGCTCCCGTCGAGGCCGAAGCGGAGACGCAGGACCGCCGCGTCGCGCTCGGGCAGGCTGGCCAGTGCGGCCTCGACCTCGGCGCGCATGGACGCACCGTCGAGCATGCCGGAGGGGTCGGGGGTGTCGGGACAGGCGATGAATTCCGCCATGGTCGTCTCGGTGCCCTCGTGCACCGGAGCGTCCAGCGACAGGGGATCCCGCGCCAGCTCCAGCACGTCGCGGACCGCGTCCACGTCCACGTCCAGCCGGCGGGCGACGTCCTCCAGCGTGGGCTCGCGACCGGTCGTGGCGACCAGGTGGCGCACCATGGCGTTCACCTGGTTGACCAGCTCGAGCTTGTAGATGGGGATGCGGATGGTGCGGCACTGTCCCTCGATGGCGCGCACGATCGCCTGCCGGATCCACCAGGACGCGTAGGTGCTGAACTTGAAGCCGCGCCGATGGTCGAACTTCTCGGTCGCGCGCATCAGGCCGATGTTGCCTTCCTGGACGAGGTCGGACAGCGGGATGCCGCGGTAGCCGTACTGCTTCGCGATGCTCACCACGAGGCGCAGGTTGGCCTCCACGAGGGCCCCGCGGGCGCGCTCGCCATCCTCGCCGCCGGCCTCGATGCGTTGGGCGATGGCGACCTCCTGCTCGCGCGTGAGCAGCGGAATGGCGCCCATGCCGCGAAGGTAGGCATCCAGCATCGGGTTGCCTTCGACGTTCGCGCGGGGACCACGGCGGGGCGGGGGGGAGGCGAAGCCCATGCGGCACTCCAGGGGGGTGCCACCGGGGGATGCAAGCCGCGTGCCACCGCCGGGACGGGGCGTTTTCGGGCGGTGCGAGGGCGTCTACCGCCGCAAGGGAGCCAGGACGCGCGTGGGCGCGTGTCCTGTCACGGACGTTGTCAAGGAATCTTGACGTTGTCCGCCGATGTGGACGCCGCGCGCGTCGGCCCGGCAGCCCGCCGCAGGGCGACCGCCGGGTCGCCGTCCTGATCCGAGAGGGTGCGCACGGCGGCGAGGAAACGAGGCAGGTTCCCGCCCTCCCGGGCGTACAGCGCGGCGAACAGGTCCTTATCGCCGTTGTAGGTACGGAACTGCGCGAGACGGGCGTTGTTCCACGGACCCCGGGCGGCCCAGTCGCGCGCGGCCGTCTGGTCCTCGATGTCGCTCGCGGCGACCCGTGTCGGCAGGCTGGCGTAGAGCGCGGCCTTCGCCTCGCGCTTGGAGACGGGGGAGCGCGCGGGGTCCCGGTACACGGCGTCGAGGTCCGTGTAGAGGCCGTGGAGCAGCGCTTCGATCCGCGCCATGTCGCGTCGCTCGCGGTCCCACGCGACCACCTGGGCCGCGTGCGGTCCCCATGTCGTGACGAGCCAGTCCCGGGTGGCCGCCTCGCCGACGAAGCTGGCGAAGGTCTCGTTGAACGACACGCTTCCCGGAATCCAGGTCGTGGCGTGGGCGAGCTCGTGGAAGACCGTGTTCGCCAGATCGGTGTCGGAGCCGCGGAGCATGGATGGAAGCACGGGATCCCGGAACCAGCCGAGCGTGCTGTAGGCGCCGGCGGTACGGACGTGTACGTCCAGGCCGCGTGCCTCCCACGCCTTCGCCTGGGCACGGGCCTGGTCCTCCCGGAAGAAGCCGAGGTAGGGCACCCGCCCGACGATGGGGAACCAGGTGGTGGTCACCTCGAACGAGAGCGGCGCGCACGCGGACACGTTCCAGATGGTGCGGTTCCAGCCGACCGCCACGCTGTCGTAGTTCTCGGTGGCGGCGAGGCCGAGGGCACGCCCGTGGGCCTTCAGGGCCGGGACGAGCCGGAGACGCTCCGCCTCCCGCGGCGGGAGGCGGCCTCCCTCGAGGACCGCGTCGAGCGGCTCCCGTGACGCCAGCATCTCCGCCTGGTACCATCCGGCACGGAGCAGGTACCCGGCCTGGCAGCCGCTGCCGAGCAGTCCCGCCAGCGCGAGTGCCGCGAGTCGCCACGCACGGGTGCGCGGCCGCGAGGGTGGCGCCTGCTTCGTCGCACGATACATGGTGGTTTCAGGCTAGCACCGGCGTCACGTGCCCGCACGCGGCGTCGCCCCCTCCACCCCCGACGCCCCCGTGAACTTCCGTCGCTTCCGCTTCGCCTCGCCGACCGGTCTCACCGGACGCGGCGTCGTGTCCGAAGCGCTGCGACGCGGTCTGGCGCGCGGGGCGAGGACGAAGCGGTTCGACTGGAGCCTCGTCCCGTTCATCCTCGTACCGGTGCTTCTGCTGCTCATCAGCGGATGGGTGGCGCTGTACGGCGAGGGCGGCGCGTGGCACGCGGAGCGCCTTCGCGACGAGGTGGCGCGCACGCAGCGTCAGCTCGCCGAGCAGCGTGAGGTCAACGCGCGCCTCGCGGGCGAGGTGGAGCGGCTGCGAAACGACGAGCGCACCGTACGCCGCGCGGTCGGGGAGGACCTTGGGCTCGTCGAGCCCGGCAGCACCGTATTCCGGTTCCCCTCGGCGACCGTTTCCGGCCGCTGAGCGGCGGGCGGGCGGAACGTGCGCTGCACCCTGGACGATCGCGAGGTCACGTTCGACGCGGAGCCGTCATCGACGACGCTCGATGTGCTCCGTGACACGCTGGGGTGCGCGTCCGTCCGGGCGGGGTGCGCGCCGCAGGGCATGTGCGGGTGCTGCGCGGTGCTCGTGGACGGTCGTCCGCGCCTGGGGTGCACGCTGCCGGTCCGGGCCATCGAAGGGCACGTCGTCACCACGTCGGCCGGCATCCCCGGGCGCGTGCGGGAAGCGCTGACCCGGGCCTTCGCGGCGGAAGGAGCCGCCCAGTGCGGTTACTGCACCGCGGGGGTGCTGGTCAGCGCGTCGGCGCTGCTCCGCGATGTGCCCGAACCTTCCCGGGAGGCCGTGGAGCGCGCGCTCGCGCTGCACCTGTGCCGATGCACCGGCTACGCGCCGATCGTGGCCGGCATCCTGCGGGCGGCCGCCACGCTCCGTGGCGAGCCGGACGATACTGCGGTGCCGGACCCCGACACGGCGCGCGTCGCCGCGGGAGGCCGCACGTTCGTGGATGATCTGGTGCGCCCTGGCATGCTTCATGGCGCCCTGGTGCTCGCGGACGCGGCCGGGCAGACGCTGCCGGACGACCTCGAGGCGCCGGCGGGCGGGGTGCACGTGACGTGGGCACCGGTCGCAGAGGGGCGCGGGGCGCCGCTGGCCGCCATCGCCCACCCCGATCCGTTCGTGGTGCGGGCGTGGTCCGCGCGGCTCGCCACCGCGTGTGCCGGGTCCGGACAGGGTTCCGCGCCGCCCGTGCCGGACTGGGCCGGGGTGCGGGCGCGGCGGGTGGAGGGGGACGTCGATGCCGCGCTCGCGGGGTCGGTGGTGCGCGTGGTGCGCGAGGTGGACGCCCCCTCGACCGACGTGGTTCCGCTCGAGCCGGAAGCCGCGCTGGCCGTACCCGAGCAGGGCGACGATCCCGCGTGCGTCTACCTGCCGAGCGCCGATCCCGCGGGCGACGCACGCGCGCTCGGGGGGTGCAGGGTGGTCGCGGTGCCGTCCGGTGGCAGCTACGGTGCGCGGCGCGGGCAGGTCGTGGGGGCAGCCGCGCTGGCGCTGGCCCGGCGCGCCGGCGTGCCGGTGCGCGTGTCCGTGCCGCACGAGGCGTCCCCCTGGCTGCGTCCACGCCGGCCAGGCGGGTCCGCCCGCGCCGAGGTCGGGCTCGATGCGCAGGCACGGTGGGTCGCGCTCGATGTGCACGTCCGGCTGGATGGCGGTCGCGCCTGCGCGGACGCGGACGTCATCGTTGCGGAGACCTTGGCCGCCGTGCCCTACGCGCCGGCGGCGGTGCGCGTGACGGTCGAGCTCGTGCCGGGAACCGGGGAGTCGACCTGCGCTGCGCGCGGTGCCGGGGCGGTGCTCGCGGTCGCGGCGGTCGAGCAGGCGCTCGATGCGGCCGCCGCGAGCGCCGCGGTCGAGGCGCGAGACGTGCGGTGCGCGGCGTTGCCTGCCGACATCGCCGGCTGGCTGCCCGCCGACGGGCGCGTGGCGGTGGCGCGCGGCGCAGGGTTGGGCGGGGCGCGGGTCGTCGTGCGGAGGGTGCCGGAGGGCCTGGAGGCGCAGTGCAACGTGCCGGACGAGGGCACGGGCCGCGACGCCGTGTTGCGCCGTGTGCTCGCAGCGCAGGCCGCGGAGCCTCGGGTGACGGTGGCATGGGCCTCGTCCGACACCGTCGGGGAGGGGGCGCCCGCCCACGCGCCGGTGGACGTGGCCGCGGCGCGCGCGGCCGCCGCGCTGTGCGCGGGTGCAATCGCGGCATGCGGCGAGGCGGACGCGTCGGCACCCGAGGGATGGGCGATCGCGCGGGCCACCCTGCAGGACGATGGGCGCATCGAACGGATCGAGCTGGTCGTGACCCACGGTCCCGACACGGACCCTGCGGCGGCGGCACGGCTGGCCCGGGGCGCCGCACACATGGGCGTGGGCCTGGCGCTCACGGAGGGACGCCCGGAGCGCGAGGGGACGCGCGACCCGCGGTTGCGTGCGGCAGGGTTGATGAAGGTGCGCGCCACGCCTTCCATCGAGGTGCGCGCCGTGCCCCGGGGCCCATCCGATCACGACGTCACCTGGCCCGCCTGCGCGGCCACCGTCGCGGCGCTCTGCCAGGCGGTCGCGGCCTTCGAGCGCACGCCGCGCCCACACCTGCCCATGCGCGACAGCATGGCCGCCACTTCGGCGGGTGTACGCCCGTCACGTCGGGAGGACCCGTGAATCCAGCCGGATGGGTGGCCGCGTTGCCGCCGCTCGCCACCACCCCCGAGCGCGTCGTCGTGGGGGTGCTCGCGGGCGTTCTCCTGCTCGCGGGCGCGCGCGTGTACCGCGTGGCGGTGGTGTTGCCGGGCGTGCTCATCGGTCTGCTGGGAGGGTCGGTGCTGGCGCCGCTGCTGCCGTTGCCGCCCGGAACGGGGTGGATGGTGGTGGCGGGCGCGGCCGCCTTCGGCGGCGTGGCGGCGTGGGCGGTCGAACGGGCGGTCGTGGTGGCCGCCGGGGCGATGGTCGGCCTGGTGGGCGGCGTGCTCGCGATGCCGTTGCTCGTGGCGTTCACGCCGTGGTGGGCGCCCCTGGCGGGGGCCGTCGTGGGTGCGCTGCTCGGTCCGTGGATGTTCCGAAAGGCCCTCGTGGTGGTGACGAGCGCGCTGGGGGCGTTGGCGCTGTGCTGGGCCGCGGGGTGGGTGCCAGAGCCGTGGAACGCCGGCGTGGCGTGGGCGGTCGGGGTGCTCGTGCAGTCGGCCGCCGGCCGGCGCGGGGACGCCCGGCACGAGGAGGCCGCGGAGGACTGACCCAGGCCCGGGGCGTTGCGGGCACGCCCCCGCCCCAGGATGCCGTGGTCAGTCGGGGAAGGGTAGCGCGGACACCGTCGCACCCACGGCGCGTTCGCCAGCGTGCACCGTGACCTGCGTTCCGCTCTCCCACGCGTCCTTGCGCAGCAACGCGAGCGTGCGGACGCGGGTGCCCTCCCGCGCGCCCGAGAGCACCGTCCCCACGACGGCATCGCCCGCACGGACCTCCGCACCGTGCGGCGGCAGCGCGTCCTCGTGCAGGGTCAGGCCGCGGATCTGGCGGTTGACCTGACCCATCACGTCGACGCGGTTGAGCACTTCCTGGCCGATGTAGCAGCCCTTGTCGAACGCCGCGCAGCGCGCCACCAGGCCCATCTCGTGCAGCAGCGCGCGCTCGCCCATGTCGATCGGCCAGCGCGGCGACCCCGCCTCGATCCTCAGGATCTCGGAGGCGTCCCAGCCGGCGGGCGCGGCGCCGGCGGCCAGGAGTGCCTGCCATGTCGCCGCGGCGCCGGCGGTGGGCACCACCAGGTCGAAGCCCCCTGCGCGCGCGCGGGGCGAGACCACCACGGTGACCCCGTCCGCCTGCGCGCACCCGGACTCCGGCGCGGGGAGGCCGGCCCGGGTGAGCACCTCCGCGGCCCGCGGCCCCTGCACGGACAGCACCGTGCGCTCCGCGGAGAGGTCGGTGAGCTCCACGTCGTCGAAGACGATGTAGCGGCCGTAGCGGGCCTCGAAGGCCTCGGCGGTGACCCCGTCGAGGATGGCCAGGAACGTGTCGTCCGCAAGGCACGCGAGCGTGAGGAGGCCCTGGATGCGGGCCTTCTCGTCGACCATGGCGTTGCGGTTCGACCCGCGCACCGGGAGCGCGCGGATGTTGTTCGTGAACATGCCGTTCGCGAAACGTCGCGCGTCGGGACCGACGAGCGTCACGACATGCTGGTCGGCGCGATCGAACACGCCTGCGCCCTCGCGCGCCGCGGCGCACTCGGCGGCGGGATCGCGCAGGAACCCCGCGGGGATAAGGGTCCCGGGGGTCTCCGTGAAGCGGGCCCCTGCGAGCGTGTGGACGGCGAAGAGCGGCGTGCGGCGCATGTCGGACCTCGGTTGGGCCCTAACGTGCGGGGGAGGCGCGATGTGCGGACCGCCTTACGTCTTCAGAGGCCCGCGGCGGAGAGCGCCCGCACCAGCGTGCGCGCCACGGCCCGGGCGCCCCGGTGCCCGGCCACGAGATCCTGCCGGACCTCCAGCTCCAGGTAGGGCAGCCCGTGCGCGAGTCCGTGCCGCTGTGCGCTGTAGATGAGACCGTCCTTGCCGGAGTAGGGGGCGTTGGCCTCGGTCCGGAGCCCCTGCGCGCGGAGCGCGTCGATCAGCCGCTCGGCGAGGTCATCGTGGCGGTCGAACAGCACGCCGGCCTCCATGGGACGCCGATGTCCCCGGAACACCGGCGTGAAGGTGTGCACGGAGAGCAGCAGCCGCGGCCGTGCACGGCGCAGGGTCGCGTCGAGCGCCGCGTGGAAGGGGACGTGGAACCGTGCCACGCGGGCATCGGCGGACCGGAGGGCCGTGGGTCCCCGCCGGTTGAACCCCACCGCGCCTTCGTCCACGTCGGTCAGCACGAGCGTCGGGTCGTCCGGCCCCCGGTTGGGGTCGCAGAGGAGTCGCGAGAAACGCGACAGCAACGCCCAGCCGCCGAGCGCGCCGCACGCCGCGTGGGTGACCCGGGCGGCGCCGATGTCGTAGCCCCAGTGCATCTCCAGCAGGGCGCGGTCCGAGGGGGACGCCCGCCACGGGCGGGGAACGCGGTTGGAGGCGTGCTCGCAGCTCAGCGCGACCGCGCCGGGCACGAGCCGTCCGATGCGTTCCCAGGCGTCCTGTCGCACGCGCGGACCCTAACGCGTCCCCGGCGGCACCGCGGCGTGCGTGGGTGGCGCGCGCGCGCGGGCCGGGTTCCTCTGCACCCGGAGAACGCTGCGATGGTTGCCTGGCTCGTGCTGCTCGCCTGCAAGGACCCCGTTGCGCCGACGCCGGAGACGGAGCCGGGCGGCTGGATCGGGGAGGGTCTGCTGAACCCCTTTCCGACCATGGAACTGGTCCGGGACGGACACCTCGCCATTCCCGCCGGTGCCCTCCCGGTGCCGTCCGGCGGCACGGCGCTGGACGTGGCGCGGCTGAACTGGCGCGATGGCTTCTCGCCCGTCCAGGCCTCCGTCGTGCGGCTCGGCGTCGCGCTCGACCCCGCCTCGGTCCCCGGCGAGTCGCGCGTGGGTCTGGGCGGTGCGGTGCGCATGGTCGATCTCGACTCGGGCGTGGAGCTGCCCTGCTTCGCGGAGCTGGACATCCACCCGGACGCGGTGGCCGATCCCGCGCGCCAGGCGCTGATCGTGCGGCCACAGGTCGCCATGCCGCCGGGCCACCGCGTGGCCGTCGTCCTGACGCCGCAGCTCCTGACGGCCGACGGCGCGCCGCTGTCGGTGCCGGGGTGGGAGGCCGCGAAGCAGGACCGCGAGGATGCGCGGGCGCTCTCGGGCGACCTCGCCGCGCTGGGCATCACGGAGGTCGCGCTGGCGTGGGACTTCCCGGTGGGGGACGCGCGTCCGCTGCTCCAGGACGTGCTCGTGCACGGGGCCACGCCGCAGGCCCACGCGTTCACGCGGGTGGCCGACGCGGACCAGCCGGGCGGGGCGGTGTCCGGGGCGTGGAAGACGCTCGAGGGCACCTTCACGACCACCAACTGGCTGGTCGACGACACCCGGTTCGAGGTGGACGACGACGGCATGCCGGTCGTGCAGGGAGAAGCCGAGGCCGACCTGTTCGTGCACGTCCCGGACGCGGTGCGCGGGGCGCGCGCCGGCACGGTGCCGGTGCTGGTGTTCGGGCACGGCATCCTCGGCCACCCCGCCGACTACCTGCGCGACCCGGACGACGTGTCCCGCATGATCGACCTGAGCAACCGCATGGGCGCCATCGTGGTCGCCACCACCTGGCGCGGCCTCACGGAGCGCGACCGCGTCGCCGCCATCGACGTGGCACGCGACTTCGGGTCGTTCCCCGACCTGACCGACAAGCTCGTGCAGGGCGTGGCGAACACGGTGGCCCTCATCCGCTACGCGCAGGAGGGGGACCTGCTCGAGGACGAGCGGTTGATGGGCCTCGGCGATCCCACCGACATCCGCTACGTCGGCATCTCCCTGGGCGCGATCGAGGGCGCCGTCACGCTCGCGGCCCAGTCCCGCGTCACGCGCGGCGTGCTGCACGTGGGCGGGAGCACGTGGGGGACGATGCTCGAGCGCAGCTCCAACTGGTCGCCGTTCGAGCTGTTCGTGGTGCAGTCCGTGCCCGACCCGTGGGAGCGGCAGGTGCTGTACGCGACGTCCCAGCTCCTGTGGGATCCGGTGGACCCCGCGATCTGGACGGAGCAGCTGGCCTCGCGCGAGATCCTCTGGCAGGAGGCCATCGGCGACAACCAGGTGCCGAACATGACCACGGAGCTGCTGGTGCGCAGCCTCGGCGCGCCCGTCGCGGAGCCCCTGGTCGACCGGCCGTGGGGCATGACGACCACCGCGTTGCCCGCGACGGGGCCGGTGCTGGTGCAGTTCGACCCGGAGGTGGGCCTGCCGGATCCGGGCAACCGTCCGGCCGACAACACGCGCGCCCACGATCTCCCGCGGCGCTGGGAGGGCACCGTGCGCCAGGCGGAGACCTTCCTCCGCCAGGGCGTGGCGCGCCATTACTGCGGCGAGACCGTGTGCTCCGCCCAGAATCCGGGGGAATGAGCCGATCCTTCTGGGGCGGAGGGGGACATCCCCCTCCGCAACACCTCCCCCGGGCCGCGCTGGAGCCGATCGCGGCGCTTGCCTGCTGCGCGCTGCCGTGGCGGCTGTGCCGGGACGGGTTCGCGCCGTTCATGGCGGTCGGCCCGGAACGCGACGCGCTGTTCCGCGCCCTGGCGCACGCGGAGCGGTTGCGCGCGTCGGATCACGCGGCGGTGTGGCTGGACCCCGCGAATCGCGGGCTGGCGTGGTGGCTGCAGGCGGTGCTCCCGACCGACGGTCCGCGCGCCTGGAGCGTGGTCGTCGCGATCAGCCTGTGGGCGGCCGGCTTCGGCGCGTGGCGACTCGTCCGCGCGCGACGCCCGGAGCTTCACCCCGCCGCCGCGCTCGTGGCGGCGGCCTGCGCGCAGCTCGGGCAGGTGGCCCTTCGGGGCGTGCTCGAGTCGGACGTGGCGGCCCTCGCGGTGGGGTGGGTCGCGCTCGGGCTGGCGCACCCGGCGCTCGGGTGGATCGCCGCGCTGTGGAGCCTTCCCGGCGCCGTCGCGATGGGACTCGCCGCCCTGGCGGACGGTGCGGCGCGGGCCTGGTGGCCGGCGGCGCTCCGGGGCGTGGCGGCCGCCGCCGGGCTTGCCCTGTGCGTCGGGACTCCTCCCGCGCCCGACGCGCGCCCCGTTGCGCCGGCCTACGTCGGCGACAACCGTGCCGTGCTTCCGCTGCCGCGCGAGGAGGCGGAGCGCGTGCGCGCCGGCGCGTGGCTCGCCGGCACGGGAACGTGGCTCGCGGCGGAGGTGCCCCCGCGACGCGGCGGCAATCCGCACGCCGGCGGCGCGATGGACCTTCACGGGCGCATGGCGCCGCCGGTCGCGGCGGGCGCGCACCCGTCACCGGACGCGCCGCCGCCGTCCTGGGGGGACGCACTCGTGCCGCTGCAGCGCGTTCACGTCGGGATCGTGGCGGCGATCGGGCTGCTCGCGGCGCTCGCGGCGCGCCCGAGCCGCCGCGTGGCGGGCGCGGCGCTCGTCGGGTGGGTGGGGCTCGTGGTGTGCTTCGGATATTCCGCCGCGCCGGGAGAGTTGGAGCGTGATCCGCAGGCCGCCGCACGACTCGCGGGCGTGCTCGGGGCGGGGCGCGGCGCGTGGGGCGGCGCGGCGGCGTGGGCGGCCGCGTGCGCCGCGCCCGCGGCGCTCGGCGTGGCGCAGCTGGTGGGGTGGATGGGCGCGAGGACGCGCGTCGGCGCCGCGCTGTTCGCGGCGGTGCTCCTCGTCGCGGGGCCGGCGCTCGAGAACCCGCGGCTCGGCAGCTTCGTGACGCACCTGCCGCCGGATCCCGTCGTGGACGCCCTGCGCGGCTTGCCGCCGGGGGCGGTGCTGGTCGCGCCCCGTCCCGACGCGCCGTGGCTGCAGGGCCAGCGGGCGGCCGCGCGCGTGGCCTGGGAGCTCGCGCGCACCGGACACCCGCCGGCGCCTGCCAACGCCGACACCGACGCCACCGTCGCGGTGCTGGCCGCGCTGTCCGACACGCCGGTCGACATCACCGCAGGGCCGCGGGCCTGGGCCTCCCGGGAACACCCGGGATTCTCGGGCGAGGGGTGGCGCTACCTGTTGGTGGAGGAGGGGGCCGTGCCCGCAGCGCAGCGCGGCCGGCTGCAGGAGGCGCTGATCCGCCGCGCGGGTCCGCCGGTCGTGACCCACGACGGCCGCCAGCTGCACGACCTCTCCGCGTTCACCGGGCGCCGCTGAGGCCCGGGGGCGTTGCGGGGGGCGGGCAGCCCCCCGCCCCAGGCCCAGGACCTCAACGCTTCGCGCGGTTCTCCTTGTCGAGCCAGGTGACGAGCGGGGCGTAGTAGGCGGTCATCGCGCGCGTGGACAGGTCCTCGCCGGTGGCGTCCTTCAACACGGTGCGCCAGTCCTCTGTCGCGCCGCGCGCCAGGATGCCGCGGAGGTAGTCGCCCACGGCCTTGTTGCCGTAGTAGTCGCAGGCGTGGGGGTCCTGCTTGAGGATCTTCGTCGCGATGTGCTCGTGCAGCTGGTACTTGATGACCGTCGCGAGCGCGTAGTCGTAGTACCCGGCGGGATCGTCGATGATATGGGTCTTCGTGCAGGCGTCGCACGCCGTGGGATCGGTAAGGCGGGCGGCGTCCGGCGGGGCCACGCCCTGGTACTGCCCGGCGAGCGCCCACCAGCGCGCCTGCCATTGGTCCGGCGGCAGGTCCTTCTCGTAGAGCTCGTACTCGAAGCGGCTCATGGTGCCGGCGCTCCACGGAAGGAACGCCACGGTGTGCGAGAGGGCCTCCTCCAGCATGGCCTGCGTGGGATTGATGCGCACCGTCTTCGGCAGGATCCCGCGCCCCTGCAGGTAGGGCACCTGGCCTGCGGCGATGGTGACCAGCTCGCCGACGGCCTCGTGGAAGGCGCGGTTGGCGCCCTCGCGGAGCACCGGGGGGACCTCCGGCCGCGTGTAGGCCTGGTAGTAGTAGATGTGGCCCATCTCGTGGTGGCTCGTGAAGAACCACTCCGCGTTGGACTGCACGCTCATGAGCGAGCGCACGTCGTCGTGCAGATCGACGTGCCACGCGCTGGCGTGGCTGTTCTTCCGTCGCGTGCCGCCGTCGGCGACCGGGTACAGGTCGCTGCGCTCCCAGAAGGTCGGCGGCAGCGGCCTGAAGCCCAGCGACACGTAGAAGTCCTCCGAGGACTTCACGATCCATTCCGGCGTCCGGTCCTCGAAGTAGGGGTCCAGGTCCACGCCGTCCACCAGGCCGCCCCATTCCTGCGCCCAGCGGTTGGGGTACCAGTGCGCCGGTACCGCGCCCTTCGGCACGGGCTGGCCGTAACGGCGGGCCAGCTGGCGCGTCGCCCACGTGCGCACCGGGGCGTACACGGGCTGGATGTCGCGCACGAAGCCGTCCAGCAGCGCCATCATCTCGTCGGCGCGCATGCCGTACTCGGCGGTCATGTAGCCGAAGTACGACGAGTACCCCATCTCGCGGGCCACGCGGTTGCGCAGGTCGCGCAGCTCCACGAGGCGCTCCTTGAGCGGGCGCCCGATCTCCTTGCTCGCGTCCCACACCGCCTTGCGCTCGGCCAGATCCTTGCTCGTGGCCAGCACGGCGTCGACGTCGTTGGCGGTCTTCGGCGCCGGGCAGCCGCCGTCCGGGGCGCGCGCCGTGAAGCAGTAGGTGAACGCGTCCTGCACGCCGGCCGCGCGGGCCTCCGCCGCGATGCGCGCGCGCACCACGTCGGGAATGGTACCGGGCGCGCCGGCCGCGAGCACGAGGATCTTCTCGAGCTGGCGCACCTGGACCGGCGTCAGCGCGTGCTTGAGCGACAGCAGGCGACGGGCCTCCGCGATGATCGCCGGATCCCCCACGAAGGCACTGTACGCTTCGTCCGCGGCGATGCGGCGGCCCTCGTGCTCGGGCCTCACGTCGGTGCTGGCGAGCCACGCGTTGCGGCTTCCGACGGTGTTCATCGCCGTGTAGAGCGAATTGTACAGCTCGAGGAAGCGCCGCGCATCCTCGCGGGTTCGCAGGTCCGGCGGGATCGGCATGTTCGTGGGCGGCACGCGCGGGGCCGTGGCCGTCGCCTCGGTGCCGCGGAGGGCGGCATCGGCGGCATGGAGCTGCGCGAGGAGGGACAGCAGGATCATGGTTCACCCTCGGTGGAGGCTGGGACGGGGGGCCCGCCCCCCGTAACGCCCCCGGACGAGGGTGTGCGCACCACCACGTCCTCCACCAGCCAGGCACCGTCCTCGATGCGCGCCAGCACGTCGAGGTCGCCGATCTTCAGCGCATAGCCGCCGTCCCGCGCGCGGGGTCGGCGCGGGTCGTGGGACAGGGTCTCCGCGACCAGCTCCGCGAGCGACCTGCCGCCCGGCTGCGGGTGGGCGTCGCAGGCCGCGCGCCCGGCGTCCGTGAACCGCACGGACTGGCGCACCGCGCCCGTGTCGGCCCATGCGCCGCCTGCGTCGGGGATGGCATCCGCGTACGGCACGTAGGGCTTCAAATCCACGCACGGGGTCCCGTCGAGGAAGTCGCCGCCGCGCAGTTCGACGGTCATCGCGTCCGGGTCGATCGCGCCGAGCGCCACCGCGCTCAGGCCCAGGTGGTTCGGCCGGTGCGGGCTGCGCGTGGCGAGCACCCCCATGCGCCGGGATCCGCCGAGCCGCGGCGGACGCACGGTCATCTTCACGTCGTGGGCCTCGTGGAAGTGGAAGATCACCCACGCGTGGGTCCACGCCTCCAGGCCGCGGAGCGCGTCGCGCGTCACCACCGCGCGGTCGAGGTGCAGCGTGGCCGTCGCGGAGGGCACCAGGCCCGGCTGGCGCGGGATGCCGAACTTCTGGGCGTAGCAGGAGCGCAGGACACCGATGGGACGCACGAGCAGCGACATGGCGCCGGCCGTATCTCAGGAGTCGAGTCGCCGCGCATGCAGCGGGTGCGCGGCCGGAATCCACCGACGCAGCGTGGGGCCGAGCACCAGCGGAACCCTGCGGAGGGCGTCGCCGTCGCGGGCCCCCGTGAGCACGTGCGCGGTCCGCAGGGCGTCGAGGAACGCCACGATGGCGTCGTCGAGGACGTCGGGGCCCTGGGCCTGCGCCTGCAGAAGGCCCCGCGCGACGCCCACGACGTGCGCGCCGAGCGCGAGCGCGCACGCACCGTCCAGACCGTCCCGGACGCCGCCCGTCGCGCAGATCCGCAGGGGCAGATCGGAGAGGGCCGCCACCGAGGCCGCCGTGGGGATCCCCCAGTCCCAGAAGCGCGCGCCGAGCGCAGCCTGTCGGCCGCCCGCGCGCTCGGTCTCCACGCCGACCCAGCTGGTGCCGCCGGCGCCGGACACGTCCACGTGCGTCACCCCGACGGCGACGAGACGCTCCGCGACCCCGCGCGACAGGCCGCAGCCGGTCTCCTTGACGATGACGGTGCGGTCGAGCTCCTCGACCAGGCGCCGGATCGTGTCGAGGCCGCCGCGGAAGTCGGAATCCCCGCCCGGCTGGACGAGCTCCATGGCGGGGTTGAGGTGCACGCACAGGGCGTCGGCGCGGGTTTCTTCGAGCATGCCGCGCAAGGCGGCCGTCGGGGTCTCCCGGGCCTGCACCACGCCGATGTTGCCGAGCACCAGGGCGGTCGGCGCCACGTCACGGATGTCGTAGCCGTCCCGGATGCCGCGGGTGAGCAGCGGACGCTGCGAGCCGAAGGCGAACGCGAGCCCGTGGCGCTCGGCGGCGGCGGCCAGGTCCCGGTTGATGGCGGAGGCTTGCGGCGTGCCGCCGGTCATCGCGGCGATCACCAGCGGCGCGCGCAGCACCCGGCCCGCGAAGCTGGCGCGCAGATCCACCTCTGCGAGCCCGAGCTCCGGCAGCGCGTCGTGGACGAGCTGGACCTCCTCGAGCAGCGTGGTCCGCTCACGGAAGGCCACACGGTCCCCGTCACGACACAGGGCGACGTGGTCATCCTTGCGGTTGGTGCCGGTCATGGCGTGGTGTCACCCGGGACGGCGCCCTTCGCAAGCGTGCGTGGCGAGGATAGGGTCGGGCGGGAGAACACCGTCATGCCCTCCATGCTCGCGTTCGTGCTGCTTGCGTGTGCCACCACCGTCGAGACCTTCCCGGAGGATTACGCCGAGGCGCTGTGCGCGCGCACCGAGGAGTGCGACCGCGGCGCGTTCGAGCGGGAGTATGCCACCGGCATGGACGCCTGCGTGGCCGACAGGACCGAGGCGATCGCGGAGGTCGCGGCCAATTGCGACTGGGTCGAGCTGAAGGCCAAGGCGTGCCTGGAAGAGCTGCACAACGAGACCTGCGGCGAGCTGGACGACGGCGCGTCGAGCTGCGCGGACGCCTACAGCTGCGACGCCGGGGACATCATCGACATTCTTTTGCGCTGAGCGCGACGCGCGCCGCGCCCGGTACCGGGCGCGCGTCGAACGTGCGCCAGCCTTCCCGCGCGCAAGCCTCCAGAAAGCCGCGCCGGGTGTCCGGGTCGGGAAACAGCGCGACCGCGACGTCTCCGCCGCCGGCGCCGCTCGGCTTGCAGGCACCGTGGTGCTGCTCGGCGAGCGCCCGGATGGCGCGCAGGGCGGCGGTCTCGTAGTCATCCATGCCCGCGCGCGCGGCCATGGCACGCAGCTGCTTCCCCGCCTCCCGCAGCGCCGTGACGGGTGCGTCGGCGAAGGCGGCCACGCAGGCGGCGCTCTCCGCCACGAAGCGCGCGTGGGCGCGTGTGTCGGACGCAGCCCAGGCCCGGTAGGCCGCGACGCGCGGGCCCGTCGCGGCGCTCGTGCCGCTCCACACGGCCACCGGCAGCACGGCGACGCGCGCACGGTGCCGCGCGGGATCCGATGGATCGAACACGCGGGCGTGTCCGTGGATGGACGCGAACACGTCGATTCCCGAGCCGTCCCCCTGCACGGCGCGGTGGACGGCGTAGGCATCCTCGGCGGGACGGCCCCCGGCGAGGCATGCCGCCACGCACGCCGCCGCCGAGCCACCGAACCCGGGTTTGGACTCCAGGTCCAGCGGGGGCCAGGCCTCGAACACGAAGCGCCGCGCGCCGGGGCCGGTGTCCGCAGGCGCGCCCGCGAGGGCCGCCCGCACGAAACGGTCGTCCCCGGGGACGCTCCAGCCGCGGCCGGGCTCCACCCGGCACCGCACCCCCCACGGCACGGCGCTCACGACGGCGGGGGCCCCGGACAGGACGGCGTATTCGCCGAGGAGCACGAGCTTTCCGGGGGCGTACACCGCGTGGGGCGGCGCGTCGGGGTGCGGGTCCGTCACGGCAGGAGCCGCGCGGGCCCGGCGGGCGCGAGCACGCGCACCCCCGGCACGACGTCGCCCAGCGCCGCGGCGACGGTCGGCGCGTCGTTCGCGTCGCACAGCACCTTCACGTTCGGACCCGCGTCCATCGTCGCCCAGGCGCCGACGCCGCGCCCGCGCAGCGCCCGCACCGTCTCGAGCGCGTGCAGCGTGCCCGGCGCCCAGTACCACCCGGGGGGATCCGCCGCGAGGTAGGTCGCGTGCATGCGCATGGCGTTGCGCTCCGCCACGGCTCCGAGCGCCTCGAGATCGCGCGCGAGGATGGCGGCCTCGGCGGCCGCGAGGTCGGCCTCCGCGAGCGCGGTCCACGTCGCGTGGAACGGGCTCGTGGCCTGGGTGTGCAGCATCCCGTCGGTGGAGCCGGTGCGCTTGCGGCCGGAATCGACCATCGCGACGACCATGCGCACGTCCCAGTGGTCCGCCGGGGCGATGGCGCGCCCGTGGCTGTCCGCGCCGTCCTCGCGGGTGCCGCGGTCCCAGCGCACCCACCCGCCGTCGAGGCTGCGGGTGGCGCTGCCGGAGCCGCGTCGCGCCAGCACCCGGAGCGCCGTCCCGCCGAGGCCGCTTCCGGCCGCCGCGTCCGCCGCGAGCACCAGGGCTGCGAAGCCGCTGGCCGAGCTGGCGAGCCCGGCGGCGGTGGGCAGGTCGTTGCGGCTTTCGACGCGCACCGGGGGGCGGTCGGCCGCGAAGAGGTCCAGCAGGCCCAGCACGCGCCGCGCCTCGTCGGGGTTCGCCGGCGCACCGTCGAGCAGGACCGAGTCCGCTTCGGCGCCCCAGTGGACCGTGGTCGTCGTCGCCCACGGGCCGAGCGTCAGCGACAGGCTCCCGTTGCTCGGCAGGTTCCGCGCGCGGTCCCGCTTTCCCCAGTACTTGCACAGGGCGATGTTCGGGTGGGCGACCGCCGTGGCGCTGCGCACCGGGAGCCTCAGGTGCGGGCGCGCGCGAACGCGGGCCGCGCCGTGCACCGGGCCACGTAGTCGAGCAGCACGTCCTGCCCCTCGAGCAGGCCCATCGCCCGCGCCCATGCCAGCACGCTGCCGACGAGCACGTCCGCGGCGCTGAAGGTGTCGTCCACGAGCCAGGGGTGTTCCCGCAGCGCGTCGGACAGCGGACCGCAGGCGGTCGCCAGCTCCCGTCGCGCGTCGTCGACGACCGAGGCGCTCCGCGCCTCCTCCGGCTTGCGAAGCTCGTGGAACGCCTTGCCCACCGGCGCTTCGAGCGTCGTCACCGCGTAGAAGCACCACTGGTAGTAGGTGGCGCGGGCCGGTGTCCCCACCTCCGGTGCGAGGCCGGCCCGGTCCGCGAGGTACAGCGTGATCGCGCCGCTCTCGAGGATGACCCGGTCGCCGTCCTGCAGGGCCGGCACCTTGCCGAGCGGGTGGACGGCCCGGTAGGCGTCCTGGCGCTGCTGGCCGGCGGCGAGGTCGACCGGCACGATCTCCACGTCCAGGCCGGCCTCCTCGATGAGCCAGCGGGGGCGCGTCGCGCGGGTGTTCTTGTTGTAGTAGAGCTTCATGGGGACCTCCGGAGGGGGCGTCCTATCGTGCCGGGCCGGATACGTCGGGAACGTGGAACCCGGCCGCACCGTCCGACGTCTCGTGCGCCGCCTCGGGGCGGTCCCACGGGCGCTGTCGGCCGTCACGGGGCCGCGGCTGGCGCGTCGCGACCTTCGGCTCGTGTCGACCGCGGGGTATGCCCTCGCGGCGCGCATCACGGAGCCCGCCACACCCGGGCCGCACCCGGGTCTCGTCGTCAGCCCGGCCATCCACCAGGGCCTCGCGGGGCTGGAATCGTGGGGGTCCCCGGTGACCGCGCCGGAGCTGGCGCGCCTCGGCTATGCGGTGCTCACCTTCGACCCGGCCGGACGTGGCGCATCGTGGGGCGAGGACGACCACGGCGGACCGGAGCACGCCGACGACGTGCGCGTGGCGGTCCTCGCGCTGCGGGAGCACGGTGTGCGCGACGTGGGCGTGCTGTCCTTGTCCCTCGGCGTGGCGGCGGCGGCGGCGGCCCTCGCGCGGTGGCCCGGGCTCGACGTGCGCTGGCTGGTCGACTGGGAGGGGCCTTCGGACCGCGAGGTCATCACGGCCGGAGGGACCCGCATGACGCCGGCCGCCGGACACGGGCTGGACGATGACACCTACTGGGTTCCGCGCGAGGCGGTCCGGCATGTCGCAGCGCTGCGGTGCGGCTACGTGCGCCTGCAGGCGCACCCTGACCACGCGCAGCCCAACGAGCTGCGCCACGCGGAGCGCATGCTCGACGCGGCCCGCGCCGCGCCCGGCATGCCGTGGTGGCGCTTCAACGACCACGCGCCCGGGGTGGGTCCCGCCGAGGCCGGCTGGCACGCCGGCGGGACACGGGCCGCGAACCGGCTGCTGCTGCGGGTCCTGGAGGCCCTGCGCGACCCCTAGGGACTCCATGCGGCACGTACGCGCGCGTGCTACACTCGCGACGCTTCCAGGAGACCGCATGCGCCCGCTTCACGTCCTGTCCCTCCCGCTCCTCCTCTCGCTGTGGGCCTGCCAGGCGCCGAAGGACGACACGGCCTCGGACACCGCCACGGGCACCGAGACCGCCACGGGCACCGACACGTCGACCGCGACCGACACGGGCGGCGAGCAGGCGGTCTTCACGCACACCGAGTCCTCCATCACCGCGGACGTGACGTGGCCCTCGGGCATCCACATCCTGCCCACCTCGCTGGACATCGCCGGCGGCACGCTGACGATCGCGCCGGGCAGCATCGTGAAGATCCCGGCCGGGGGTCGCATCACGGTCGGTGCGGCCGGCGGCCTCACGGCGCAGGGTACCCCCGATCAGCCCATCACCTTCACGTCCGCCACGGACGCACCGGCGGCCGGCGACTGGCACTACATCGAGTTTCTCGATGGATCGGCCGACAACGACAACGTGCTGGAGAACGTGACCGTGGAATTCGGCGGCGGGTCCAGCTGGGGGTCGGTCTGGATCGATGACGGCGCCTCGGTGAAGATCTCGGACAGCACCGTGCGGAACTCCGGCCACCTGGGCCTCCAGGTGCAGCCGGGCGGCGCGCTGCGTTCGTTCACCGGCAACAGCCTGACGGACAACGCCCGTGCGGGCGTGTCGATCGGGCAGGGCCAGGCCGACTTGCTGGGCGAGGGGACGTACGGTCCCAACGACGTGCGCGGCATCGTCGTCACCGGCGGCGCCATCCGGTCCACGGTGGCGTGGGAGGACCTCGGCGTTCCCTACGTCATGGAAACCGGCGTGTTGGACATCGCCGCGGAGACCGGCTCGGCGCAGCTCACGCTGACCGAGGGCGTCGAACTTCGCATGGCGCCGGGGGGCCGGATCACCGTCGGCACCGACGGGGGCCTTCGGACGCGCGGCACGTCCGTCAATCCGGTGGTGATCACCTCGTCCGAGCCGTCGCCGGCCCCGGGAGACTGGGCCTACATCGAGTTCCTCGCCGAGTCGGCGGACTCGTCCAACGAGCTCGAGCACACCGAGGTCCGCTACGGGGGGGGGGCCGGCTACGGGTCCCTGTGGATCGACAGCGGCGCGTCCGTCGCCGTGACGGACTCCCGGGTCTCGGACTCGGCCCATTACGGCATCGAGGTCGTCAACGGCGGCATGCTCCGGGATTTCACCGGCAACACGCTCGTCGACAACACGCTCGCCCCGCTCAAGATCCCGTCGAACGCGGGCGGCGCGATCGGCGTCGGCACCTACGCGCCGAACGACGTGGAGGGCATCCACATCAACCCATCCGTCCTGGACGACGACGCCACGTGGCTTGATCTGGGCGTGCCGTGGGTCACGACCGGCGATCTCGCCATCGCGGCGTCGAGCGGCGGATCGGCCATCCTCACGGTCGCAGCGGGCAACGAGCTGCGCATCGGCGAGGGCGACCGCGTCTCGGTGTACGACAGCGGGGCACTCATCCTGGACGGCACCGCGAGCAACCACGTGCTGGTGCGCTCCGCGAAGGCCAACCCCGCGGCGGGCGACTGGCTCTACATCGAGTTCCTGTCCACGGCGGACAACAGCAGCCGCTTCACCTACGCGGACATCCGTCACGGCGGCGGCGACCAGTACGGCCAGACCTGGGTCGATGACAACGCCACGCTCGTGCTCGACCACGTGACCTACTCCGACTCCGACGCCGGGTGCGACGTCTACCTCGTGGCGGGCGCCGACTTCACCGCCGACGGGACGTCCATCTACGACGTCTGCCCGCACTAGGCGGCTCGACCTTGGGGCGGGGGGCTTGCCGCCCCCCTCACGGTCGCCGCCGGGCGGCGCCCTCCGGGGGCGGGGTCCGGCGCTCGCCGAGCCTGGCTCGGCGCCGCCCGCGGCGGACGCGTCCTCCCCACGCGCGCCGCTCGAGGCCCGTGGCGGGGCCAACCGCGGCCGCGTGCCCGCAACGCCCCCCGCCGGGCGCGGTTCAGCCGCCCGCTGCGATTCGCGCCACGACCACCGGGTAGAGCGCGTGCTCCACGGCCTGCACGCGTGCGCGCAGCGTTTCCAGCGTGTCGCCCGGCAGGATCGGCACGGCGCGCTGCGCGAGCACCGGCCCCGTGTCGACGCCCTCGTCCACCGCGTGCACGGTCACGCCGGTCTCGGCGACGCCGGCGGCCAGCGCGTCGCGGAGGGCGTGCAGGCCCGGGAATGCCGGGAGCAGCGACGGGTGGATGTTCAGGACCCGCGGGGGAGGCGTTGCGGAGGGGGGCCCCCCTCCGCCCCAGGACCAGGCGTCCAGGAACCGCCGGGTCAGGATGCGGCGGAAGCCCGCCAGGCACACGAGGTCGACCGGGTGGGCGCCGTGCGGTCCCAGGAACGCGAGCACGTCCTCCTCGAACGTGGCGCGATCCCGGCCGGCGCTGGGGATGAGCCGCGCGGTGACACCGACACGTGCAGCGCGGGAGAGCGCGGGCGCGCCGGGCACGTCGCACACGACCGCGACCACCTCCGCGGGCCACGACGGGTCGCGGGCGGCGTCGAGCAGCGCCTGCAGGTTCGTGCCCTCGCCGCTCGCGAGCACGCCCACCCGCAGCTTCACGCCAGCACCACGCGCTTCGCCGGGTCCGCCACGACCTCGCCGATCACGTGGCCGCCCACGGCCGCGCGCGCCGCGTCCACCTCGGCGGGGCGCACGACCACGACGAGCCCCAGCCCGCCGTTGAAGGTGCCGTGCATCTCGACGTCGTCGAGCGGTCCGACCCGCCGCAGGAACGCGAGCACCGGCGGGACCGGCCACGCGCCGACCCGCAGCCGCGCGCCGCAGCCCGCCGACAGGCAGCGCGGCAGGTTCCGCAGCAGGCCGCCTCCGGTGATGTGCGCGGCGGCCCGCAGGAGTCGAGCGTCGTGCAACGTGCGGAGGTCGTCCGCGTAGATCGCGGTCGGTCGCAGGAGCGCGTCCCCGAGCGGCTCGCCGAGGCCGCCCGGGTCGACATCCATCGGGAGACCGTCGCAGAGCGCGCGCACGAGCGTGTAGCCGTTGGCGTGGACGCCGGTGCTCGGGAGGCCCAGCAGCACGTCGCCGGGGCGCACGTCGCGGCCATCGACCAGCCGGTCGCGCTCGACCACGCCCACGCAGAAACCCGCGAGGTCGAAGCGCCCGGCCGCGAGCAGCCCCGGAAGCTCCGCGGTCTCTCCGCCCGCGAGGGTGCATCCGGCCTGCCGGCACCCCTCCGCGATGCCCGCCACGATCCGGGCGGCGTCGTCGGGGTCCAGCCGATCGACCGCGAGGTAATCCAGCAGGAACAGCGGCCGCGCCCCGCGCACGGCCACGTCGTTCACGCACATCGCCACGAGGTCGACGCCGATCGTGTCCAGCCTCCCGAGCCGCTGTGCGAGGAGCAGCTTCGTGCCCACGCCGTCGGTCGCGCTCACGAGCACGGGATCGCGCCAGCCGCCGCCGAGCGCGTGCAGCGCCCCGAAGCCGCCCAGCCCCTCGAGCGTGGCGGACGTCGCCGTGGCCGCGGCGTGCGGCCGCATCCGTTCCACCGCGGCGTCGCCTGCGGAGAGGTCCACGCCTGCCTCGCGGTAGCGGTCCCGGCGCATGGGCGGGGGACTATCCCGCCAGTCGGGTGCGGGCCGCGCCGGCGCGGGGTAGGCCAGCGCGTGGATCCTGAACCGACCGCGCCGCGACGGCTGTACCGCGCCCTCCGCGACCAGCTGGGCAGCGTGCGGCGCGTGTACGGCCGGGGCAACCGCATCGTGCGGCACGATGACTTCGCGTCGCACCCCGAGACGGTGCTGCTCCTGCACGGCTTCTTCCAGACCCGCAACGTGTGGGAGGTCATGGAGGACCGCCTGCGCTACGACGGCTACGGCGTGTTCAGCTTCGACCTCGGCGGGCTGTTCTCGCGCTTCAACACGGAGCGTCCCGGGCCGCTGGCCGCGCACATCGCGGCGAAGATCGAGCGCATCTGCGCCCGCACCGGACTGGAGCGCTTCCATATCGTCGGCCACAGCAAGGGCGGGCTGATCGCACGGCACTACGTGCAGCACCACGGCGGCGACCGCCGGGTGAAGTCCCTCGTGACGCTCGGCACGCCCCACCATGGCACGCCCACGGCGGCGCTGGGCGTGTGGCTCATGGGCGCGGGCGTGATCTCGCGCAGCCCCTACGACATGCTGCCCCGCTCGCGGTTCCTGCGGCGGCTGCACGACGCGCCCTTTCCGGCCCACGTGCCGATGGTGAGCGTGTACAGCCGACAGGACCTGGTGGTGCCGTGGTGGTCCTCCGTGCTCGTGGCGCGGCCCGGGGAGACCCACGTGCGGAACCGCTCCGTCGCGAGCGTGGGCCACACGGCTCTGACCTACGATCCCGCGGTGTACCGCATCGTACGGGACGAGCTGCGCGCCGCGAGCGCGCCCGGCTGAGGCCCGGGGGCGTTGCGGGCACGCGGCCGCGGTTGGCCCCGCCAGGGGCCTCGAGCGGCGCGCGTGGGGAGGACGCGT
>JBDLRI010000096.1:0-7415 GCA_039800105.1 Pseudomonadota bacterium
CGCGGCGCGCGGCGGAACAGGTCGGAGAGCTCGCGGGCGCCGAGCAGGCCGCTCGGGCGCACGATCATCATCACGACGAGCAGCACGGCGTAGAGCACCATGCGGATGTCCGCCACGGGGCGCAGGACCTCGGGCAGGGCCGTGAGCACCGCGCCCGCGAGCATCGGCCCGCTCAGGCTCCCCGCGCCGCCGAGGACGACCATCGCGAGCAGCTCCACGCTGCGCGGAAGGTCGAAGACGCTCGGGAAGATGCTGGCGCGGTAGTGCGCGAACAAGCCCCCCGCGACGCCGGCGTAGGCCGCGCCGATCGCGAAGGCCGTCACCTTCACGCGCGTGGTGTCGATGCCGAGGCTCCGCACCGCGATCTCGTTGTCCCGCACGGCCTGGAACGCCCGCCCGTGGCGGCTGTGGCGCAGGTTGCGCAGCAGCAGCGCGCCGAGCAGCAGGTACGTCGCGACCCAGCCGAAGGCGCGGCCCGGCGTGTCGTAGGTCTCCAGCGTGGGGAGTCCGGTCATGCCCTGCGCCCCGCCCAGCGCGCGGCTGTTCTGGATGAGCACGAGGATGATGCCGTTGAACCCGAGGGTCACCACCGCGAGGTAGTCGCCCGCCAGGCGCAGGCTCGGCAGGCCGACCGCGAAGCCCGCAAGGGCCGCGACCGCCCCGCCGGCGAGGGCGCCCAGCGCCGGGGGCAGGCCGGTGTGCGTGCACAGCCACGCCGAGGTGTAGGCGCCGACCGCCATGAAGCCGGCGTGGCCCAGCGAGAACTGCCCGGTGAAGCCGAGCACGAGCACCAGGCCGAGCACGGCGAGCAGGGTGATCCCGATGCGCACGACCACGTCGGCGAGGTAGGCGTCGACCCACGGCACGGCGTACAGCGCGAGCCCCCACGTGGCCGCGACGGCCACGGCCGTGCCGAGCCAGCCCGCCCACGGGAACCGCGTCGACCGCGCGGTCGCAGGCGCGGCCGGGGGAGGCGTGGCGGAGGGGGGCGGGCCCCCCCCCGCCCCAGCGTGCGCGTCGGTCACACCTTCTCCACGGTGTGCGTCCCGAAGAGGCCCGCGGGACGGGTGAGGAGCACGGCGATGAGCAGCAGGAACGCGATGGCGTCGCGGTAGGTGCTCGCGAGGTAGCCGGAGACGAAGGTCTCCGCGAGGCCGAGGAGCAGCCCGCCGGCCACGGCGCCGGGAATGTTCCCGATGCCGCCGAGCACCGCGGCGACGAACGCCTTCATGCCGCCGGTCATGCCCATCTCCGGGCGGATCGTGTGCTTGTCGTTCGCGACGAGCACCGCGGCGGCGCCGGCCAGCACGGAGCCGATCGCGAAGGTGAGCATGACGATGCGGTCGACGGGGATGCCCATGAGCGCGGCGCTCTCGCGGGAATGGCTCACGGCGCGCATGGCCCGCCCGACCTGGGTGCGCTCCACGAGCCACGTCAGGCCGAGCATGAGCACGACGGTCACGCCGAGCGTGAGCACGTCGTTGCTGCGCACGCCGACCCCCGCGACCATCCAGCTCTTCGTGGGCAGCAGCGACGGGAAGTTCTGCAGCGCGCCGAACGCGAGCAGCGCCACGTTCTGCAGCAGCAGCGACACGCCGAGCGCGGTGATCAGCATGTTCAGGCGGCTCGCGCGCCGCAGCGGGCGGTACGCCACCCGCTCGATGAGGATGCCGAGCGCGGCGCAGAACGCCATCGTCGCCACCATCACGACGAGGGCGCCGCCGAACGTGGGGTGCTTCGCGACGCCCGTCCACTTCGCGAAGTAGAGCGCCGCGAAGGCGCCCATCATGTAGACCTCGCCGTGCGCGAAGTTGATGAGCTGCAGCGTCCCGTAGACCATCGTGTAGCCGAGCGCGATGAGCGCGTAGATGGCACCGAGCGACAGTCCGTTGAGGAGTTGCTGCAGGAACATCGTCACGGGGCGATGGACTCCACGAACTTCGGACCCTGGCGGGTCACCTCGACGACGACGGCCGGCTTGGTGGCGTTGCGCTGCGCGTCGATGGTGATGGACCCGGTCACGCCGGGGTAGTTGGCGGTCTTCGCGAGCGCGTCGCGGATCGCCTGCCGCGCGGCGCGGCGCTTGCCCTCGGTCGCCGGCACGCCGGAGCGGTCCGCCAGCGCCTCGGCCATCGCCGGGTCCTTCGCGACCTCCGCGATCGCCGCGTAGAGGATGCGCGCCGCGTCGTAGCCGAGCGCCGCCAGCCCGTCGGGCTTGCCCTGGTAGGCCGCCTGGTAGGTGGCGATGAAGTCCTGGACCGCCTTGCTGGGGTCGTCCACCGAGTAGTGGTTCGTGAAGTAGCCGCCGACGATGGCGTCCTGGCCGATCTCCACGAGCTTGTCGCTGTCCCAGCCGTCGCCGCCGAGGAAGATGCCGGCGTAGCCCAGCTCGCGCGCCTGCCGCGCGATGAGGCCCACCTCGGTGTAGTAGCCGGGCACGAAGATGGCTTCGGGCTGCAGCGCCACGAGCTTCGTGAGCTGCGCCTTGAAGTCCATGTCGCCCTCGCTGTAGGCCTCCTCGCCGAGCACGGTGCCGCCGAGACCGGTGAAGGTCTGGGTGAACACCTCGCTCAGGCCGACGGAGTAGTCGTTCTTCACGTCCTTGAAGACGACCACCTTGCGCAGGTTCTTCCCGGCGTAGGCGAACTTCGCGATGGCCTGGCCCTGGAAGGGGTCGATGAAGCACACGCGGAAGATCATGTCGCCCGCCTGCGTCACCTTCACCGAGGTCGACGACGGCGACACCATCGGCACGCCCGCGGCCTGCGCGAGCGGCGCGGCGGCCAGGCTGCGGCTGGAGCTGACCTCCCCGAGCAGCGCCACCGGGCGGTCGCGCGACAGCAGCTTGTTGACGGCGGTGGCGGCCTCCTCGGCCTTGGACTGGTCGTCCTCGACGACCACGCGGATCGGCACGCCGCCGATGCCGCCCTTGGCGTTGATCTCCTTCGTGGCCAGCTCGATGCCGTTCTTGGTCGAGAGACCGAACGTGGCGGCGCCGCCCGTCAGCGAGCCGAACTCGCCGATGACGATCTCCTTGGGACCCTTGTCGCCGCCGCAGCCCACGGCGCTGGCGAGCAGCAGCCCGGTGACGAGGGTGGAAAGCATGCGCACGCGTACCTCCGAAGGTCGGGGGAGTTTAGCGGTCGCACGCGCCGTGTCAAACCCGGCGGGGACGCCGCCATGCCGGTGGTTAGCTTTCGAGCGATGAAGTCGGTCCCGCTGCGCGTCGAGGGCATGCACTGCGCCGCGTGCGTGGGGCGCGTGGAGAAGGTGCTGCGGCGGGTGCCCGGGGTGGAGGACGCGCAGGTCAGCTACGCGACGTCCCAGGCGTCCGTGCGCTGCGCGGACGGCGTCGATCCGGAGGCGCTCGTCGGTGCGGTGGCCCGCGCGGGGTACGGGGCGCGCGTGCCCCAGGCGGAGCGCTGGGCCGAGCAGGACCGTGATGCCGCCGCGGCGCTGCGTGCCAACCTCCGCGACGCCGCCCTGTCGCTCGGGGTGGGCGCGCTCGCGCTGGCCGCGATGGGACCCGTGCCGCACGCGTGGATGGCGGCGTGGTCCCGCGCGGTGCTGCTCCTTTCCCTCGGCGTGATGGCGGGACCGGGGCGGGGCTTCTTCGTCCGCACGGCCCGCAACGTGCCGCGGGGGGTGTTCGACATGGACACCCTCGTGGCGTTGGGCACCGGAGCCGCGTGGATCCACGCCGCCCGGGCGCTCCTGTGGCAGGGCGCGCACCACGCGCCGTCGCTGGATGCCGTCCCCCTGGTGATCGGCATGGTGCGACTGGGCCAGGCCCTCGAGGTGCGCGCGCGCCGGGACGCCGGCCGCGCCCTGCGCGCCCTGCTGGATCTCGCGCCGCCGCGCGCGTTGCGCGTGCAGGCGGACGGCACCGGGGAGACCGTGGCGCTGGCGGAGCTGCGCGTGGGGGACCGCGTGCGCGTGGCCGCCGGTGCGCGCGTGCCGGCGGACGGCACGGTGCGCTCGGGAGCGGGCAGCGTGGACGAGAGCATGCTGCGCGGCGAGCCGATGCCGGTGCCGAAGGCGCCCGGTGACCGCGTGCACGCCGGCACGGTCAACGGACCGGGCGTGCTCGACGTGGACGTGGAGGCCGTCGGGGAGGATTCCGCGCTGGGGCGGATCGTGGCGCTCGTGGACCGCGCGCAGGCGACGCGCCCGCCGGTGGCGGCGCTCGCGGATCGCGTGGCGTCGGGGTTCGTGCCGGGGGTGATGGCCCTGGCCGCCGCCGCGGGCGTGGGCTGGACGCTTCTCGGCCACGACCCGTCCCGGGGGCTGGACGCGGCGCTCGCCACGCTCGTGGTCGCCTGCCCGTGCGCGCTGGGTCTGGCCACGCCGCTCTCGCTCGTCGTGGGGCTCGGCAACGCCGCGCGCGCCGGGGTGCTCCCCCGTGACGGCGCGGCGCTGCAGGCGCTCGCAGAGGTGGACACGGTGGTGTTCGACAAGACGGGCACCCTGACGGTGGGCCGGCCCGTGCTCGTCGCGTCGTCCGGGGATCCCGACGCCGTGCGCCTCGCGGCCGCGGCGGACCGGCACACGCAGCACCCGCTCGCGCGGGCGCTCGTGGCGGCGGCGCCGCTCGATCTGCCCGACGCGGAGGACGTGCGGGTCGTTCCCGGCTGCGGCGTGGAGGCGCGCGTGGAGGGACGGAGCGTCCGCGTCGGGAGCGCGCGCTGGCTCGGCGAGGGGCCGCCGCTCCCGGCCGAACCGGGCGGCGCGGCGCACGGAACGCGCCTCGTCGTGGCGGTGGACGGAACGCCCGTGGCCACCCTGCTCGTGCGGGACGTGGTCCGGGAGGATGCCGCCGCGGCCGTGGCGGCGCTCCGTGCGCGGGGGCTGCGCGTCGCGATGCTCAGCGGGGATTCGCGCGCGGAGGCGGAGCGGGTGGGCGCCGGCCTGGGCATCGACACGGTGCACGCGGAGGTGCTCCCCGACGGCAAGCTCGCGGTGCTGCGGGCGCTCGCGGCCGAAGGGCGGCGCGTGGCGATGGTGGGCGACGGCGTGAACGACGCGCCCGCGCTCGCGGCGGCGCACGTGGGCCTTGCCATGGGCACCGGTACCGACGCGGCGATGGAGGCGGCCGCGATCACCCTGCGGAACGCCCAGCCGGGCACGGTCGCGGTGGCGATCGACATCGCGCGCGCCACGCTCCGCAACGTGCGTCAGAACCTCGTCTTCGCCTTCGCCTACAACGCCGTGATGCTGCCGGTCGCGATGAGCGGGCGCCTGCCCGCCGCGCTCGCGGGGACCGCCATGGCGCTCTCGAGCGTGAGCGTGGTGCTCAACGCGGGGCGCCTGCGCGGGCGATCCCGCCGCAGCGTCGCGCCCGGGGGCGTTGCGGGGGCGGTGTGAGCCCCCGCCCCAGCGCACTCAGGCGTCGGGAGGGGCCGGAATCGCGCGTCGCGTGTGGAGGTCGTACACGCCGCCGGCCGTGAGGATGTGGAGGCGGACGCCGATCATCTCGACCGGGGCGCCCTCGGAGGACGTCGCCATGCTGGAATGCTCGAGCTGGCTCGTGTCGAGCACGGTGACGCCGCCGCTGCCGACCACCTCGAAGCGGTGGTTGGGGCCGATGAACGCGGCGGTGTCCTCGTCGAGGCCCAGGCCCACCGCGAAGGGGTTGTACGCCAGCGCGCTCAGCAGCCGCCCCAGGCGGTCGCGCTGCGTGAAGTGCTGGTCCACGATGAAGCGGTTCGTGAGCCCGAGGCCGGGGCCCAGCGTGGCGCCGCCGGCCATCGGCGTGCCGCCTTCCTTGCCGAAGCAGATCATGTGCTCGGAGATGAACGCGGCCCCCGCGGAGGTGCCCGCCACGTGGGCGCCGCGGGCGTTCGCCTGGCGGATGGCCTTCGCGACGCGCGTGCCGCCGAGGATCGTGCTCAGGCGCAGCTGGTTGCCGCCGGTGAGGAACACGCCGGTGCAGGACTCGACGGCCTCGACGGCCTCGTCCTCGTCGCCGTCCTCGCGGCGGGTCATGTCGAGCACCGTGACCTTGCGCGCGCCCACGTCCTTGAAGATGGCGCGGTAGCGCTCCCCGGTGTCCCGCAGCTGGCTGGCCGTCGGGATGACGACGATGCGCGCCGCGGACCCGCCGCAGAGCTTGGTGAAGCGCTTGAGGATGGCGCGGGCGCTGACCTTGTCCTCGGCGCCCCCGATGGGGATGACGAAGCCGCGGTCGCCTTCGTTCGACGCAGGAGACGGCATCGGGCGCGGATAACACGCCGCCCCGGGCGTGGTAGGACACGGGGGTGTCGCGCAACCTTTGCCTGGGGCGGGGGGTTCCACCCCCCGCAACGCCCCCCGACGTGCCCGTGGGCATCCACGCCGTGCACAAGCCGGCGGGCGTGTCGAGCCACGCGCGGCTGCGCGCGTTCCTGGGGCTGCCCGACGGCGTGGCGGCACCGCCCGTACCGGCCTGCCACGGCGGCACCCTCGATCCCTTCGCGGGGGGGCTCCTGCTCGTGCTCGTGGGCGGCGCGACCCGGTTGATGGAGCGGCTCCACGCGCTTCCGAAGACCTACGTCGCGGAGGTGGCCTGGGGCGTGGAGACCGACACCGGCGACGGCGGCGGGACCGTGCTCCGTCACGCCGCGCCGCCCGCCACCGACGTCGTGCGCGCGGCGCTCGGCGCGTTCCGGGGCTGGCGCGACCAGGTGCCGCCGGCCACCAGCGCCCGGCGCGTGGACGGCGAGCGCGCCTACGTGCGCGCCCACCGCGGCGAGGAGGTGGTGATGGCGCCACGGCCGGCGTACCTCCACGCGGCGACGCTGGACGGGGCCGGGCGCCTCGTGCTCACCTGCCGCGGCGGGTTCTACGTGCGCGCGCTGGTGCGCGATCTCGGCCGGGCCGTGGGGTCCGCCGCGCACGTACGGACGCTGCGGCGCACGGCGATCGGCCCGTGGACCGATCCCGGCCCGGGCGGCGCTCCGACGCGGGCGCACGGGGCCACGCTGCTCCCGTGGTGCGCCACGCGCGTCCTCGACGACCGCGAGGCCCACCGCGTGCGGCTCGGCGGGGTGGTGCCGGTCGGCCGGATCGAGCCGCCGGCGTGGGCGTGGCCGGACGGTTTTCCGTCGCCCGCCGAGGCCGGGGCGTTGCGGGTCCGGCCCGAGGCCCCGCCCCAGGACGAGGTCGCGCCGATCGTGGGGGTGCATCGCGAGCGCGCCGTGGCGATCCTTGCCCGGGACGGTGACACGCTGCGACCGGTCTCCACGCTGCGCGGCGGGGCGTGACCCGATAATCCGCGCGTCATGCGTTCCATCCTCGTGCTTCTCCTCGCCTCCTGCGGTCCCAAGGCCGCGCCCGTCGCAACGCCCGCCACCCCGGTGACTCCGCCGGCCCCCGCCCCGCTGCCGGCCTGGGCGGTTGACGTGCGCGGGTCGATGGACATGGCGGTGGATCCCTGC
>JBDLRI010000097.1:0-21770 GCA_039800105.1 Pseudomonadota bacterium
GACGTAGTCCCCGGCCGGCAGCCCCGCCGGGTCCAGCCAGTGCCGCCCCTCCGCCGCGGCGCCCGCGCTGCCGTCGGACACCTCCGGCAGCTCCACCCGGTCCGCCGTGAACGACCAGTGCTCCGCCGCACCCTTCGTCATGCGGTACGCGCAGCGCTCCGCGTCCAGGCGATACACGCGCCATGTCTCACCGGCCGCGTCGTTGCGCAGCACCCGCGTCCCCTCCCCGGCCGTTCGCGGCGTCTCACCGTCGGGAACGCACCAGCGCTGCGTCGTCGCGTCCTCGGTGCGCAGCAGCTGCACGCCGTCGAGCGGCGCAAACGCCCCCGCCTCGACCCACCACGCGCCGGCCTCCGACGGGATGCGCACCAGCCGCGCGGTGGTCGCCGTCACGCGGGAGGAGTCGGCCTGGACCTCCAGCGTGCCCGATACATGGTCCGGATGTGTCACCGCGAAGGCCCACGTCCCGCGCGGGCACTGCGTCGCCCAGGCGCCGTCGGGGCCGGTGACCGCGGCGCACGCTGCGCCCTTCAGCCCCGTGGCGTCGAGCCGCGCGCCCACGACCGGCGCGCCGTTGCCGTCCTCCACCCGCCCCTCGAGCCGCGCCGCGCAGGCGAGCAGCGCGAGCAGCGTCATCCGCCGTCCACGACCACGAGGT
The DNA here is from genome assembly GCA_039800105.1 of Pseudomonadota bacterium. Taxonomy (GTDB): domain Bacteria; phylum Myxococcota_A; class UBA796; order UBA796; family SXON01; genus CAMAXZ01. The sequence goes on from JBDLRI010000097.1 coordinate 659, forward strand.
GATCGAGCTTCGACGCGGGCACCAGCAGCGTGCGGGCCACGCCCTGCAGGGTGCGGCCGCGCTCGTCCATCCAGCCCGTCACCCGCACCGTAAGGCCCACGGCACCCTCGGAGACGAGCTCTCCGTCGAGCACCGCGACGCCCGTGGGCACGTGTCCGGCGTCGCCGGGAAGGGAGAACAGGCTCTGGCGGAGGAAGACTCGCACGCGCATGGGGCACCGGGGAAGCAGGCCTCCCCCATAACGTGCTAGGGGGACGCCGTCGGAGGACCCATGGTGCTGCTCTCCCTGTTGCTGGCCTGCAAGGATGCCGAGATGGAGGCCGAGAACGCCCGCCTGGCGCAGCGGATCTCGGACCTGGAGCGCGCGGGCAAGCGCCTCGAGGAGGAGAACGCCACGCTGAAGACCAGCACGGCCCGCCTGGAGGCGGACATGAAGAAGGCGCAGCGCGATCAGGCGCTCAGCGCCGTCGGCTGGGCGCCGGGAAAGGCCCTCTACGCCTCCTTCCTCACGCCGGTGGGGTGGATCAACTGCACCCTCCGCGTCGACGAGGCGCCGGAGACGGTGCTCAACTTCGTGCAGCTCGCGCGCGGCGGCAAGGAATGGACCGACCCGCGCACGAGCGCGCCCACCACGCGGCCGCTCTACACCGGCACGGTGTTCCACCGGGTCATCCCGGGCTTCATGGTCCAGGGCGGCGATCCGCTGGGCAACGGCACCGGAGGGCCCGGCTACACCTTCCCCGACGAGGTCGGACCCAAGACCGTCTTCGACAAGCCCGGCATCCTGGCGATGGCGAACGCCGGCCCCGACACGAACGGCTCGCAGTTCTTCATCACCGACGGACCCGCGCCGCACCTCAACGGCAAGCACTCCATCTTCGGGGACTGCCTCGAGACCGGCCTGGTGCACACCCTCGCCAGCGTGCCCCGCGACGAGCGCGACAAGCCGCTCACGCCCATGACCATCACCCAGGTGGCCATCGCCGCGCGCTAGTCCCCACGCCCGCCGCTCGAGGCCCCTGGCGGGGCCAACCGCGGCCGCGTGCCCGCAACGCCCTCGGGCAGGACGGTTCCGCTCAGGGACGCTGGTGCGATCCGCAGCGCGCCGCGTAGTCCGCCGGGCACGCGTAGGTCTCCAGCCACTCGACCGCCAGCGCGTCGATGGCCGCGCGCTCGTGCTCCGGCGCGTGCGCCGCGAGCGTGTCGATCATGTCGCGCATGTGGCCCGTGCGGTTCACGTGCGCCCGGTAGAACTCCGCGATGGCGGCGTCCACGGCCTCGAACCCGATGCGCTCACCCACGTCCTCGTAGAAGCACGCGCCCTTCATGTAGGGCACCATGGACCACAGGTCCTCCTCGAGGAGATCGATCTCCCCGCAGGTGTCCGGCAGCGCCACCGCGTTCACGTCCTCCCCGGCGCAGATCGCGTCGAGGTAGTCCACGTACATGGGCCACACGTCGGGTCCGCCGACCTGCTCCAGCCCGCGTCCCGCCATGTAGGTCACCGTGCCCTCGGACAGCACGAAGTCCTCCCAGCAGCCCACCCGCACGGCGTCGCCGAACCAGCCGTGCGCGGCCTCGTGGGCGTGCACCTCCTCGTCGGCGTAGTCGAAGGTGGCGATGTGCGAGTAGGGATGGTGCTCCATCCCCCCGTAGGAATCGGCGCCCCAGTCGACCTCCACGCTGCCGATCTCCGGCCCGAAGGCGTACGGACCGTAGGTGCGCTCGAAGAAGTCCACGACGTCCGCCAGGTGCGCCGTCCCGGCCTGCACGTACGGCATGGCGCCAGGGACGTCGAAATACCAGGCCTTCACGGCGGTGCCGGCGGTCGTCGTCCCCAGGTCGACCCGCGCGTAGGGCCCCACCGCCACGGCCGGCATGTACGCGGGCGCGTCGGTCGTCGTGGTGCGCGGATACACGGCGGTCAGCGCCGGATCCGTCCCCGTCACGGTCATCGTGAAGGTCACGCCGTCCTCCATCGAGGACGTGCAGGGGAAGAGGTGGCTGCAGAAATACGGCCACAGGAACGTCACGCCCTGCGCGGGCATCCACCCGTCGAAGGTGCCCAGGGTGCGGGCGGGAAAGACGTAGTCGACCCCCACCGTGACGGGCCCGGGGCGCGCCGCGTCGACGGGCACGCGCAGCAGGCCGTCCACCACGCGCGCGTCGACCGCCGAGTCCTCGACGAACACGTCCACGACCTCCAGCCCGTCGACTTCCAGCACCACCTCGTCCGCGCCGGCGGCCGGCACCACGGAGATCGTGGCGAAGCCCGAACGCGCCCGAAGGTGGAGGGACAGATCCGTCGTCAGGATGTCCTGGCGGCCCCCCGACGACACGCCGGTGTCGGACGGCGTCGGCGCCTTGTCGTCCGGAGAGTCGCACGCCACGAGGAATCCCGCAGCCACGAGCCACGCGCGGGGCGTCATCGGGTCAGACCTCCACATCGACCGAGACGGGCGCGTGATCGCTCAGGTCCGCGCCGCGCGCGATGTCGCTCGCGAGCACGCGCACCTGCGGCGTCGCGAGCAGGTAGTCGATGCGCCAGCCCACGTCGTTCGCGCGCGCGTTGCCGCGGTTGGACCACCAGGAGTAGGCCACGCGCTCCGGGTTCGCGACGCGGAACGAGTCCTGCCAGCCCTCCGCGAGCCGCGCGCCGAGCCACGCGCGCTCCTCCGGCAGGAACCCCGAGTTCTTCTCGTTGGAGCGCGCGTTGCGGATGTCCATGGGCGTGTGCGCGATGTTCAGGTCCCCGCCCACGATCGTGGGCACCCCGCTCGCCAGGCGCGCGGCCAGCCACGCCTGCGCGTGCTCCATGTACGCGAACTTCCACGCCTGCCGCTCCGGCCCGCTGGACCCCGACGGCAGGTACATGCTCCACGCGTCCAGCGCGCGGCCGTCGTCCCAGCGGAGGTGCGCACCGACGACGCGCCCTTCCTCCTCTCCGCGGGCGTGCCCGCAGCCGCGCGTGAACGACACCGTGACGGGGGGCGTTGCGGGGGGATGCCCCCCCGCCCCGGGACCCCGCACCCACACGGCGGTACCGGCGTAGCCCTTCTTCGCGGCGAAGTGCCAGGCGCACGTCCAGCCCTCCGGGGTGAGCAGCTCGGCCGGCAGCGAGTCCGCGTCGGCGCGCACCTCCTGGAGCAGCAGCACGTCGGGCGCGGCGCCCCCGAGCCAGTCGCGGAACCCTCGACGCGCCGCGGAGCGCAGGCCGTTGCAATTGAGCGTGGTGACCCGTATCGGCATGCGTCCTCCTAACGCGCCTGTGCCCCGCGAGTGCGTTAGTCAGCGTGCTCGCGGAGCCCCAACGCATGGCCAACGACACGCTGCTCTCGGGTGAGAACGCCGCCTACCTCGAAGACCTCCTCGCGCGGTTCCAGGCCGATCCGGCCTCCGTGGACGCCGCGTCCCGCGCGCTGCTCGCCGGCATGGACGGCGTGGCACCCACCGGCCCGACGAGGCCTCCGCGCAGCATCTTCCACGCCACGGTGTCCGGCGGGGCCGCCACGTCGGAAGGCTCCGACCTCCGCGCCGCGGAGCGCCAGGCCAAGGTCGCGCGCCTCATCAACGCCTACCGCGTGCACGGCCACTGGGCGGCGCACATCGATCCGCTCGACGGGCGGCAGATCGCGAAGCACCCCGAGCTGGACCCGGCGTTCTACGGCCTGACCGACGCCGACATGGACGTGACGGTGAGCACCAGCCCGCTCCACGGCCTGCCGCCGCACGCCACGGTGCGCACGATCCTCGCGCGTCTCCAGCAGGTCTACTGCGGCAGTGTGGGCGTCGAGTTCATGAACATCCTCGACGCGAACGCCAAGCGGTGGGTGCAGCAGCGCTTCGAGAACCTCGCGCTCGCCGAGCCGGTGGCCCGGGACACGCAGGTGCGCATGCTCGACATGCTCACCCGCGCGGATGGCTTCGAGCGCTTCCTGGGCGTGAAGTTCCAGGGCTACAAGCGCTTCTCGCTGGAGGGCGCCGAGAGCCTCATCCCGCTCCTCGACCGGCTGCTCGACGAGGCCGGCACCCGCGGCGTGAAGGAGGTCGTGCTCGGCATGGCCCACCGCGGCCGACTCAACGTGCTGCTCAACATCCTGCACAAGCCACCGCAGGACATGCTCGGCGAGTTCGTCGACCACACCGAGCACTCCGACGTGAACGGCTCCGGCGACGTGAAGTACCACCTGGGCTACTCGAGCGACTACACCACGGCCCGCGGCGACGTGATCCACCTCTCGCTGGCGTTCAACCCCTCGCACCTCGAGGCGGTGAACCCGGTCGTGGAGGGCCGCGCGCGCGCCAAGCAGGACCGGGACGGCGACGAGGCGGGCGACCGCGTGATGCCGCTGCTCGTGCACGGGGACGCCGCGTTCGCCGGACAGGGCCTCAACGCCGAGGTGCTGAACCTCAGCGGGCTGCCCGGCTACCGCACGGGCGGCACGGTCCACGTCGTCGTCAACAACCAGGTCGGCTTCACCACCTCCCCGCACGACGCGCGCTCGACGCCGTACTGCACCGACGTGGCGCGCATGCTCGGCATCCCCATCTTCCACGTGAACGGGGAGGATCCGGAGACGGTGGCACGCGTTGTCGCCCTCGCCATGGAATGGCGCCAGGTCTTCAAGCGCGACGTGGTGATCGACCTCTACTGCTTCCGCAAGCACGGCCACAACGAGCAGGACGAGCCGGCGTTCACGCAGCCGCTCATGTACCGGCGCATCGGCGCGCACGCCGGCGTCCGGGAGATGTACCGCCGCAAGCTGGTCGCCGCCGGCGTGATCACCGACGCCGACGCCAACCGCATGAGCGACGCCTTCCGGCAGTCGCTGGACGAGGCGCTCGCGCAGGCCGCCACGCCGCGCGGCAAGAGCGGCAGCGCCCTGCAGGGCCTGTGGGCCGGCTACGGCGACACCGCCTACGCTCCCGACACCGCCGTGCCGCAGGAGCGCCTGGCGGCACTGCTGCGCGCGCTGAACCGCGTTCCGGAGGGCTTCACGGTTCATCCGAAGCTCGCGCGCAACGTCTTCAAGCTCCGCGAGGACCAGGCGGCCGGCCAGAAGCCGCTGGACTGGGCGGCCGGCGAGCTCCTGGCCTACGCCACGCTCGCCGCGGAGGGCGCGCGCGTGCGGCTGAGCGGGCAGGACTGCAAGCGCGGCACCTTCAGCCACCGCCACGCGGTGCTCTTCGACACGGAGAACGGCACCGAATGGAGCCCCGTCGCGCACGCGACCGAGGGCCAGGCGCCGGTCGAGGTCTACAACTCGCTCCTGTCCGAGGCGGCGGTGCTCGGCTTCGAGTACGGCTACTCGCTGGACTACCCGGACGCGCTGGTGCTCTGGGAGGCGCAGTTCGGCGACTTCGCAAATGGCGCGCAGATCATCATCGACAACTTCCTCGTGTCCGGCGAGACGAAGTGGAACCGCCACAGCGGCCTCGTGATGCTCCTGCCGCACGGCTACGAGGGCCAGGGCCCCGAGCACTCCTCCGCCCGCATCGAGCGGTTCCTGCAGATGGCGGCGCAGGAGAACATCCAGTGCGCCAACTGCACCACGCCGGCGCAGATCTTCCACCTGCTGCGGCGCCAGGTGCTCCGGCGCGCGCGGCGTCCGCTCATCGTGTTCACCCCGAAGAGCCTGCTGCGCAGCGCCACGAGCACGCTGGAAGAGCTGGCAACCGGGCGGTTCCAGGAGGTCATCGGCGACGGCGAGGGCCGCTCCCGCGTGGTGCTGTGCTCCGGCAAGGTCTACTACGACCTCGTCGCCGCGCGGGCCGCCGCCGGGCGCGACCGCGACGTGGCGCTGGTCCGCGTCGAGCAGACCTACCCCTTCCCTCTCGACGCGCTGCGCGGCGAGCTGGCGAAGCACCCCGGCGCGGAGCTGGTGTGGTGCCAGGAGGAGCCGCGCAACATGGGGCCGTGGCCCTTCGTGGCGCTGGAGCTGCTCGAGGCGGGCCTCCCCGCGCGCTACGCGGGACGCGCTGCGGCCGCGAGCCCCGCGACCGGCTTCCCGGGACGCCACAAGCGCGAGCACGACGACCTCCTCGCGGCGGCCATCGGCTGAGTTCTGGGGCGGGGGGACATCCCCCCGCAACGCCCCCCGGGCGGCGACCTCCGCGCGCGGTGCGCCGGCAACGCCGCCGGAGCCGTCAGCGCGACGACCAGCTCAGCTGCAGCTCCAGCTCCTCGGAGCCGTCCGCGGCTTCGTGCGCGATCGCGAGCGTCGCGTCCGACGGCACCACGAAGCGGTGGCCGCCCACCTGGATGCGGAAGCCCTCTCCCGCCTCCACGGCGTCCGCCACGCGGCGCAGGGTCTCCACGAAACGGGTGCGGGTGCAGTCCTGCTCGACATCACGTTCGGTCATCGCGTCTCCGGCGGGTGCGCGGTGGCGCCCCAAAAAGGAACAAGGCCCGCAGAGCGGGCCCTGGACGGGAACGTCCCGTTCAGCGCTTGCTGAACTGGAAGCGCTTGCGGGCGCCCGGACGGCCGTACTTCTTGCGCTCGACCATGCGGTCGTCGCGGCGCAGCCAGCCGGCGCGCTTGAGGTCCGCGCGGTCGTTGGGGTTCGCGGCCACGAGCGCGCGGGCGATGCCCATGCGGAGGGCCTCGGCCTGACCGGTCTTGCCGCCGCCGCGCACCGACGCGATGACGTCGAACGCGTCGGCCGCGTTCACGAGGACCAGCGGCTGACGGACCACCATGCGGTGCGTCGGACGCTCGAAGTACGCCTCGAGCTCCTTCGGACCGTGATGCGCGGAGCGCACCGTGATCTTGCCGGTGCCCGGGCGGAGGGTGACGCGCGCGGCCGCCGTCTTGCGACGACCCGTGAGGGGAACAACGAAGGACTTGGCCATGTCAGACGTACTCGGGGAAGGGCTTGGGCTGCTGGGCCGCGTGGGGGTGCGCGCCACCGGCGTACACCTTGAGCTTGGAGAGCATGTGGCGACCGAGACGGTTCTGCGGGAGCATGCCCCACACCGCCGCGGTCATCACCCGGTCCGGGTGCGTGTCCAGCATCACGCGCGCCGTCGTGGAGCGGAGCCCACCCGGGTAGCCGGAGTAGCGGTGGTACTTCTTCTGGTCGATCTTGCGACCGGTGAAGACCACCTTCTCGGCGTTGACGACGACGACGAAGTCGCCCGTGTCGACGTGCGGCGTGTAGGACGCCTTGTGCTTGCCCTGCAGCACCTGCGAGATGCGGGTGGCGAGCCGCCCCACGGTCATGCCGGAAGCGTCGACGAGGTACCAGTCGCGAGTCACTTCCGCCGGCTTCGCGGACGGGGTGCTCCAGGTGTGATGCGCAGTCATCCGAATGTCCTCTCGGGGCGTGCTGAACCATCCGACGCCCAACCCGCCGCGCCTATCGCACGGCCGGCTGGCCGTCAACTACTCTTCGGGGGGCACCCACACGCCTTCCTCTCCGAGCACGCGCTTGGCGGCGAGGATGTCGGCGGAGCCGGAGCGTCCGTCCGCCCAGACGGCGACGAGCGTGGAGCCGCGGAGCTGAAGGCTCGCGTCCGTCGACCAGGACGTGCCGGGCTCGTTGGCGTTGATGCGCAGGTCGTTGCGGTTCCAGCTGACCCCGCCGTCCTGCGAGAACGTGTAGTACAGGTCGTTGAACCCGACGCCCTCCGTGTCGTCCCGCCGGTCCGACCACCCGACGACGACGGCGGTGCCGACGACCCGGACGACCGGGTCGTAGCTCTGCGCGCGACCCTGGGCGTCCGCATCCAAGCGGGCCTCGTCCTCCCAGGACTGCCCACCGTCGTGGGAGGCGCGGAGGTAGATGTCGTAGCCGCCGACGCGCTTGTCCTGCCACGCCACGTAGACGTCCGGACCGTCCGCACCGACCGCGGGATGGAGCGAATCCCCGGTCTCGCCGTCGAGGCGCACCAGGTTGCCGGTCCAGTGCGCACCGGCGTCCTGCGAGGACGTCACGAGCACGTGGCGCTTGCCGTCGTCGCCCTCGGTGTGCCAGGCGACGTGGGCGCGGTCGCCCGACATGGCGAGGGTCGGCAGGAAGCTGTTGCCCGTCGTGCCGCTGCCGCGCAGGCGGGTGTCGACGCCGAAGTTCCTGCCGCCGTCCTCGGAGTAATTGACGTAGACGTCGCTCACGCCCTGCCGGCTGTCCTCCCACGCGACGACGACCTTGCCCTCGGCATTCGCCGCGATGCGCGGCCACGCGCTGTACGCAGCGCCGTCGGGGTCGGAATCCACGCGGACCGGCTCCGGATCCCAGCTCGCCCCACGGTCATGGGAAGCCCGGACGAAGATGTCGTAGGCTCCGTTGCGGTTGTCGAACCACGCCACGTAGACGCCGTCCGCCGCCGCCGCGACCTGCGGCGAGAGGCTCATCGCCTTTCCGTCCACGTCCGCGTCGAGCTGCACGTCCTCGGCGCTCCACGTGGCACCGCCGTCGTTCGTGGCCGAAAGGTAGATGCCGCGGTTCTGCAGCTCGCCGTCGCGGATGTCCTCCCACGCGACCCACGCCGAGTCGCCGACGCAGGCGATCGCGGGGTTCCACGCGCCCTTCGTGCCGCGATCGAGCCGCACGTCTTCCGCGGACCAGGTCAGCCCGCCGTCGGTGCTGGTGTTGAACCAGATGCCCGAGGTGCCGTCCCGGTCGTCGTGCCACGCCACGTACAGGCGTCCCGAGTCGGCCAGGCAGGACACCGGCGCCTCGGAGTCGACGGTGCTTTCGGGCGCATTGTGGTCCACGCGCACGTCGCCGGGCCCTTCGACCGCCTGTCCGCCGCCGCAGGCCACCAGCCCAAGCCCAGCGAGTAGAAACGCAACCATGCTCGTCCTCGGGAACCCCCACAGGATATCCGGCCGTGGCGGACGCACAAGTTGACGAACGGGGACCACGCGCTAAGAGGCGCGACGCGGAGAGCCTTCACGCATGTTGGACAAGATCAAGCTCGGTAAGCGCTACGAGTGCTTCAAGTGTTCCGTCAAGTTCTACGACCTGAACCGCCCGACGGCCCACTGCCCCGCGTGCGGCTCCGATCAGGCGGACAACCCCAATCCGGACCCGCGCCAGGCCTTCCTCGACCGGTTCAAGGGTCGTGGCGGCAAGCGCCTCGACGACACCTCGGACGAGGATTCCGACGAGGATGAGGACGCCGAGCTCGAGGACGAGGACGACATGGACGGCGACGACGACGACATGGAGGGTCCCGGCGGCGAGGAGGACGAGTAGTCTTCCGACCCCCTCGACCCAGCGGACCCCCGGCCTCGGCCGGGGGTCCGTCGTTCAGGGGCGACCCTCGCGCTCCGGCGGATAGTCGACGCGTACCAGGTACAGTCCGTGCGGCGGCGCGGTGTGACCCGCGCGTGCACGGTCCCCCGTCGCCAGCGCGGCCCGCACGTCGTCGAGCGTGCGCCTGCGCAGGCCCACGTCGATTGCCGTACCCACGAGAATGCGGACCTGGTACCGCAGAAATCCGGGGCCCTCGAACTCCAGCCGATGCACGGCGCCGGCGACCACGCGCTCCGCGCGGGTGATCGTGCGCACGGTCCGCTTCATCACGCAGGCCGCGGAGCGGAAGGCGTTGAACTCGTGCGTGCCCACGTACAGCGCGAGGCATGCGTCCACCGCGTCCCAGTCCACGGGCCAACGCACGTGCCAGGCACGGTCGTGGTGGAAGGGATCGCGGTCCGGTCCGGCGAGGACCTGGTAGCGGTAGAGCTTGTTCACCGCCGAGGCGCGTGCGTGGAACCCGTCCGGCACCACCCACGCGCCGTGCACCGCCATGTCCCGCGGGAGCAGGGTGTTGAGGCCCATGCGCACGCGCGCGGGGTCGCGCGGGGTGTCCGCCCGGAAGCTGGCGACCTGCCCGTGGGCGTGCACGCCGGAGTCGGTGCGTCCCGCGCCGTGGACGGTGATGGCCTCCCCCCCAAAGATCTGCCGGAGTGCCGCCTCCAGGGTCTCCTGCACCGTGCGGTCACCATCCTGGCGCTGCCACCCGCAGAACGCCGCGCCGTCGTAGGCGACGACGAGCTTCCAGGTCGCCACGCGCCTACCAGTCCACGGCGAGCGCCAGCCGCCAGGCGCTGCGCCCGAAGTCCAGGCCGGCGTCCTGCACGGTCCAGCTGCGTCGCCATTCGGCCACGATCCAGCTGTCCAGGATGCCACTGCCCGCGACGGCGGCGCTCGCGCCCTCCGGGTCGATGGCGTCGAGGCGCAGGGCGAGCCCGCCGCCGGCCTCCCACCCGCGGCGCACACCCCAGACGACCTGCTCGACGCCGGGATCGTCCCACGAATCGCGCCATGCGAGCCCGCCCAGTCCGGCCCGCACGAAGGGCACCACCGGCTGCCGACCCTCCGGGAGCAGGTCGAGGCGCACCGTCGCATCGACCGCGACGGGCACGATCAGGAGATGCTCCTCGTCCTCGCTCACGCGCCCGTCCGCCGCGACCTGCCGGCCGGACGACACCGCTCCGCCGAGCCGCACCCCGACGTCGACGAACCGGGCGCCCCACCCCGCCCGGACCTCGCCGCCGTGCGGGCCGAAGGTTCCGAAGGCATCGACCAGGTGCGGGTCCTTCAGCGTCGGAAGCACCCACGCCGCCTCGGCCCGCGCGCCCGCCCGGGCGGCACCGCACCCCAGGGCCAGGATCAGCACCGACGGGGTCATGCGCCGCCTCCGGGGGGCGTTGCGGGGGGTGGAACCCCCCGCCCCAGGACACGAACCCCACGACGACGCCCGAGCATCGCGGCCAGCGCCAGCAGGGTCAGCGCGCCGCCGTCCCTCCCGGATCCGACCGCGCCGCACTGCGACCCCGGGTCGCCCGCGCGCGCTGCGGCGCCGAGCGTGGCCGCAGGGGTGGTCACGCGCACGGTGGAGAGCGGGCCTTCCCGACCGCCCGCGTCCGTCGCGCGCAGCCCCACGTGCACGGACACGTCGTTGGTCAGGCCGTCCACCTCGAAGACGAGGTCCTCCCCCGGGCGCGCCTCTCGCACCACCGGGGAGAGGCCCCCCGGAACGTCCGGCGTCGGCCCTCCGGCAGGCCAGTCCGACGCCACGAACGGCACGGTGGACAGGTACAGCGTGATGCGCGCGAGATCCGCGACGTCCGGCGCCTCGACACGCACCACCACGCGGCCGTCGCCGAAGCCCACCCCATCCGCGGGGAGACGCACCGCCGGGGGAGCCCGGTCCACCTGCACCTTCACGGCGGCCCGTCCGGTCCCGGCGTCCCCGTCGGCCTCGACCCACACGAGGTTGACGCCCTCCACGAACGTGTCGTCAACGGCGAGCTCGACCGGAACCGACACGCCGGCCTCCGCGCGGCCCTCGGCGGCGATGGGTCCCGGGTCCTCAGGGGTGCCGCCGGTGCGGACGCGCCAGCGCCCGCCGCGGTCGACGGTGAACGCCAACGGGACCGTGTCGCCCACGTCCCGCACGCCCTCCTCGAGGGGTTCGAGGGTCACCCAGGGCAGCGACGTCAGCACGGAGAGCGTGCCCCCGGTCGCCCCGCCGACCGCGTACGCGCCGTGCGACGCGAGCGCGTGGACGCCCTCCACGCCCGCGAGCACCCCGACCTGCTCGCCGGGGCCGCCGGAGAAGGCGAGGACCCGCACGTCCGAGTCCGTTGCGAGGAGCATCCAGCCCTCCTCGGGCTCTCCGACGACGGCGTTCACGCTGGGCGCGACGTCATCCCGAAGGATGGCCAGGTCGTTGCCGCCCGCGTTGAGCACGCACAGGCTTCCCCCCGAGTCCGCCAGGTAGACGGTGCCGGCGTTCCAGGCCCAGGCGTCCACGAAGTCGCGGCTGCCGAGATTTTCCCGTGTCCGGCTGGCCGCCCCCGTCCGGAGGTCGACCTTCGACACGAGGTCGGAGCCGTGCACGACGAACAGCATGGACCCGGCGACCGCCGTTCCCGCGACGCTCGAGGAGGACAACGTGCTGGGGTACCCGCTCGTGACGGGGGCGCCGTCGGTGCGTCCCCACGCGTGGACCTGCGCGCTCCCGCTCGCGGGCCGCGCCACGGCGAGGAGCTGCGTGTCGGTCCATGCCACCGCCACCACGCTCCCCGACACCCCCCCGCGCCAAGAGTCCCCGCGGGTGGCGGTCCCGTCCGGCGCCACGTCCACGCGCGCCACGGTCCCGTCCGCGCACCCGACGGCGATGATTGCGCCGCCGTCCTCATCGTCGATCGCCACGCCCGACGGGTCGGCGCACACCGCCACGACGGTGTCCTGCCACGTCCAGCCGTCCACGACGTGCACCGCCGCGCCGCCGGACTCCAGCGCGACGAGCCAGCGCCCCGTGTCGGACCACGCGACGTCCGACACCTCGGTGCCCAACTCCCAGCGCGCCACCTCGCGGTCGGGCGGCGTGCCGCCGTGCGCCCGCGGCACCCACCCCGCGAGCGCGGCCCAGACCCCCCACGCAAGGTACGGGGGCCGGGGCGGTCTCACGCGCGTCGCCCCAGCGCCCCGGCCGCCCGGGCTGCGCCCAGGGCCGCGACGGCCACGCTCCCCGCGGCACCCGCGAGGTTGTCGGCCACGAGCCACGCGTGGACCCCGTCGCCCTCGGGGTCCTCCCGCAGACGCCCCCATCCGATGTCGGCCCGCTCGTTCCAGGCGCGCGGCCGGAGCCGTGCGGAAGTCCGCACGGCCCGGAGCCCCTCGGCGTCGGACCACGCGACGTGCACCGCCTCGAGATTCACGCCGCGAAGGTGCACGGAGGCGCTCATGCCCGAGAACAGGGGCTGGGTGGCGAGCGTGAGCGCGGTGCGCGTCTCCGGGAGTCCCGTGAGCGCCGCGATCTCCTCGGCGAGATGCTGCTCCGCGGCACCCCAGGAGTCCTCGTCGGCATCGGCCGGCAACGTGTCGAAGGCCAGGCCCTCGGGGAACTCCACCCGCGGCGGGTCGGCCTGGTTGAACGTCGCCATCACCTGCGCGCCGAGCTCCTCCATGGCCGCACGACCGTGGGCGCTCGCGGGCAGCGACACCGTGCCGCGCACGCCGTGCACGCCGGCAAGCGGACCGAGGACCCGCGCCAGCAACCACCCCGCCGGGGACGGGGTGCGCACGGCACCCGCCCGCAGCGCTGCCTCCGGCAGCGCGCCGCCGATCCACATCGGCGCATCGATGCCGCTGGCGCCGCCGACGTCCACGACGAACACCCCGCGCTGCACCAACGACGGCCCCAGCACGGCGGCCACCTTCGGCGGCACGCACAGGATGGCGACATCGAACGCCTCGCCCACGTGACGGGCCACCGGATGGACCGGCAGGGACTTCGCGCCGAAGGCGACCGAGTCCACCGTCGGGGCCCTCCGTGCGCTTCCGTAGGCGTGGACCCGCCCGAGCGGGAGGGTCGATTCTGCCAGCGCGGAGAGGACCTGGGTCCCGGCCAGGCCGGTGGCACCGAAGACGGCGACGTGGAGAGGCTCGCGTTCCATGCGGCCCCGACTAACCGGGACCGCCCCCGGGTGGGACGGCATCCGGGGGACGCAGGTAGTGGAGGTCGAGGCGCTCGGGGGCCACCGGTGCGCCCTGCAGGACCAGCGGACCGCCGAACGCCACGGGAGAGACGTCGGCATCGGGCGCGACGACGGCGCCGTGCGCCGCGAGCAGATCCGCGTACACCCGCGCACCCTCCCCGACGGCCAGCGCGCCCTCGAGTCCCGTCAGTCGCTCGGGCGGGATGTCCGACGGTCCGTCGAGGGGCAAGGGCACGTCCCCGCGCGTGTCGAACCAACCGGCGTACACGCGCCCCTTCCGCGCGTCCAGCAGCGCGAGCACCCGCGCATGGCCCGGAACCGCGGCGGCGCGCAGCGCGAGCGAGCACACACCCACCACCGGCACGCCCCGGGCCACGGCGAGGCCGAGCGCACTCGCCACGCCGACGCGCAGTCCCGTGAAGGCGCCGGGTCCATGCGACACCGCGACGCGATCCAGACCCTCGAGCGTTCCCAGAAGCGCAGCGATCGCCGGCGAGAGCCACCCGTCGGCGCCGTTCACGATCCGAAGGCTGCGATGCGCGACGCAGCGTGCGCCCAGGAAGGACGCCACCCCGACGACCGGCCCGGCCGTGTCGACGAGCAACGCACGCGGCGCCGTCACCCCGTGGCCCAGCGGTGGACGTCGTTGACGAGCGCGAAGAGCATGAGCCCGACCAGCAGCAGCACGCCGATCTGCTGGGCACGCTCGCGGACGAGCAGGGGCAGCGGGCGCCCGCGCACCCACTCGGCCAGGTACATGAGCAGCTGGCCGCCGTCGAGCACCGGAACGGGCAGGAGGTTCAGCACGCCGAGGCTGATGCTGAACAACCCCAACTGGCGCGCCCAGTCGAAGATGCCGCGCTCGGCCGCCGCCTTGGTCTGGCGGAAGATCTCCACCGGCCCGCCGAGGCTCTCGCGCACGGCCACCTCGTTCGTGAGCATCTTCCCGAGCTGCTCGACGATCACTCCGGCGACCATCGCGGTCTCGCGGGACGCGCGCGCGAAGGCCTGCGGCAAGGGGTACGCGCGCCGCACGCGCTCCGGCTCGGCCAGTTCGCCGAGGCTGGCGATGCCGAGGAGCGCGCGCCAGCGGTACCGTGCCATGCGATCCGTGTCCCGGGTCACGATCGGCGTCACGGCAAGCGTCTGAACCCGCCCCGCGCGGCGGAGCTCCACCCGCAGGGGGCGCACGCGCATCTCCGCGCCGTCCCCCTCCGTGGCGCCCCGCACGAGCGTGGGGATGTCCGACCAGCTCCGGACGACGGTCCCGTCGATGCGAAGCAGGCGATCGTGACGCTGCAGGCCCGCGTCGCGACCCGCCGACTCCGCGGCGAACCCTCCGATCGCGGTGTCGCCCGGCGCGAGACCCCACCGGCGCCACGCCGCGGGATCGGCCTCGGTGGCGCCCTCCGCCGCCCGCGCGTCCCATGCGGGATCCACCGAGAGCGTGGCGCTGCGGGCCTCCCCGGAGACGGTCGTCCACGACACGTTCACCGGTCCCGGCACATCGAGCACGCGCGCCACCGCGCTCCAAGTGGACACGCGCGCCCCGTCGACGGTGCGGAGGACATCGCCCGAGACCAGCCCGGCACGTGCGGCCGGGGACGCGGGGTCGTCGATCACCACGGTCGCGTCGGGCGCCATCACGCGGAAGCCGTGACGCCACACGCTCGACTCGGGGTCCGCCGGTGTCGCCGTCCCGGGCTCCGCCACGCCCGGCAGACGCACCGACCGCTCCTGCCCGTCGACGGAGCGGAGACGCAGGTCCACGGCGCTGCTGCGCCCGTCCAGGCGTTCCACGACATCCACCCAGCTCCGCACGGGACGACCGTCCACCGCGAGGACGCGATCCTCCGCACGGATGCCGACCTTCTCGGCCGCGCTCCCGGGCTGCACGCTGCCGACGACCGCGGAGGGCTGCGGCTCCCCGACCACCAGCAGCACCGTGAACACCGCGAACGGCAGCGCCAGGTTCATGGCC
The DNA here is from genome assembly GCA_039800105.1 of Pseudomonadota bacterium. Taxonomy (GTDB): domain Bacteria; phylum Myxococcota_A; class UBA796; order UBA796; family SXON01; genus CAMAXZ01. The sequence continues at coordinate 16,097 of JBDLRI010000097.1, forward strand.
GGCCCCGCAGCGACGATCAGCACCCGCTGCCACGCGGGCCGGGCCAGGAAGTTGCGCGGGGAGTCAGGGTCGACCGGGCCGTCCTCGTCCGTCGTTCCGGAGTCGCCGTACGGATCGGCCCCCGCCATGCGGACGTAGCCGCCGAAGGGGAGCAGGCTGACCCGGTAGTCGGTGCCGCGCCAGCGCACCCCGAACAGGCGTCGACCGATGCCCACGCTGAACACGCGCACGTCCACGCCACACCACTTCGCGACGATGAAGTGGCCGAACTCGTGGATGGTCACCAGCACGGCGATCAGCCCGAATGCGGCGAGGATGGCTCCGAGGCTGGTCATGCGCGGAGTCTAATCACCCCGCGAACGTCGCCCGCAGCTGCAGCGCCAGCCACAGCGCCGGCGCGCTGAACAGCAGGCTGTCCACGCGGTCGAGCACCCCGCCGTGGCCGGGCATGATCCACCCGCTGTCCTTCACGCCGAAGGCCCGCTTGAGCAGGCTCTCCGCGAGGTCGCCGAGCACCCCCGCGAGGTCGAGGAGCACGCCGAGCACCACCACCTCGACGAGGCTGAACCCGAGGCCCGCGAGGTGGTTCACCACCCCGACGCCCACCACGGCGAGCACGATGCCGCCGACCAGCCCCTCGACCGTCTTCTTCGGGCTGACGCGAGGAAAGAGCGGAGTCTTTCCGAACGCCCGCCCGGCGAAGTACCCCCCCGTGTCCCCACCGAACGTGGCCACCATGAGAAGTGCCAGCAGGGGCAGCCCGACGTCGCGACCGTCCCAGGCGACCTGGCGGATGAGGGCCAACGGGGCCGCCAGCAACGGCAGGTAGACCAGACCGAACAGGAGGCGCATCGCGCGCTCCGTCGCACGCACGGTGTCGGCCTCGGCGAACATCGGCACCACCAGGCACGCCATCACCGCGACCGGAAGGCAGGCACCGAGCCACGCGGGCGCATGCACCGCCAGGGCCGTGACACCGCCGCCGGCGAGCACGTACGCCGCCCAGGCCGGACGCGACAGCCCGGGAAGGGCCATGCGGGCGTACTCGTCCATCCCGACGAGCACCAGCGGGAACATGAGCCACCACACGCCCCGCGGACCGCCCCAGGCGAGCACCGGGACGACGATGGCGAGCGCCACGATGGCCGACAGGACACGCGTCCTCATGGAATGCTCTCCTTCGCGCGCCTGCGCCTGCACGACCCGAGCCGCGCCCGGGCACGACGCGCCTCGACCGCGTACGTACGCCGGCTCCCCGGCGTTTCCCGATCAGACCTCGAGGACCTCTTTTTCCTTCGCGGCGACGATCTCGTCGATCTTCTTGACGGTCGCGTCGGTCACGGTCTGCACCTTGTCCATGTGACGCTTCAGCTCGTCCTCGGTGATCTCCTTGTCGTCGAAGGAGACCTTGAGCAGGTCGTTGTAGTCGCGACGCACGGCACGGGCGCGGACCTTCGCCTCCTCGGCCTCCTTGCGCACGACCTTCACCAGCTGCTGGCGACGCTCGCCGGTGAGCGGCGGAATCGGGATGCGGATGACCTGACCGTCGTTGCTCGGGTTGAAGCCCAGCCCCGCGGTGGCGATGGCGCGCTCGATGTCCCCGATGGTGCTCTTGTCCCAGGGATTCACGATCAGCAGGCGCGCGTCGGGCGCCGTGATGTTCGCCAGGTTGTTGAGCGGCATGTTCGAGCCGTAGCTCTGTACGTGCACCGACACGTTCTCGACGAGCTGGGGCGACGCCCGTCCGGTCCGCACCCCCATCAGCTCGCGCTTGAGCGCGTCGAGCACCTTGTTCATGTCGTCCTGGAGGCTTGCGAGCGCGTCGGACATCGGCGTCTCCGGAATCTAGGCGTTGGGGGCGTGGACGTGGGTCCCGACGGGCTCGCCGCACACGACGCGGCAGACATTGCCCGGGGTCCCCATGTCGAACACGATGATGGGAATGTGGTTCTCCATGCAAAGGCTGATGGCGGTGGCGTCCATCACCTTCAGCCCGAGGCGCAGCGCCTCGATGTGCGAGATCCGCTCGAAGCGCACGGCGTCCTGGTGCTTCTTCGGGTCCTTGTCGTAGATCCCGTCGACCTTCGTGGCCTTGAGGATCACGTCGGCATGGATCTCGGCGGCCCGCAGCGACGCGGCCGTATCCGTGGAGAAGTACGGGTTGCCCGTGCCGGCCGCGAAGATGACCACGCGCCCCTTGGCGAGATGGCTCATCGCGCGGCGGCGGATGTAGGGCTCGCAGACCTGGTCGATGCGCAGCGCGGACATCACGCGGGTGTAGCAACGGCGCTGCTCGAGGGCGTCCTGGAGCGCGAGGGCGTTGATGCACGTCGCGAGCATGCCCATGTAGTCGGCGTGCGCGCGGTCCATGCCACCCTCCGAGGCCGGCATGCCACGGAAGATGTTGCCACCCCCGATGACGACGCCCACCTCGACTCCGAGGGCCTTCAGCGCGATCACCTCGTCCGCGAAGCGGCCGAGGACGTCCTGCCGGATCCCGAACTCCCCATCCCCGGCGAGCATCTCGCCGGAGAGCTTGAGGAGGACGCGCTTGTAGACGGGATCCGGCACGACGGGCTCCTCAAGCCTTGCCGGCCTGGGCCGCGACCTCGGCCGCGAAGTCGTTCACCTTCTTCTCGATGCCCTCGCCCATGACGAGCCGCACGAAACGCACGACCTCGATGGAGGCGCCGAGCTGCTTGGCGACATCGGCCACGCGCGCGCGGTTCTTGTTCTTGTCGTCGCCCAGGAAGCCCTGGTCGAGGAGACAGACCTCCTCGTACCACTTGTTCATGCGGCCATCGACGATCTTCGCGGCGATCGCCTCGGGCTTGCCCTCGGCAATCGTCTTCTCGAGCTGCACCGCGCGCTCCTTCTCGAAGGCGTCGGTCGAGATCTCCTCGCGACGGACGTACTCGGGCGCCATCGCGGCGATGTGCAGCGCGAGCTCGTTGACGAGCGTCTTGAAGCGGTCGTCGGCGGCCGCGGCGGCGCTGTCCGTCTTCACCTCGAGGAGCACGCCGTGCGTGCCGCCCCCGTGGATGTAGGAGTGGACGATGCCGTGCGCGCTGCCCAGCTCGAAGCGGGCCATGCGACGCGCCTGGATGTTCTCGCCGATGACGGCCACCGCCTCGCGGAGCACCTCCTCCACGGTCTTGGAGGAGTCCTTCGCGAAGCGCTGCTCGTAGAGCACCTTGTCCGCCGGGGCGTCCCCGTCCTCGGCGCGCGTCACGAACGACGGGGCCGCCGTCCACACGTGGGACACCATGTCGCGGACGAGCTCCTGGAAACGCTCCGTGCGGGTCACGAAGTCCGTCTCGCAGTTGAGCTCAAGCAGGGCGCCGCCGCGACCGTCGGCGGTCACGTGGGCGTACACGACGCCCTCGCTCGCCGAGCGACCGGCCTTCTTCGCCGCGGACGCGAGGCCCTTGGCGCGGAGCCAGTCGATGGCCTTCTCGACGTCATCACCGCTCTCGATGAGCGCCTTCTTGCAGTCCATCACGCCGGAGCCGGTACGCTCGCGGAGTTCCTTGACCTGTTGCGGGGTAGGCATGTCAGCAGTCTCCGGAAGGGTGGGTCACTCGGACGCGGCGTCGCGATCCTCGACGTCCGCGCTGGTGTAGGCGCCGCTGCGGAACGCGTCGTCACCGCCGCCCGCCGCCTCGGCGTGGCCGTGCGCACGGCCCGAGGCCGCCGCGTCGGCGATGGCCGCCGTGAAGAGGCGGATGGACTTGATGGCGTCGTCGTTGCCGGGGATGACGTGGTCGATGCCGTCCGGATCGCAGTTGGTGTCGCACAGCGCCACGACGGGGATGCCGAGCTTGTTGGCCTCCTTCACCGCGATGTGCTCCTTCTTCGGGTCGATGACGAAGAGGGCGCCGGGGAGCGAGCGCATGTCCTTGATGCCGCCCAGGCTCTTCTCCATCTTCTCGATCTCGCGCGAGAGCTGGAGGGCCTCCTTCTTCGTGAGCTGCTCGAAGCGGCCCTCGTTGCGGGCGCGGGTGAGCTGGTTGAGGCGCTCGATGCTCTTCTTCACGGTCTGGAAGTTCGTGAGGGTGCCACCGAGCCAGCGGTCGTTGACGAAGAACTGGTTGGCGCGGCCCGCCTCCTCCTGCACGATCTCCTGCGCGGCGCGCTTGGTGCCGACGAAGAGCACGGGCTGGCCGCGGGACGTGAGGGTCTGCACGAAGCGGACCGCGTTCACGAGGGCCTTCGCCGTCTTCTGGATGTCGATGATGTGGACCCCGTTCTTCTGGCCGTAGATGTACGGCTTCATGCGGGGGTTCCAGCGGCGGGTCTGGTGGCCGAAGTGGACGCCGGCCTCGAGGAGGTCGCGCAGGGACACGTTGACGGACATGGACGGTTCCGGTGCGGGTGAGGACACCCGCGTGCATGGTTGGGTCGACCACCGGCGGGAGGGACCGACCGCTCGCGCGGCACCGTGGCCCCACCCGGTTGCCCGGTGTGGAATTCCCGCAGGAAGCCTGCGGGGCGGCCCGACGTATCGCCCGGACGCGTCCGCGGCAAGCAGGCGGACGGCCTAGGCCGTCGTCTCGCCGGACGGGGTCGCGAACACGGCGTCCACGACGTCCGCGGGAGCGTCGTTCGACGTCTCGCCTTCCTCGGCGGAGGGGGACACCCCCTCCGCAACGCCTCCCCCGTCGGTGTCCTGCAGCGACGCGAGGCGCGCCGCCTCGGCCTGCGCCTCGGCCTCCATGGCCGCCGCGAAGCGCGCCGTGAGCGCCGTCACCTCGGCCTCCTCGTAGCAGCACTTCTTGAACTTCTGGCCGCTGCCGCAGGGGCACGGGTCGTTGCGGCGCAGGCCGTGCTGCACCGCGAACAGGCGCGCCTCGGGGCCCTTCTCCGGCAGCGCCGGGCGCGGCGCCGGCTCGAAGATCACGGCGTCCTCGCGCGTCGCGAAGGCCTCCATCGCGTCGTCGTCCACCATGCCGGGCACGTCGTCGTCGGACTCGTCGAGCGACGCGCCGGAATCGTCCTGCGGCGGGGCAGACTCGAAGCGCATGCGGAGCAGGCGGCTCAGCACGGCCTCGTCCCGCAGGCTGTTCATCATCTGGAACATCCCGAAGGCTTCCTTCTTGTACTCGAGCAGCGGGTTGCGCTGCGCGTAGCCACGAAGCCCGATCCCGTCCCGGAGCCGGTCGAGCGCCAGCAGGTGGTCCTTCCACAGCTGATCGGCGAACTGGAGCACGAGCATGCGCTCCACCTGGCGCATGCCGGAATCACCGAGCTCGGCCTCCTTGGCCGCGTAGGCGGCCCGCACGTCGGCGAGCACCTTCTCGCGGATCTCCTCGCGGGCGAACTCGCGGAGCTGCTCCGGCGTCTCGGTCCAACGGACGTCGAACACCTCCTCCAGGCGGCGCAGCAGGGCGGGGGTGTCCCAGTCCTCGTGCTTGAGGCCCTCGGCGACCGTCTCGTCGAGAATGTCGGCGACGAGCGCCTCCAGGCTCTCGAGCATCATGTCGCGGATGTTCTCGCCGTGCAGCGCGCGGCGACGGAGCTCGTACACCGCCTTGCGCTGCAGGTTCATCACGTCGTCGTACTCGAGGAGGTTCTTGCGGATGTTGAAGTTGTGCCCCTCGACCTTCTTCTGCGCGTTCTCGATGGACGCGGTGATCCAGCGGTGCTCGATGGGCTCGTCGTCCTCGAGCCCCAT
>JBDLRI010000098.1:0-71546 GCA_039800105.1 Pseudomonadota bacterium
GCGGAGCCGGTGCGGGTGGCGCAGGCGACGGGCGCGGTGCCGGGGCTGGTGGCGCGGGCGACGGGCGCGGTGCCGGGGCTGGTGGCGCGGGCGACGGGCGCGGTGCCGGGGCTGGCGCCGCAGGCGGCAGACGCGGAGCCGGCGCTGGCGCTGGCGGCGCAGGCGGCGGACGCGGAGCCGGTGCGGGCGGCGCAGGCGGCGGACGCGGAGCCGGTGCTGGCGGCACAGGCGGCGGACGCGGGGCGGGTGCTGGTGGCGAAGGTAGCGCCGGCGGGGCGGGTTCTCGGCGCGGCCCGGGTGCAGACGGACGTGGTGCGGGCGCTGCAGACGGCGACCGCGGTGCAGGTCGCGAGGGCGACGGTCGCGGTCGCGACGCCGAGGGCGGTGGACGTGCCGCGGGCGGGCGACGCGGCGCACAGGGTGCCGATGGTGATGCGGGTGGACGCGACGGAGGCACCGGAGGCCGACGCGGCCGCGAAGGACATGGTGATGCAGCGAGGGCCCGCGAGCCAGACGCGAGTGCAGATGCCGGTTCGAGGCCCGCGCCGACCGGCCCCGCGGCGCGGCGTGGTGTGCAACGCGCGGGAGCAGGCGCGGCGCCTTCGCAGGGTTCCGCATCCGCTCCGTCGACGTCCGCGCGCGATCTCCTCGACGGTCGCCTGCCGAACGTGAATCTCCGCGACGTGATCAAGGACGACTAGACCATGTCCCATGAGGTGATCACCGAGACGACGGTCGGCCTGCTGGATGGGGTCGCGGTTGCGGTCGGCAATGTCTGGGAACGCGACTACGCGGACGCGGACGGCACGAGGCGCGCCGGCATGACCGCACGGCTTGCCTGGACGGACGCCGGAGGCACCGACCACTGGGAAGTCGCCGGCGCGGGGTCGCTGCTCTCCCTCGGCACATCGCACTGGCGCGTCGTGGCGGTGGACAAAGCCCCCGGTACACCCGGGCGCGTGACGCTGCGTCGCGAAAACCCCGCCGACGCCTGAGACGGAGTGCTCCGCGCTAGCGGCGCACCGGCTCGGAGGCGAAGGACATCGGCACGTCGAAGTTGCGAAGGCCGTACAGGTCGAACAGCCCGGTCAGTTTCGTCGCGTAGTTCGGGTCGGTGGCGTAGGAACCCCGAAGCGCCCGCGCGAACGCGTCGGGGTCATGGGCGACCGACCGCGCCGGCCCGTACGCCCGGAAGTACCGAAGGACCGTGGCGTGGTCCTCGAGCGCCTGCTCGGGAGTTTCGTACGCCCGAAGCTGCGTCGCGCGGATCACGCGTGCGCCGCCGTACCATTCGACGACCCATGCCGGCGAACTTCCTGCAGGACCCACACCCTTCATGCCAAAGTAATTGTAGCCAGGCGCCCGTCGTCCCCAGGAGCTCTCGAGGATCGCCTGTGCGAGCGTGACCGAGGCTGGAATACCGTGGAGCCAATCACCGAAGGACGCCGAGTCCGCCAGGGTGGCGAGGAACGTACGTGCGCGTCCGCCCGAAGGCAGGGCCTCGAGGTAGGCACGATTGCGCGCTCCGATGACCTCGCGCGCCACAGCGTCGAGCGTGGTCCCTTCGAGCACCTCGGCGGGATCATCGCGCCGCCGGCGCAACTCACGGAGCATGGTGTTGGCGGCATCCCCCTCGAGGGGTGCGCGCAACACGCGTTCCACCCGCTGGCGCAGGCGCGCCCCCTCCCCCCGGAGACTCGTCCCGAGCGGACTCGACACGGCAGAGCGCGGCGACGCCTCGGGAGCGTACGCCATCCCGCCGACGAGCAAACCCACCGTGAACAGGGTCCGGAGCACCCGCACGCGCATCCCCTGGAGACCCGCGAAGGCTAACGATCAAGCTCCAACCGCGATAGTTTACGCGTCAAGGGAAAGGATGCCTTCCCTCTCGAACAAGCCGACCGAGGGTGCCCGCAGGGCGGTCCTCATGGAGTTGACGTGATCCTCGACTTCCACTTCGATTTTTCTTCACCCTTCGCCTACCTCGCCGCGACCCAGGTGGAGGCAGTGGCGGCGCGACACGGGGCGCAGGTGCGCTGGTCTCCGCTCCTGCTCGGCGGGCTGTTTCGCGACCTCGGCGGGGTGGACGTGCCCCTGTTCGCGATGCCACCACCCAAGCGGGCGTTCATCGAGGCGGACCTGCAGGCGTGGGCCTCGTGGTGGGGCGTGCCGCTCCGGTGGCCCGAACGGTTTCCCGTCCGCTCCGTGCTCGCCTTGCGCACGACCCTGGCGCACCCCGAGCCGGAAGCCTACGCGCGGCGCGTGTTTCACGCCGCATGGGGCGAGGGTCGCGACATCGCCGACCCGGCCGTCCTGGTCGGGTGTGGCGCCGACGAGTCCGTACTGGCCGCTGCGCCCACGATGCGCGACGCGCTGCGCGCCCGGACCGACGCCGCGCGCGCGCGCGGCATCTTCGGGGTGCCGACCTTCGTGGTGGACGACCGGATCCTGCTGTGGGGACAGGACCGGGTCCCCATGCTCGAAGCCATCCTGTCGGGATGGAACCCGCCTGCTACCGTCGCACCGCGACCGCCCCGAGGCCCACGGTGACCCAGGCGGGCGCCCGGCGTCCGAGGCCCGGGACGGGCGGCGCCAGCGCCACGGACGGCACGACCCGCACCCGCGTCCCGACGTTGCGGGGCGCGGAGACGCCGACCTCGGGCACGACCACGACACCGACGCGGTCCTGCGCGACGGAGAGCCGCCCGCTGACCAGCACATCCTGGCCCCCGCCGACCGTCCAGCCGACGGTTCCACGGGCGTCCGCGCGCACGGAGACCGCGTCGCGGGAAAGCCCGCCACCCGCCGCCCAGGCACCTCCACGGCGGCGTGCCTCGACTCCCCCGTAGAGCGTGGTCACCGACCCACCGACCTCCCCGACGCCCCATCCGACATGAAGGACCGGGCGTACGTCTCCCGCGACGGAAGGTGTCCATCGGGCGGTCACCCCGCGGTCCTCCAGCACCGCCGCGGCACCCGGATCGCCCGCCTCGACCGCCGACACGCCGTCGATGCGCTCGGCCCGCACGCGGCCCCCGACCATCAGTTGCACGGGCTCCGCCACGCGCACGAGAACCCGGGCATCGGCACGCGCCGCATGTCGCTCCACCGGACCGGTGCCGAGCAGGTCGCCCGCCGCGCCCCAATCACCCATCCAGCGGGCGACGGACGCCCCCACCGCGACGCCGACACGCTCGCCGGGCTGAAGCACACCGGGCAGCACCGCGCCGGAGACGGCGCAGCACGACGATGCGCGCGCCGCGGCCACCCACGCCAAGGTCACGAGCATCGCCGGGCCTACTCGACGAGCAGGTCGAGGCGCGCCGCTCCGCGTTCCGCGCCGGCGGACACCGTCACGTCGAGAAACCACGCGCCGCGCATGGAGAAGACCATTCCAGCCGTGTAGCGCCCGTCGCCCTGCGACGTGGCCTCCACGACCGGCGATCCGTGATCCATCCCCTCCATGCCGGATTCCACCGTCACGGTCGGGGACATGTCCGGCGCGTCCGGCTCCACGGCGAACACGTCCAAGGCCACCACGGCATCCCCGAGCGGGACGGCCTCCTCGACGAGCTCCACACGCCACAGCCCGTCGTCGGTGGTCGCCGCGGTCCGGAGGTCGGGCGCCGCACACCCCATCCACAGCAGCAGCATCCTCGGACCTCCACCGCGGTTTCTAAGCCGCGCGCACGCCGACGTCGCGCACAAGGTGCTCGAACGCCGCGAGGCTCGCCTTGGCGCCATCGCCCATGGCGATCACGATCTGCTTGAAGGGCACGCTCGTGGCATCCCCCGCGGCGAAGATGCCCGCGATGGACGTGCGCCCATGCGCGTCCACCTCGATCTCCCCGCGCGCGTTGAGGGCGACGGTGCCGCGCAGCCAGTCCGTACCGGGGAGGAGGCCGATCTGCACGAACACCCCGTCCACGTCGACGCGTTCGACGTGCCCGTCGGCCCGGTCCTTCACGATCAGGCCCTCGACGGCCTGTCCGTTCCCGGTGACCTCGAGCGTCTGCGCGTCCACGCGGACCTGCACGTTCGGAAGCGCGTGCAGCCGCGCCTGGAGCACGGCGTCGGCGCGGAGCCTGCGGTCGAACTCCAGCAGGGTGACGTGCCGCACGATCCCGGCGAGGTCGATGGCCGCCTCCACGCCCGAATTCCCACCGCCGACCACGGCGACGCGCTTGTCCTTGAACAGCGGACCGTCGCAGTGGGGACAGAACGCGACCCCCCGGTTGCGGTACTCCGCCTCGCCGGGGACGCCCATCTCCCGCCAGCGCGCGCCCGGCGCGAGGATCACCGTCCGGGCGCGCAGCACCGCCCCGTTCGCCAGTCGCACGCCGTGGTACCGCGCCTCCGCGGCCGGGGGCGTTGCGGGGGCGGGCTGAGCCCCCGCCCCAGGATCCGCGGTCCCCGCAGGCACGAGCGCCTCCACGCGATGCCCCGCGAGGATCTCCACGCCGTTCTGACGAACCTGCGCCTCGAGCGACGCCGCGAGCTTCGGACCCTCGGTGTACGGCACGGCGACGAGGTTCTCGATGCCGAGGGTGTCTCCGACCTGCCCGCCGAAGCGCTCCGCGACGAGACCCGTCCGGATTCCCTTGCGCGCGGCGTAGACCGCCGCCGCCGCGCCGGCCGGCCCGCCGCCCACGACGAGCACGTCGTACGGCGCCGTGTCCGCGAGCTTCGCCGCTTCCCGCGCCGCCGCGCCGCTATCGAGGCGACGCACGATCTCCTCGAGCGTCGTGCGCCCCTGGGAGAATGCCGCGCCGTCGAGGAAGACCGCCGGCACGCCCATGATGCGCCGGGACGCGACCTCGTCCTGGAACAGCGCGCCGTCGACCATGACGTGGCGGATGGCGGGGTTCAGCACCGCCAGCGCGTTGAGCGCCTGCACCACCTCCGGGCAGTTGAGGCACGAGAGGGACACGAACGTCTCGAACACGCGCGGCCCGCGGATGGCGCGGACGGCCTCGGCGAGCGCAGGGTCCACCCGGGGGGGGACGCCGCCCACCTGCAGGATCGCGAGCGCGAGCGAGGTGAACTCGTGCCCGAGCGGCACGCCCGCGAAGGTGATCCGCGCGTCCTCGCCGGGTCGGCCCACGGTGAACGAGGGACGTCGCACGTCGAGGCCCGAGGCCGTCTCCCGCACGGTGAGACGTGGGCTGAGCCGGACCAGCTCGCCGAGGAGCGCACGGAGCTCGACGGCGGCGGGCGATTCGTCGAGGGCCGCGACCAGCTCGACGTCCTGCACGATGCGCGAGAACGCGGTGGACAGCTGCGCGAGGAGGGATGGGTCGAGCATGGTCGTGGCTCCCTCGGACGTGGGGATTCAGATCTTTCCGACGAGGTCGAGGGTCGGAGCGAGGGTCGCCGCTCCCGGCGTCCACCTCGCCGGGCAGACCTCGCCGGGGTGCGTGGCGACGTACTGGGCGGCCTGGATCTTGCGCAGCAGCTCCCGCGCGTCGCGGCCGATGCCGTCGTCGTGGATCTCGGCGACCTTCACGACGCCCTCGGGGTTGAGGACGAAGGTGCCGCGCAGGGCCAGCCCGGTCTCCTCGACCATCACGCCGAAGGCGCGGGTCAGGCGGCCGGTGGGATCGCCGATCATCGGGTAGCGCACCTTGCGGATCGTCTCCGACGCGTCGTGCCAGGCCTTGTGGGTGAAGTGCGTGTCGGTGGACACGGCGTAGACCTCCACGCCCAGGTCGCGCAGGGTGGCGTAGTGGTCCGCCAGGTCGCCCAGCTCGGTGGGGCAAACGAAGGTGAAGTCGGCCGGGTAGAAGAAGAAGACCGACCAGCGTCCCTTCACGCTGGCGTCGGACACGTCGATGAAGGCGCCGTCGTGGAACGCCTTGGCGGTGAACGGGGCGAGGGTGGTGTGGACGATGGACACGTGGCGCTCCTTGGCTGGGTGGATGCGGGCCGCACCGCGCGACCCGCTCCTCCTTCATGCCCCCGCCGTTCCATCGGGACCAATACAACGATCCGACGCACATGATAGCCAGTGACTATGACGACCGCCCCGCACCCGTTCACGCTGCGTCAACTGCAGTACGCCCTGGCGATCCACGACCGCGGCAGTTTCCGCGCTGCCGCGGAGGCCTGTCACGTGGCCCAGCCCAGCCTGAGCGCGCAGGTGGCACAGCTCGAGGATGCGCTCGGCGTGGTGCTCTTCGAGCGGGACCGCCGCGGGGTCCTGCCGACCCCCGCCGGTTCGGTGCTCCTGGAGCGCATGCGGCGCCTGGTCGTCGACGCCGACGCCCTGCGGGAGGCCGCCCGGCGCGCCGGCGATCCGCTCGACGGGACCTTGCGCCTCGGCGTGATCCCGACCATCGCGCCCTACCTGCTGCCCACGCTGGCGCCGCGCCTGCGCGAGGCGTTCCCACGCCTCTCGGCGCTGTGGACGGAGGAGCGCACACCAGTCCTGGCCGCGCGCCTTGCGTCCGGCGCGCTCGACGCCGCGCTGCTCGCGCAGGAGGCCGACCTGGGGGACGTGACGTGCGCGACCGTCGGACGGGACCCGTTCGTGCTGGCCGCGCCCCGCGCGCACCGACTCGCCGCGGAGACCGGTCCGGTCGAGGAGGACGCGCTGCGCGACGAAGCCGTGCTGCTGCTCGAGGAGGGCCACTGCCTGCGGACGCAGGCGCTGGCGTGGTGCGCGCGCACGGCGGTGCACGAGCTGGCCTGGCGCGCCACCAGCCTGGGGACGCTGGCGCAGGTCGTCGCCAGCGGCGCGGGAATCACCCTGCTGCCGCGCCTCGCCGTCGACACCGAGGTCCGCAGGGCCGATCTGGTCGTGCGCCCGCTCGCCGCGCCGGCGCCGTTCCGTACCCTCGTGCTGGCCTGGCGCACCCACTCGCCGCTGGCGCCGGCGCTGGAGCGGCTGGCGGGCGTGATGCGCGAGGCCTACGGTTCCCCGTCGTCGACATAGAGCGCGCGCGGATCCTCGGGCCAACGGTGGCGCGGGTAGCGCCGCATCAGCTCCTTGCGGATGGACGGCCAGTGCCGCTCCCAGAACCCGTGCAAGTCGGTGGTGACCTGCACCGGACGCCGGTTGGGCGCGAGCAGGTGCAGCACCAGCGGACGACCGTCGCCGCCGCGCGGACCCTCGCGAAGCCCGAAGAAGTCCTGCATGCGGGAGGCGACGCACGGATCCCCGCCGTCCTCGGGGTACGTCACCGGGACCCGCGCGCGGCCCGGGAGGTCCACCGTGACCGGGGCGACACGGTCGAGCCGCGCGCCCATGTCCCCGAGAAGGTCGCGGGCCACCGCCACGAGGGAGACCGCGCGCAGATCCTCCAGCGAACGGCACCCCTCGCACCCCGCCCGCACCAGCGCGTCCACGTCGAGGGCCGGAACCTCCGGCATCGAACGACGCAGCCACGCGACGCGACGGACCATCGCCTCGGCCTGCTCGAAATCCGGAAACCAACGGTGCGCGACGTCACGGGCGTGGGCGTGCAGGAAGGCCGCCACGGCCCCGGGGTCGCCGGGCATCGGCGTGGCCTCGAGCACGACGGCACCGACGCACAGCGCCTCGGTGACCTCCACGCGCGTGCCGGTCCAGACCATCTCGGTGCGCAGCTCGGCGTCGGAGAGCAGCCACGCCTCGGGGATCGCGGCGCAGGCGCGCGCGCGCACACGCCCCTCGATCCGCTCGGCCTCCGTGACCAGCACGATGCCGTCCCCGCCCGGAAAGCCGCGGTCGAGCTCGGCGCGGCCACCCTCCGCGAGCACCACCACACTGCCGCGACGGCGGCCGACGCGGTCCGGAAACGCGACGTACAGCGCGCGCGCGACGGCCTCCTCCGGCGCGCCGGTGCGCTCGGCGCCGGCCGGCGGCGGCACCGGCCCGCGCGGCAGCTGCCCCTCCAGGTTGCGGCGTTCCCGCGCGAGCCCCCCTGCGCCGTCGAGCGCCAGCGCGACGGGGTCGACGGTCTCGACGCCACGGCGCCGCGCGTCCATCCAGGCCGCCAGGGTCGTCACGGGTCCCGCCACCCCCTGCGCCACGCCCTCCAGCACCATGCGCGCCGCACGCGGATGCAGCGGCAGACGACCCATCGCGCGCCCGAGCGGGGTGACGGCGCCCGTGCCGTCGAGCGCGCCCAGTCGCCGCAGGAGCGCGACGGCGGAGTCCCAGGCGCGTGCAGGCGGCGGCTCCAGCCAGGGCAGTTCCTCGCGACCCGTCACGCCCATGCACGCGAGATCGAGCACCGTGCCGGACAGGTCCGCCCGCTGGAGCTCCGGGGTCCCGAACGCGGGTCGGGGCTCGCTCGCGGGGTAGAGCCGCAGGCACAACCCGGGGCCGAGGCGCCCGGCGCGGCCCGCGCGCTGGTCCGCGGACGCGCGGGGGATGGGCTGCACCGCCAGCGTGCCCATGCCCGTCCACGGATCCCACGCGGACACGCGCGCCAGGCCGGTGTCGACGACCGTGTCGACGCCCTCGACCGTGACGCTGGTCTCGGCCACGTTCGTGGAGAGCACCACCCGCGGCCGATCCGCGGACTGGAGCGCGCGCGCCTGCGTGTCGGGGTCCAGCTCGCCGTGGAGCGGCACCACGAGCCGATCGATGCGACCCAGCACCTCGACGCAACGGGCGATCTCTCCCGCGCCCGGGAGGAACACGAGGATGTCGCCGCGGTGGGCGCACGCCCGCACGGCGTCTGCCACCCGCACCTCCAATGGCCGCGCATCGGCCCGCGCCACGTGCTGGATCTCGACCGGATGACGCACCGCCTCCACCGTCAGGCGCGGCCATCCGAGCGCACGTTCCAGGGCGGACCCGTCCAGCGTGGCGCTCATCACCACGACGCGCAGGTCGGGGCGGCGCGCACGAAGGGCGCGCACCAGCGCCAGCGCCACGTCGGCGTGGATGCCGCGCTCGTGGAACTCGTCGAGGACCACCGCGTCGATGCCGGCGAGGTCCGGATCCTCCGCGGCACGGTGCGCCAGGAGCGCCTCGGTCACGTACAGCAGGCGGGTCCGTGGCCCGGCGCGACGCTCCAGACGCACGGCATACCCGACGGTGGCGCCGATGGGCTCGCCCCGCTCCGCCGCGACCCGCGCCGCGGACGCACGCGCGGCGATCCGTCGCGGCTCCAGCACCCACACCTGCCCCGGCACCATGTCGAGCAGCGCCGGCGGCACGCGAGTCGTCTTGCCGGTGCCGGGCGGCGCCTCCAGGACGACCGCGCCGTGGGCGTCGAGCAGCGTGCGCAGCTCGGGGATGACCGCATCGACGGGAAGGGACGGCAGCGTCAACGGGGGCGGCACTCCGGCACGAAGTGCGCTATCCTTGCCACATGCTGCTCGCCCTCGTCTCCCTCGCCGCCGCCATGGAACTCCGCCTGTCCGTCACGTCGCCCGAGGGCCACGTGGGGACCGTGACGACGTCGGTCAGCACCGACACCGTGCTGACGAAGTTCCCGCTTCCCATCACGAACCCGAAGAAGCCCTCGAAGCAGAAGTACACGGCGCTCGTCTCGGCGAACCTGCAGGGCACCGTGTGCAAGGTCGACGTGGAGATCTACCGGGGCCCCGTCTCCCGCAACAAGCTCGTCACCCGTCCGCAGCTCGTGCTCACCAATTACGAGACGAGCAAGGTGCGCAGCAGCGCCGGGCCCACGCCCGATTCGGATGTGTGGGAGGTCAGCGCGGTGATGGCGGAGGATGTCCAGCTCGACACGTCCGGCTTCCAGTCCGCCGTCGTGCCCGTCCAGTCGGCTGCGCCCGCCCCGGCCGCACCCGCCCCGGCCGCGCCCGTCGAGCCCGCGACGCCCCCCGCCGCGCCACCGGCGACCACCGCGCCCGCGAAGCCGTAGCCGCCTGCGGCCCCGCGGCCGTACGTGTCTTGCCGCGCCGGTGCCGGGCGCCTAGGTTGCGCTGCCCATGCATCCCCATCTCACCGCGCTCTCCGACGCACTCGACCGTGAATGGCGGGCGCGCAGCGACGAGCACGCGCGCAACCGCGCGCTTCCCCTCCCCGCGCGCGCGGCTGCGGGTTTCACCCTGTACCCGCTCGACCTCGTCAGCACCGAACACCGTTCGCGCGGCCGGCTGAACGCCCTGCTGCGTGGCCGTGATCTCGGGGAGGCCTTCCAGCCCGGGGATCCCGTCGTGCTGGCACCCGTCGGTCGTCCCGACGACGGCATCGCGGGATGGATCGAGGGCGTGGACCCCTCGTCCGTCGAGGTGCGCCTCGAGGGTGAGCCGGACGGCGCCGGGCCATGGGCGGTCAGCCGGCGGCTCGACCCGTCCGTCCACGCACGGCAACGCGCGGCGATGCTCCGCGCGGCCGAGAAGCCGAAGGCGCTCGCCAAGCTGCTGCTCGGCATGGAATTGCCGTACCCTCCGGACCCGCTGGACCACCCGGAGCTCGCGCGGCTTCACCCCGACCAGCGCGCTGCGGCCGCCCTGGCGCTCGGGGCGACCGAGATCGGCCTGCTCCACGGCCCGCCCGGCACCGGCAAGACCGAGGTGCTCGTGGCCATGCTGCGGGCGCTCAAGGATCTCGGCGAGAAGCCGTGGGCGCTGGCGGACAGCAACGCCGCCGTGGACCACCTCGCGCTACGGGCGGGCGCCGCCGGGCTGGACGTCGTCCGCATCGGAGTCAGCGCACGCATCGGCGGCGACGTCCGTGCGCTCACGCTGGAACACCGCATCCTCCACGGCGCCCGCGCGGCCGTCATCCAGCGGCTCACGCGCGACGCCACGCGCGCCACGGGAGACGCGCTCCACGAGGTGCGTGCGGCCATCCGCGAGGAATGGTCCGCCGCCAAGCGCGAGATCCTGCAGGGCGCGGACGTGCTCGCCATGACCCTCGGGACCCTGCTCACGCGCGGCGAGGACCTCCCGGACGTGCGCACCGCCCTCCTCGACGAGGCGGGACAGGTCTCCGAGCCCGCCGCGTGGGGGCTCGTGGGGCGCGTGCGGCGCGTGCTGATGGCGGGCGACCCCCACCAGCTCGGGCCGGTCGTCGTCGGACGCGACCCCACCCTGGAGACGAGCCTCTTGCAGCGCCTCGTCGCGGAGGGCTTCCCCTTCCCGATGCTCACCGAGCAGCGAAGGATGCACGGGACCCTGATGGCGCTCATCCAGCCGACCTACGGCGGACGCCTCACGGCGGCCGCCCACGTCGCCACGCGGTCCCTGCCGGTGGAGAGCCCCTGGAACACCCATCCGGCACGCTTCGTGGACACCGCAGGCATGGGCCACGACGAGGCCCGGGACGCACACGGGAGCGTCTACAACCTCGGCGAGGCGTCGCTGCTTGCGCGGATCTGGCGCGAGCTGCGCGACGCGGGGGTCCGTCCGGACCAGGTCGGCGTCGTGGCACCGTACCGCGCGCAGGTGGCCCAGCTCCGACAGGTGCTGCCCGAGCTCGAGGTCGCGACGGTGAACGCGTTCCAGGGCCGCGAGGTCGACGTGCTGCTTGCGAGCTTCACGCGCTCCAACCCCGACGGCGAGCTCGGCTTCGTGGCCGACGCCCGCCGGCTGAACGTGACGCTCAGCCGCGCGCGCTCCCTGTTCATCGGCGTGGGCGACAGCGCCACGCTGGGCACGTCGCCGCTGTTCGCGCGGCTCGTGGAGCGCGTCGGCGACGGCTACCTGAGCGGCTGGGAGTTGCCCGAGGAGTCCTAGCGCCCGGGCGACGCTAGCCGCGGTAGTCCGCGAGGACGTGGAACCCGAAGCCCGCCTCGGCCGCACGTTCCTCCGGCGCGCGGAACACGCCGACGCCGTCGGGGGGCGTTCCCAGCGCCGCGAGGAAGGCCTCGGTGGCGAGAGTCTCGCGGGGTCGCGCGACGTCCTCGCCCAGCACGAAGGCGTGGTTGACCTCCGCGCCGAAGACGTCGCGGCCGGGCAGCAGGAGCATCTCCCCGTGCCCGAGGCCGATGCTCGCGTGGATCGGGTCGCGACGGGATCCGTCGCCCACGTGGCCGTCCCGCCCCTGGTTGAACGCTGCGAGCGCCCGCTGGGCGTCGAGCGCGGCGTGGACCGCGTCCGCGGGCGCCTCGAACAGGACGAAGATCGTGTCGGCCTCGGAGGTCACGAGCTCGCCGCGGTGGCCCGCAAGCACCGGCTCGAGGGCACGGCGCGCCGCCGCGCACAGGGCGAGCGCGTAGACGATGCCGTCGCGCGCGCTGCGGGTGGTCATGCCGGTGAAGTCGCACACGAGCACGGAGCGCACGGCGCCGTGACGCCGCACGATCTCGGCCTCCCGGCCGGGGTCGTCCAGCACGGGGAGCAGGAGCGCGGTCCAGTCGTCGTGGGAGGTCGCCACGGGCCGCTCCTACCGCGACGGGCTAGGGTCCGTCCATGCCCGAAGGCAACCGCATGGCCGGCTTCGGCCCCTCCGTGTTCGCGGAGGTCTCCGCGCGGGCGTCGCAGGTCGGCGCCATCAACCTGGCGCAGGGGTTTCCCGACTTCGACGGTCCCGACTTCGTGCGCGAGGCCGCACGCCGGGCCATCGCCGAGGGACACGGGCAATATGCCCGCACCCACGGGCTCCCCGCGCTGAACGAAGCGATCGCGGCGCGCTGCCACGCGCGCGGCATGGCCTGCGACCCGCACGCCGAGGTCACCGTCACGAGCGGCGCGACGGAGGCGCTCGCCGCCGCGGTTCTCGGCCTCTGCGAACACGGCGACGAGGTCGTCGTCATCGAACCCGCCTACGACAGCTACCTCGGCAGCCTGCGCATGGCCGGCGCCCGACCCCTCCCCGTGACGCTCCGCCCCGCCCGGGGCGCGGCCGGCGGGTGGGCGCTGGACCTGGACGCGCTGCATGCCGCGATGGCGCGCAAGCCGCGCGCCCTGCTGCTCAACACCCCGCACAACCCCACGGGCGCGGTGCTCGACCGCACCACGCTCGCCGCCGTGGCGGAAGCGTGCGTGCGCCACGATGTGCTTTGCATCTCCGACGAAGTCTACGAGGAGCTCGTCTACGAGGGCGAACACATCTCCATCGCGACGATGCCGGGCATGGCGGAGCGCACCGTGACCGTGTCCAGCCTCGGCAAGACCTTCTCTCTCACCGGTTGGAAGATCGGTTGGGCCGTCGCGCCGTCGCCGCTCACGCGCGCCCTGCGCGCGGTGCACCAGTTCCTCACCTTCTCCACCGCCACCCCGCTGCAGCACGCGGCCGTGACCGCGCTCCAGGCGGCGCCGGACTACTACGACGGCCTTCGGAGCGCGTTCCGCGCCCGTCGTGACCTGCTGGCGTCGGGACTCGCGTCGCTCGGCTTCGAGGTGGAGCCGCCTGCGGGCACCTACTTCATCTGCGCGGGCATCCGGGACTTCGGCATGGATGACCGGGCGATGGTGGACCACCTGCTCACCCACGCCGGCGTCGCCGTCATCCCGCCGAGCGCCTTCCACCTCGATCCCGCCCTCGGCCACGACTACGTGCGCGTGGCGTTCTGCAAGCGCCCCGAGACCCTCGACGCCGCGCTCGCCCGCCTGCGCGACTGGCGGGCCCGGAGACCCGCATGAGCACGCTCCGAATCGCCCTCGCCCAGGTGGACGTCGCCTGGCACGACCGCCCCGGGAACCTCGCGCGGGCCGAAGCGCTCGTCGCGCGGGCCGCGTCCCGGGGGGCACGCCTCGTCGTCCTCCCGGAGATGTTCGCCGTGGGGTTCACGATGGACGCGGCGCAGGCCGATCCCCACGACGGTCCCACCGCCGCCTGGGCGCGGGAGGTCGCCGCGCGGCACGACGTCGCGCTGATCCTCGGGGTACCGGAAGTGCCGGCTCCTGGGGCGGAGGGGGACACCCCCTCCGCAACGCCTCCCCCGGACCGCGCCCGACCCCTCAACGTCGCGATGCTGGTGCGACCGGACGGCGGCACGGAGCGCTACGCGAAGACCCACCTGTTCTCCTTCTCCGCGGAGAACGCGCATTACCGGTCCGGCGACCGCATCGTCACCTGGAACATCGACGGCGTGCGGGTGACGCCCCTCATCTGCTACGACCTGCGCTTCCCCGAGCCGTTCCGCCTCGCGGCCGACGACACCGACCTGTTCGTGGTCATCGCCAGCTGGCCGGAGCGTCGCGCGGCCCACTGGCGCCTGCTGCTGCGGGCCCGCGCCGTGGAGAACCAGGCATGGGTCGCGGGTGTCAACCGCGTCGGCACCGGGGATGGCCTCGCATACCGCGGCGACAGCGCGCTCATCGACCCCTGGGGCGAGGTGCACGCCGAGGCGGCGGAGCAGGAGGCCCTCCTGGTCCTGGACGTGGACGCCTCCGGCGTGACGTCCGCCCGGGCCGCGTTCCCGCCGCTCCGCGA
This sequence comes from Pseudomonadota bacterium, assembly GCA_039800105.1. Lineage (GTDB taxonomy): Bacteria > Myxococcota_A > UBA796 > UBA796 > SXON01 > CAMAXZ01. The sequence continues at coordinate 14,285 of JBDLRI010000098.1, forward strand.
TCGCCGCAGCGACCTCCGTCGCTAGCCGACGGCGAGCGCGCCCACCCGCGCCGCGAGGTCGGTGCGCAGCACGCCCTCGGGGTCCACGCGCGCTCGGAGGGACGCGAGCGTGGCGAGGCGGTCCTGACCCCACGCGCGGCCGAAGTCCTGCGGCCGCATGGTCAGGTCCTTGGCGGGGTAGAAACGCCCGCCCGCCTCGCACACGAGGTCGTTGAGGTCGTGGCACAGCCGGAACAGGTCCGCGCGGTTGGAGGCCGTCACGGGGAAGTCCATGGCGAGGCTGTAGCCATCGAGCGCGTGCGACAGGAGAAAGTCGTCGGGCCGGTGGCGCTTGAGCACCCCGAGGTAGCTCACGAGGCCCGCGGCCTGCGTCCGCGCCAGGATCGTGCGCAGCGTCTCACGCGCCGTCTCCTTCGGCAGGAAGGGCTGGTACTGGATGAACCCGCCCGGCTCGTAGGCGCTGCGAAAGCCCGGCACGTAGTCCAGCAGGAACTGGAACGCGACGTGCGCCTGCAGGTACGGCGCGCGCGGCCCCATCGCCGACGCGAGGTACTTGCCGGTGTTGAGCAGCCCCATGCCCGCGTTGAAGCTGAAGAGCCGCAGGATCTTCGGCACCAGCGCCTTGGGCACGCCGAGGATGTGCCCCGGCAGATCCTGCCGCTCCGGCGCCAACATGGCGGCGCCATCCGGGTCCTCGTCGCCGTGGAGGTACACCGCGCGATGCGCCTGGCCGCGCCCCAGGCCGCTCCCGCCCGCGATGCAGTCCACCCAGCTCACGAGGTAGTCGCTGTCGCCCGTGTGGCGGTCGAACACCTCGAACTGCGCGTCCAGCGACGGCGCGGGGATCTGCCAGACGCGCATGCGCCCGGAGCCGATGCGCTTGAGCTGCAGGCGGATGCGCGTGAAGGCGCCGAGCGTGCCGAAGCTGCCCACCGCCGCGCGGAACAGCGCCGGATCGTCCTCGCGGGAGATCCGACGCACCACGCCGTCCGGGGTGACGAGATCCGCGTCGAGGATGCTGTCCCCGGTGCCGCCGACCTTGTAGTGATTCTTGCCGTGCACGTTCATCGCGGCGCACCCGGCGAGGGTCGCGTGCATCGTCCCCGGCACCACCGTCGGCCACCAGCCGTGCGGCAGCACGTGACGCCACAGGTCGCCGATGGTGACGCCGGGCTCCACCTCCACGATCCCACGCTCGCTGTCCAAGGACAGGATCCGGTTCATGCCCATCACGTCCAGCACGACGCCGCGCGTGTTCAACGACGCGTCGCCGTAGCTGCGCCCGTTCGCCCGTAGGCCCACCGGGATGCCCTCCGTGCTGGCGCGGCGGAAGACCTCGGCGACCTCGGCCGCATCGCGGGGCCGCACGGTCGGCGAGGCGGCACGCACCACGAACCCGTACCCGTCGAACACCTTGCGCGGCGCGAGGCCGAGCGGACGGGCGGCCATCAGATGTTCGTCCGACGGAAGACCACGGAGGGCACCATGCGGATCACCGTCATGATCGGGGCCCAGGTCGCAGGCACGTAGGCCTCCACGGCACCGGCGCGCATGTGGGCGAGCGCCTCCCGGGCGCACTGCTCGGCGGGGATGAGCAGCGGCAGCTTCATGCCGCGCGTCATGTCGGTCTCCACCGGGCCGGGCTTGATGGTGACGACGGTGACGCCGTAGCGCGACAGGCGGTTGCGCAGGCTCTCCAGATACGTCGTGAGCGCCGCCTTGGACGTGTGGTAGCCAGGGTTCCCGCGACGTCCGCGGTCGCCGGCGACGCTGCTGATGCCCGCGAGCGTGCCCGCGCCGCGCGCCTCCATCCAGGCCCCGGCAAGGCCGAGCCAGCGCATTGCGCCGAGAAGGTTCACCTCGACCATCTGCCGGTCCTTGTCGAAGTCCACCTCGTGCTCCTCGATGGAGGGCATCACGCCAGCGTTGTATACGACGAGGTCGAGGCTCCCGAGGTCCTCCGCGATGCGGTCGAAGAGCGCCGGCGCCTCGTCGAAGGCACGGACGTCGTGCACGTACACCCGCACCCGCTCCCCGAGCTCCTCCGCCAGACGCCGCAGCTCCGCCTCGCGGCGGGCGACCGCGGCCACCCGCGCGCCCCGCGCGACGAGCTGCCGGACCAACTGTTCCCCGATGCCGGAGCTGGCACCCACCACGAGAGCCGTTTCGAAGTCGCGCGCCATGACGGATTCCTCGCGCGGGCGCCCTAACCCGTCACCCGACCGTCCGCGTCGACACGGACCGGCCCTGGAGGGATCCCCGTGGCGTCGAAGCCCGCGACAGCCTCGTCGAGACGTACCGCACCGTCGATCCCGAGCTGCGGCAGCAGCGTGGCCCACACGTCCTCGGGGCGCCACCCGGCGTGACGCAGCGCCGCGATGCCCGTGCTGCCGTGGCTCTTTCCCAGCTTTCGACCATCAGGGCCGAGGACCAGCGGCACGTGGAGGTACGTCGGCACCGACAGTCCCAGCATGCCGTGCAGGATGACCTGCGACGCGGTCGCGTCCACCAGATCGGCGCCCCGGACCACCTCGGTGACCCCGTCGCGGGCGTCGTCGATCACGACGGCGAGCGGATAGCCCGGCTCGCCGTCCGCCCGCACGAGCACCGGGTCCTCGGTCGGAACGGCCCGCACGACCCCCCGGGCGCGGTCGATCCAGGAAACCTCCCGACGCGGCGTACGCAACCGCCAGGCCCCGGCGACGCGGGACGCCTCCCGGCAGGCGCACGGACCTTCCCGTCGTGCCGCGCGGGGGCAATCGCACCGGTAGGCGTCGATGCCGTCGAGGGTGTAGCGGCGGCCGGACTGCCGCGGGGTCTCGGCGTCCCAGTCCAGGCCCAGCCACCGAAGGTCCGCCCGCTGCTCCCGCTCCACGTCCGGGCGCGACCGGCCCCGGTCGAGGTCCTCCATGCGCAGGAGGAGGCGGCCACCCGCCGCGCGCGCGCTGAGCCAGGCGGCTCCGAACGCCAGGGCGTTGCCGAGATGAAGCGCGCCGGACGGCGTCGGCGCCATTCTTCCGACAACATTATCCAGCTTGAACTTTACTTTTTCAGATTCGCGGCCTAGGGTGGCCGCATGCACGACGCCCTTCCGCTCCTCCTCGCCGGCACCCCCACGCACACACCCCTCCTTGCCCCGGTGGTCCGCCCGTGGGACGGACAGCCCGTTCACGACGTATCGCGGGCGGGCATGGAGCACGCGGACCGCGCCGTCGCCGCCGCCGTCCACGAAGCGGTGGTCCTGCGCCGCACGACCCCGCGCACCCGCGCGGCACACCTCGCCGCCGCGGCGCGGCGGCTCGACGCCGACGCCGTCGCGCTCGTGCGCGCGCTCGTCGACGAGGTGGGCATGCCGATCGACCACGCCCGCATGGAAGCCGCCGAGGCCGTGGCCATCGTACGCGCGTGCGCCGACGCTGCGGCGTCGCTCGATCCGCAGGCGACGGGCGGGGCCTGGGACGACCCGGTGGCACCCGCGCGCGTCCTTCGCCGCGGCGTGCCGCGGGGCCCGGTGTTCGCCATGCCCACGCCGCAGGCACCCCTCGCCTCGTTGGCGCTGCGGCTGGGTGCCTGCCTGGCGGCGGGATGCCCCGCGGTGGCCGCCGTTCCCGCGCACGCGCCCGGGGCCGCACTCCTGCTCGGTGCGGCGCTCGGGGCCACCGAGGGCACCGGGGCGCTGGCCCGTGCCGTCAGCGTGCTCCCGTGCCGCTCGGACGTGCTGGACGCCCTGGTGACCGACCGACGCTTCGCGACGCTGCTCGTGGGACGCGGCGGACGGCTCGTGTCACGCGCGCGCACGGGACGTCGCGAGGTGGTGGTGGAGCCCGGCGAGCAGCACGACGTGCTCCTCGGCCCGGACGCCGATGTCGTCGATGCCGCCGCACGGATCGCCGCCCGCGCGTGGAGCTGGGCGGGTCAGGCATCCGCCGGCATCCAACGGATCCTCGTGCCGCGCGACCGGCTCGTGCCCGCCCGCGACGCGCTGGCAGCCGCGATCGCCGGCCTGCAGCCACGGGACCCGTCGCTCCCGGGGACCGTCTGTGGCCCGATGGCCGATCCCTGGCGCGCCGCCCGGTATGACAGCTGGCTGCATGCCGCGCTCGGCGTGGGCGCACGGGCCGTGGCGCAGGGGTGCGCCCCGGACGCGCCGGTCGGTGCCCGGACGCGGCTCCCGGTCCTGCTGGAAGCGGAACTGCGTCCCGAGGTGCACGGCGCATCGGGTCCCGCGGTGGTGCTCCATCCGGTGCGTTCGACCGAGGAGGCCCTGGCCCTGCTCGGCCGCGACGCCGGCAGCCCCCACGCCGTCGGTGTGTTCACCCGCAGTGCAGCGCGCCTGTTCCAGACGCTCGATCGCCTCGACGGCACCGTGCTCGTGCACGACGATCACCCCGGCACCGCGGGGGGCGTTGCGGGGGGTGGAACCCCCCGCCCCAGCCACGACATCCGCACGCCGACCCGGCTCCGCGGCGAGCGGCCCGAAGTCCTGATCGCCTCGCTCCTCGACGTACGGACCCTGGTGTACGGACGCGCGGTCCCCGTCGACGTCCGCGTCGCGTAGCGACCGTCAGGGCTCGTCGGCACCCACCGCGGGGGCGGCCCGGTCCCGCGGATCGCCGTCCACGTCGACGTCGTCAAAGCCGGCCTCGAGCGCCACGCCGGCACCGCGTGCGGCGGCCCCTGCCGCGAGGTGCAGGTCCCCCCCGTCGGGGTCCACGAAGTCCGATGCCTGCGGTGCACGTCCCCCGTCATTGCGCGCGGCGCCGCCCCCGTCCTGGGTGTCCGCGAGGTTGTTGACGAGCGCCAGCCCGTCCGCGAAGCTCCAGCTGAGCGTGCCGTTCCACACGGTGTTGTGGGAGAGGCGCGTGCCGCACACGTTCTCGACGCGCAGCGCCCCGACGACGAGGTTGTCCCGCACGATGCCGCCGTAGTGCCCGATCATGCCGCCGTCGCACGCGGCGTCCGGGTAGACGCGTTCCTCGCCCTCGTCGTAGGACACGTCCCCGATCCGCATCGCGACGTCCCGCGCGCGGATGACGTTGCGCTCCACGCGCGTGCCGCGGGCGCCAGACCACGCACGGATCGCCGGCTGGTCACAGGAGCCGTGATCGAACTCCGACTCCGCGATCGTCCAGCCGTCGGTCTGGCGCAGCGCCACGCCGGTGCCGCACCCGCCGACCCGGCGCTCCACGATGCAGCGCGCGACGCCTCCGTCCGCGCCCCGTCCATCCGCAGGCGCGGCGAGGATCGCGTGCTCTCCGGCATCCTCGAGAATCACCCGGTAGAGGGTCGTGCCCTGCGCACCGCGGATGTCGACGCCGCTTCCGAAGGACCGGGTGAGCGTCAGGTCGGCCACCAGCGCCCCGTCGCCGAGGATGGACACGAGGGTGTCCGTGTCGGCGCGCGCGTCGAGCACCACCCGCGACGGGTCGCCGCTCTCGCCCCGCAGCCGCACATGGTCGGCCGACCAGCGGAGGGTTCCCACGGCGTCTCCACCGGAGAGATCGTAGGTCCCGTCCGCGAGCAGCACGGTGGTGCCCGGTGTGGCGTCCGCGAGCAGCGACGGGAGATCGTCCCCCGGCGAGGCGCGCACGAGCGACCCCTCCGCCGCCTCAAGGGGCGCGCAACCATCGGGAATGACCACCGGCACGACGGCATCGCCGTCCTCGACGTCCTGCCCACGGCACGCGACGAGCGAGACCGCAAGGACCGAGACCGCACCCCACGCCGACCGTTCAGCCACCCCGGATGACCGCCCGGATCGCCTCGTAGTGGTCCTTCTCGAGGGCGCCGCTTCGCACGCAACGCACCTTGCCTTCCGGGTCCGCGAGCACCTGGACCGGCACGGTGCTGCCGTCCGAGCCCACCGAGGTCAGCCACGGCGCGACCTTGGCGTACTCCTTCACCCGCATCGTGGGCGGGGCGTCCGGGTGCGACGCCTTCCACGTCGCGAGGGTCTCCGCCTTCTCGTCCACCGACAGGAACTGCAGGTTGACGTCGAGGCCCTCCTTGGAGAGGCGACCCTGCCACGCGCGGATCATGGGCATCTCCGCGACACACGGGCCGCACCAGGTGGCCCACACGTTGACCCAGGTCCACCCGGTGCCGCTGGCCACCGGCGGTCCGTCCAGCTCGGGGAGCACGAGCGTCGGCGCGTCGGCGCCGGTCGTGCGGGAGTCGCACCACACCGACAGGTCCACGGCCTTGGCGGGGGCTGCGGCCACCACGTCCACGCGTCCGGCAGGGGCCGGAGCGGCCGCCGGGGCGCCACCCCCACAGCCGAGCAGGGCGAACAGCAACACGGAGCACCTCACAGGCGGCAGTCGATCCAGGCGATGAAGGCGCTCCGGTTGAGCTCCTCGGCCGCGCACGCGGGGGCAGCGGAGGCGGGCTCACCGGGGGCGGCCGTCGACGCCGTGCCGTCGGCAGGCGCCGCGGCGGCGTCCATGGCACCCGAGCGCTTCCAGCCGCAGAACTGGGAGTCGAGCTGCGCGACCTCCTCGCCGAGCCACAGCAGCCCGACCTGCTGGTCGAGCTCACCGTTGAACGCGGTGGGGTTGTTCGGATCGGCGAACTTCTGGCGGAGGTGCGACAGCACCGCGTCCCCGCGCTTCTGCGACAGGTCACGGTTGAACTCCGCGGACCCGTCCGGCGAGGCGCGCGAGACCACGAAGAAATAGCTGCCACCGCGCTGGTCGGCGAACGTGGCGTCGAGCAGCGCGAGGTCGCCCGGATCCAGCTCCGCGCTCTCCTTGTCGAACTGCAGAATCGCGGCGCGATCGGCGAGCGGCATGAAGAGCGCGTTGAAGTCATCCCCCGCCATCGCGGCCACGTTCTTCGCCTCGAGCGGCTGGCACCCGCGGCCGCCGGCCACGAGACCGCAGCTCTGAAGGACGCGACGGAGCACCTTCTTCAGGTCGGCGCTGCAGTACCCCTCGTCCGCCATCGCGGCCGTGGCGACCGCCGGCTTCTCGGTGGGGGCTTCCTTCGCTTCCGCGAGGCGGGCGGCGGCGCCCCCGACCCAGATGGACACGAGCGCGGAGGGGACGAGCAGGGAGGCCCCCGCGATCCCGACGTGGAGACCGAACTTCATGGCGTCGCCTCCTTGGAGGGCGTGGCTGCAGCGGACGAGAGCAGGCGGGAGAGCGCGAAGTCCATGCCGAGGTCGGTGTCCTCGTCACAGAGCTTGCGGCCCTCGATGTAGAGTTGCGGCGTGGTCACCGGGAGCTGGCTGCGGGAGGCCCAGCGAAGCGCGTCGCCGAGCTTCTTCTTGACGGCTGGCGTGCCGATGCAGGCCTTCAGGTCCGGGAACGCCTTGGAGACATGGTCGGTGACGGCGGCATCGACGCGCGCGTTGCGCTCCTTCGCGGGCTCGCCCTCCTTCTCGGGGCCGGCCGCCGCGGTGGCGACGTCCTTGATCTCCGCCTGATGGGCGTAGGACCAGCTCAGCACATCCCGGGCGCGATCGCCGGCACACAGGACCGCCTCGCTCACCACGCACGCGCCGGGGTGGAGCGCCTGGCCCACGTTCCAGTTGCAGTGGTCCAGCGGGAACAGCACCATGCTGCGATTCACCTGCGGGCCGAGGCCGGACGCCTCCAGGCGACCCTCGAACGCGCGGCAGGCCGGACACATGGGGTCGAGCACCTCCACGGCGGCCTTGGCGCCCGCGTTCTGGTCCAGCGGGACCATGACGCCGGCCGGGGCTTCTAAGCCGGCAAGCTCGCCGCAGGACTGCACGATCTCGGTCTGATCCGGAGCGATGATCCCGTAGAGCAGCGTCGGAATGAGGACGAAACCGACGCCCTGGCCGACGCTGACCGCGTGCGAGCGGGCAGGATTCGCATCCTCCCCCTCCGGCTCCTGACCGAGGGCGGCGGCCGACGGCGCGGTGCGCCACTCGAGCACCGCCGCGACGAGGGCGACGAAGCTGGAGACGTAGATGCCGATGCACAGCTTGCACGCGGCATCGAGCACGTTCATCGCGATGTAGCCCATCACGAGGGACGTCACGGCGGGAAGCGCCGCGGCCGCGACGAGGAACACGCGCGGCGCGCGCGCGGTGGGCGCCTGGTTGACCAGAAGGTCGATGCCGCGGAAGGCCAGGAAGGCGAAGACCGCCATCGCGGGCAGGGAGATCGGCAGACCGCCCCAGAGCCAGGTCCGGAACACCGAGGAGTACGGGCTCATCAGGGTGACCTGGCACCCGCTCTCGCCCATGGCGGGGGTCGCGAGACCGGGGAGGAACGAACAGGTGATGCTGTGCACCTGACGGTCCAGGTGCTGCACGAAATCGTGGGTCGACACGCTCGCGAAGGCGAAACCCGCCAACGACGCTGCGATGAAGACGAGGTTCCAGGGCGAACGCTTCATGGGTACTCCCGCGGCCATGGCCGTACAGGCGCGCTTATGCGCCTCGGGGGGTGTCGTGTCAAGAGCCGCGCTCGGAAAAGTTCCAGCATACGGTCCGGACGCTAGACTCCGACGGGGGAGAACGGTCGCGGCGTCACCCCGCTCGCCCGCGCGAGCGGCGTGCAATCGACCACGTCATCCGTCGCGAAGGCGCGCAGCAGTTCGGGCTGGAATCCGCCCATGCGCCCGGCGGCGCGCGCGGCGACATCGGCCGGCACGCCGACGACCCGACGGCGCGTGCCCGCGAGCGCCGACACGATGTCCCGCATGGTGAGGGCCTCCGGCCCCCCTGCGTCGAACGCGACGTTCCACGTGTCGCGTCCCACGAGCGCGAGGGCAGCGGCCGCGAAGTCCTCGACGTGGACGGGCTGACGCCGCACGTCGGGGCTTCCGACGACCGGCACGACCGGGAGACGGCGGGCGAGCCGCGCCAGGCGGTGGAAGCTCTCCACGTGTCGCGGGCGGTGTGTCGGGTGGACCGGGCCATAGGGCGCGCATGGCCGCAGGATGATCCATGGCGCGCGTCCCGCACGCAGGCGCGCCTCGTCCTCACGGCGGGATCGGGCGTACGCCGCGTCGGTGTCCCAGTGCACGACGGTGCTCGAGCCGTACACGGTCGGGAGCCCCCAGCCGAGCACGGCGTCCATCATCGCGCGGTTCCGTGCCTGCGCATCCTCCGACATGACCTTCGCGGCGAGGTGAACGACCACATCGACGTTCACGGGGCGGAACGCCGTGAGGTCGCTCGTGACCGGGATCACCTCGGGCAACAGCAGCGGCGTGGTGTGCCACAGGCCGAGCACGGTGTGGCCGGCGCGCGCGGCGACCGAGCAGAACCAGCTTCCCACGAAGCTCGACGCACCGGTGACGAGGATCCGCATGCTCCCTCCGTCCTCGCGGTTATCCGGCCGGCGCCGGCACGCCCGGTGGCGAGGCCCACGTTCCGCGATGCACGGGCAGGCCATCGCGCTTGCAGACCCGTTCGCGTCGCGACAGCACCGGCCCGTACCAGGGCGGCCCCTCGACCGCGGTCCACGACGCGAAGCAAGCGCACGCCCAGCGGAAATAGCCCTCGACGTCGGTGGCGAGGTGGACGACGCCGCCCGGCCGCAACACCCGCGCGAGGTCCGCCACGAGGGCCGGCGTGAGCAGGAGGTGACGCGGGTTGCGCGTGGGCGTGGGAAAGAGGATGTAGGCGGCGTCGAGGCAGGCGTCCGGCAGGACCGCCGCCAGCACCGTGCGGGCGTCCGCGCGCACGAGCATGCAGTTTTCCGGCGCATGCGGCGCGGCGGCGAGCACCCGCGCCTCGCGGATCTCCAGGCCGAGCCACCGCACGTCCGGGAAGCGGCGGGCGTGGTCGAGGATGCGCATGCCGTGGTCGAACCCGATCTCCAGCGCCACCCGGGGGGCGTTGCGGGGGGATGCCCCCCCGCCCCAGGAGGGGTCGACGAAGGACCGCACGGCGTCCCGCGTCGCGCGATGGGCGGGCTGATCGAACAGCAAGCTTCCCTGCAACGCACCGCGCACGCGGTCGCCGCTGGGATGGTCGAGCAGCGCGGGCGGTTCCCAGGGTTCGGTCACGGGGCGTCTCCTACCCTGCGGACCCGAGCGCGTCGCGATAGCCGCCGGCATGCGAAACGCCGAGGTGATCGAGATGGTGGGGCGGCGCGTGCGGGTACGCGCGCCGGACGGCACGGAGGCCGTGCTGCCCGCGAAGGGGGTGCCCGTCGTCGTCGGCGATCGGGTGTCCGTCGAGGCCGGCGTGGTCGTGGCCCACGCGCCGCGCGAGACCGAGTTGCTGCGAGGCGGTGGACGGACGCGGGTGCTCTGCGCGAACGCCACGCTGCTCGTGGCGGTCAGCGCCGCCAGCACACCGCCCATGCGCGCCGGACTCGTGGATCGCCTGCTGGTGGCGGCCAGCGCCGCGGGCATGGACGCGGCCCTGGTGCTCAACAAGTGCGACGAGGGCATGGAGGAACACGACCTGGAGATGCTCGCTCGCTACGAGGCCCTGGGCCACGCGATCTTTCTCGTGAGCGCAGCGCAGCGCAAGGGCTTCGACGCGCTGAACGCCCACCTGGCCGCGCACACCACCGTGCTCGTCGGCCACTCCGGCGTCGGCAAGACCAGCATGCTGCGGGTGCTCGTGCCCGACAGCCAGGATCGACCCGTGGGCGGACTGGACCCGTGGGGACGCGGGCGCCACACGACGACCGGCGCCGTGATGTTCGATCTGCCCGGCGGGGGGCGCGTGATCGACGTCCCCGGCGTGCGGGAGTTCGGCGTCGAGTACGTCGATCGCGCGGAGCTGCGCTTGCACTTCCCGGAGCTCGCCAGCCTGCGCTGCCGCTACCGATCCTGCCTTCACGACGGCGAAGATGGCTGCGTGGCGGAGGACGAGGTCCACCTCGACCGGCTCGACAGCTACCGGAAGCTCCTCGAGGAGACGGTGAGCTAGCCGGCGGGCTCAGACCTCGAGCAGCATGCGCTCGGGGTTCTCGAGGCACTCCTTGATGCGGACCAGGAAGGTGACGGCCTCGCGCCCATCCAGCAGGCGGTGGTCATAGCTCACCGCAAGGTACATCATGGGCCGGATGACGATCGCGTCGTCGACGACCACGGCGCGCTTCTGGATGGCGTGCATGCCGAGGATCGCGACCTGCGGCGGGTTGAGGATCGGCGTGCTCATCATGGAGCCGAAAATCCCGCCGTTGGAGACGGTGAACGTGCCGCCGGTCAGGTCGTCCACGGAGAGCTGGTTGGCGCGCGCACGCTCCCCGAACGTCGCGATGGCCTGCTCGGTCTCCGCGAAGCTGAGGCGGTCGGCGTGACGGAGCACCGGCACGACGAGGCCGCGTGGCCCGGAGACCGCCACGCCCACGTGATAGTAGTGCTTGTACACGATGTCGGTGCCGCGGATCTCCGCGTTGGCGGCGGGGACGGCCTTGAGCGCGTCGATGGCGGCCTTCACGAAGAACGACATGAAGCCGAGCTTGATCCCGTACTTCTTCGTGAAGCGGTCCTGATGGCGCTCGCGCAGCGCCATGATGGCGCTCATGTCGACCTCGTTGAAGGTCGTGAGGATGGCAGCCTCCGACTGCGCCTGCACCAGCCGCTCCGCGATGCGCTTGCGAAGCGTCGTCATCGGGACGATCTCCTCGACCGCATCGCCCGCGACAACAGCCGGGGCGGCAGCCTTCGGCGGTGCCTGGACGGCGACGGGCTTCTGCGCGGCCGCTGCGACGTCCGCGCGCGTGACACGTCCGCCCTTGCCCGAACCGGACACGTGGGCGACATCGACACCGGCCTCGTGGGCGGCCTTGCGCACCGACGGAGACGTCGGCGCACCGCGATCGGACGCGGGCGCGGCCGCAGCCGCGGCGGCCGGGGTGGCCTCGGCGACGGCGCCGGCCTCGACCCGGGCGATCGCCTGTCCGATGGCGACCTCGGCCCCTTCCGCCACGAGCAGCTCGGCCACCCGCCCCGCGACGGGCGACGGGACCTCGACGCTGGCCTTGTCGGAGTCGAGCTCCACGAGCGCCTCGTCCGCGGCCACGACGTCGCCGACCTTCTTCTTCCAGCGCGCGATCGTGGCGGTCGTCACCGACTCGCCCATCGAGGGGACCAGCACATCCAGGGCCATGGGTGTCTCCGAGCGCCAACCTCCTAACGTGTGTCCGCGCGGCTTGCGCGGTGGATCGCGAGGGAAGCCACGTCGCGGAGGATCCACCGGGCGCGTGCGAGGGGCCGCTCCCATGCGGGGCTCCGGACAGGCCACGGATGCGGTTCGAACCCCTCCTCCCGCGCGATCCGGAGGGCGCGGCCCATGTGGAACGGCTCCGTCACGACGAGGATGCGCGGGCACGTCCCCGCGAGAAGCCCCCGTGCGAATCGCAGGTTTCCGAGGGTCGTGCGGCTCTTGTCCTCGCGCAGGATCGCGTCGGGAGGGACACCGGCCTCGCGGAGGAGGGCGGCGGCCACCACTGCCTCGCCGGGCGGGCGCGCATGGTGCGCCCCCGTGCACACGATCCGGGGGGCCAGCCCGGCCCGCCAGGCTTCAACGGCACCCAGCGCACGCGCACGGAGGGACTCGGACGCGGTGCCGTCCGGGCGCACCGCCGCCCCGAGGATGACGATGGCGTCCACCGGCGACCCGGAACGCGGCACGCGCAGGCCGTCCCGCACCTCGCGCGCGGCCGGCGCCAACTCCGACAACGCGCGTACCGGAACGCCGACATCCCAACGACGCATGGCACCCCCTATCCGCTCGCCGCGGTCGCGTGCGCGTCATAGAGCGGCGCGGTGCGTCCCTCCCGCCTTGCGATCGAGTCCATCCACGTCGTGGAGCCACCCGTGACGGTGCCGAGCGCGGCGCTGGAGGACGCCCTCGCCCCGACGCTCGCGCGACTCAAGCTGCCGCCGCGCCCGGTGTCGCTGCTCACCGGGATCGAGGCCCGGCGCGCATGGCCACCCGGCACGCGCCTCGCCGACGCCGGCGCGGATGCCGTCCGGGGCGCGCTCGCACGGGCCGGGGTGTCCCCGGCGCGCGTCGGGCTCCTGCTCTCCACGAGCGTCTCCCGGGAGGGCCTGGAGCCCTCTCTCGCCAGCACCATCCACGGGCGCGTGGGCCTCCCGGATGCTTGCCAGGCCTGGGATCTCGGCAACGCCTGCCTCGGGTTCCTCAACGGCATGGAGGTGGCGGGACACCTCCTCGGGTCTCGCGCGGTCGACGTCGCCGTCGTCGTCGCCGCCGAGGACGCCGGGCCCGTCGTGGCGCGCACGCTGGCGCGCCTGTCGCAGCCGGACACGACGGCCGCCGACGTGTGGGCGAACTTCGCCACCTTGACGCTCGGAAGCATGGCGGTCGCCACGGTGCTGGTGCGCCCGGAGGACAGCCGGACCACCCACCGCGTGCACGGCTCTGTCTCCCTGGCGGACACCGCGCACAACCACCTCTGCCGGGGAGACCACGACGGCATGGTGACGGACAGCACCGCATTGCTCAAGGCTGGCGTGGCGCTCGCACGCCGCACGTGGTCCCGCGCCGCGGAGACCCTGCCGGACTGGTCGCCTTCGACGCTCGACGCGTACGTGTGCCACCAGGTGGGCCGCGCACATCTCGCGAGCCTGGCGGACGCGCTCGGCATCCCCCTCGACCGCTGCGTTCCCACCTACCCCACGTACGGAAACGTCGGTCCCGCCGCGGTGCCCTTCACGCTCGCGCGCGCGGCGGACCTCGGGGCGGTGCGTCCGGGTCACCACGTCGCGCTCATGGGCATCGGTTCCGGCCTCAACGTCTGCATGATGGGGGTCACATGGTGATCGAGCCCGCCTGGCGCGCGGAGTACCCGTTCGCATCGACCTGGGAGTCCGTCGGTGCGCATCGTCAGCACGTCGTCGACGAGGGCCCGCGCGACGCCCCGGTGATGCTCTTCGTGCACGGCAATCCCACGTGGAGTTTCTACTGGCGCCACCTCATCGCGACCTTCCGCGGGGAAGCCCGCTGCGTGGCACCGGACCACCTCGGCATGGGCCTCTCCGACAAGCCGCAGGACGGCCCGTACCGACTGGAGGACCGTATCCGCGATCTCGTCGCGCTGATCGAGCGCCGCGACCTGCGGAACATCACGCTCGTGGTCCACGACTGGGGCGGGGCGATCGGCCTTGGTGCCGCAGGTCGCCTGCCGGAGCGCTTCACCCGGCTCGTCCTCACGAACACCGGGGCGTTCCCGAGTCCGGACATGCCCCGGCGGATCGCGGCGTGCCGCGTGCCGTTGCTCGGCCCGCTCGCCGTGCGCGGCCTCAACGGCTTCGCCGGCGCCGCGGTGTTCATGGCGACGGAGACGGGGTTGTCCCCCGTGGCGCGTGCCGGGTTGCTCGCGCCCTACGGCTCGTGGAGCGACCGCGTGGCCATCCAGCGCTTCGTGGAGGACATCCCGATGGACGCCGCCCACCCGAGCTGGCAGACCCTCGTGGGCGTCGAGGCCGGCCTGGCGCGTCTGGCGCATCTCCCCGTGCTGCTGGCGTGGGGCGAGCGGGACTGGTGTTTCACCCCGGCGTTCCGTCGCCAGTTCCTTCGACACTTCCCCGACGCGATCGAGCGCGTCCACCCCGAGGCGGGCCACTACCTCTGCGAGGATGCCCGCGCAGCGCTCGAGGAGGACATCCGGAGCTTCCAAGGGATGCGACCCGCGTGAACGTCGCGCACTGGCTCGAACGTCGTGCGGAGGAGATGCCGCTGGACCTGGCGGTGCTCTCCCGACCGGAGAACCGGGCCATCTCCTTCGAGGACCTGCACGCGCGCAGCACGCGCTGGGGCCACGGGCTGCGACGCGCGGGAATCGAACCGGGCACGCGCACGCTGGTGATGGTGCGCGCCGGGGTGGACCTCGTCACGCTGACGTGGGCCTGCTTCAAGGCCGGCGTGGTTCCGGTGCTGCTCGATCCCGGCATGGGAATCCCCGGATTCCTCCGTTGTGTCCGACAGATTCGCCCGGAGGCCTTCGTCGGGATTCCCCTCGCGCACGCCGTGGCGTGGAGCGCGCCGTCCGCGTTTGAAAGCGTGCGTACCCGCGTCACGGTCGGGGAATGGGCCATCGGCGGACCGACGCTGGAGTCCCTCGCGCGCGAGGACGGACGCCTGCTGCACCCGGCGTCCCCCGACGACGAGGCCGCCGTGCTCTTCACCAGCGGCAGCACGGGCCCCGCGAAGGGCGCGGTCTACACCCACCGCATCTTCGACGCGCAGGTTCGCGCGCTGCGGGCCATGTACGGCTTCGAACCCGGCGAGGTCGACTGCGCCGCCTTCCCCCTGTTCTCCCTGTTCGACGCGGCCCTCGGCATGACGAGCCTCATCCCCCCGGTCAACCCGTCACGACCGGGACGATGCGACCCCGAGGAGGTCGCGCGGTGCATCCGCGCGTACCATGCCACGACGGCCTTCGGAAGCCCGGCCGTGTGGAACCGCGTCGCGACGTGGTGCCTCGCGAACGCGTTCCGGCTCCCGGATCTCCACCGCATCGTGATCGCAGGGGCCAGCGTGTCGCCCGACCTCGTCCTCAAGCTGCGCATGATCATGCCGGGCGAGGTGCACACGCCCTACGGCGCCACCGAGGCGCTCCCCGTGGCCAGCATCGCCGGCGAGGCGCTGGTGGGACCGCGCGGGGAGGCACCATCCGGGACCTGCGTGGCCACGGCACACGGTGCAGGTACCTGCGTCGGCCGGCCCGCGCCGGGCACCGACGTCCGGATCCTTCCCATCCACGACGGCCCCATGGCGGACGCCCCGGCCCTCCCGTCCGATGCGATCGGCGAGATCGTGGTCGCCGGGGATGTCGTGACCCGCAGCTACGCGGGCCTTCCGGACGCGACGGCGCGCGCGAAAATCGTGGATGCGGACGGCCGCACCTGGCATCGCATGGGGGACCTCGGCCGTGTGGACGACGCGGGACGCCTGTGGTTCATGGGGCGTTTGGCGGAACGGCTGGAGACGACGGAGGGCCTGCTCTGCACCGACTCGGTGGAGGGCACCGCCAACGCCGTGTCCGGGCGACGCTGCGCCCTCGTGGGCGTGGGTACCCGCCCGAACCAGCGCGCGGTGCTCGTCGTCGAGGGCCGCACCGACGGGGCGCTGGCCACGCGGTTGCGCGCGGCACTCCCGCGCGTGGAAGCCATCCTGTTTCGGCGCTCCATGCCGGTCGATCCGCGGCACAATGCGAAGATCCACCGCCTTGACCTGGGCCGCTGGGCGAGCGGTCGCGTTCGTTTGCCATGAGCGGAACGATGCGGGACGTGCTCGTCACGGGGGGCGGCGGCTTCCTCGGGCAGGCCGTCGTCCTGCGCCTGCTGGCGCGCGGGGTGGCCGTGCGCGTGTTCGCGCGTGGGGCCTACCCGCGGCTGGAGGCCGCCGGCTGCACCGTGGTACGGGGGGATCTCGGGGACGCCGACGCGCTCCGGAGCGCGACGGAGGGTTGCGACACGGTGTTCCACGTGGCCGCCCGCGCGGGGGTGTGGGGTCCCGCCGACGCCTTCGAGGCCACGAACGTACGCGGCACCCGCAACGTGCTCGATGCCTGCCGCGCGACGGGCGTGCGCCGGCTCGTGCACACGTCGAGCCCCAGCGTCACCTTCGACGGAACGGACCAGATCGACGTCGGCGAAGCCCCCTACCCCACGACGTGGCTGGCGGACTACCCGCGCACCAAGGCGCGCGCCGAGCAGGACGTGCTGGCCGCGGCCAGCGCGACGCTGCACGTCGTGGCACTGCGACCCCACCTCATCTACGGGCCCGGCGATCCGCACCTGCTGCCCCGGCTGCTCGCACGCGCGCGTGCCGGGCGCCTTCGCATCGTCGGAGACGGCTCGAACCGCGTCAGCCTCACCTACGTCGACAACGCCGCTGCGGCACACCTCGCAGCCGCGGACGCCCTGACCCGGGACGGCGCACGGAGCCCGGCCCAAGGGCGCGCCTTCTTCGTCAACGACCCCGAGACGGTGGTGCTGTGGGCGTGGCTGAACCGCCTGTTCGCCGAGCTGGGCATCCCGACGGTGACCCGGCGGGTCCCTGCCGGTGTGGCCGTGGCGGTCGGGGCGGCCTGCGAGACCCTCTGGAGGGTGCTCGCACGGGAGGACGAGCCGCCCATGACGCGCTTCGTGGCGCGCCAGCTGTCGACGCACCACACCTACGACCTGTCGCCCGCCCGGGACGCCTTCGCCTACGCGCCCGAGGTCGATGGCGAGGAAGCCTTCGCGCGCACCGTGGCCTGGGCGCGCTCTGTCGGCGGCGGCTGAACGCAGGCGGTCCAGCCCTCCTCCGTGACGACGGCGTGGACACGCTGATCGTGGGCCTCGACGGGAAGCTGCGGCACGACCTGGAATGCCCAGCCCGCGCCGACGCGCCAGGCGTCCGGGCGCAATCGGGCCAGGAGCCGGTCGTAGTGCCCCCCACCCTGACCGAGCCGATGTCCCGCCGGATCGAACGCCAACCCAGGCACCATCACGAGGTCCACGTCGGCAGGCGACACGACGTCCCAGGCGCGGGCGGGTTCTCCGATGCCGAAGGCCCCACGCGAGAGCTCCCCGCCCTCCGGCCACGCGTGGAGCACCAGGTCGGCACCCTCGACGCGCGGCAGTGCCACACGCACCCCGGCGGCGCGTGCCTGCGCAACGAGGCCCGCCAGGGGCGGCTCGCCGACGGTTGCAGCGTAGACGAGCAGCGTGCGCGGACCCGCGGACCACGCGGGACTGGCGAGGACGTGCCCGAGGAGGGGCTCCGCACGACGCTGCCGCTCCGCGAGCGAGAGGCTCGCCCGGCGCACGCGCATCGCGACGCGGAGATGCTCCTTGGTCACCACGCGGCTACGCGGACCCGGCGGACCGGGGCGTCGCGGGCACGCCGCGGGAGTCTCCGCCCGACCGCAGCCGCGAAGGGTCGCCCCCAGGCACCGCCCCGGACTCCGACGGAGACGCGGGCTCCGCGACGTCCTCGGGCCCCTCGGGCGGGGTCTCGACGCGGACCCAGGACGCGCCTGCGGACGGTTCGGCGTCCAGCGGCCTCACGTGGCGCTCGTGGGGATGGTAGCCGGTCTTGTAGCGAAGGGCGCTGCAGCCGCCGACCCAGAGGCCCAGGTAGTACCAGCGCATGCCGAGCGATCGGCACAGTTCCATCTCCTTCATGACCGAGTACACGCCGAGGCCGAGGCGGGCGTGCTCGGGGTCGAAGTAGTGGTAGGCCGAGTTCGCGGACGTCCGGCCGAGGTCGAGCAGACTCACCGCGACGAGTCGCTCGCCGAGCAGGTAGCGGACTTCGACGGTGGGCGCGCAGCTGCGCACCAGCCAGTCCTCGTAGCCCACCGGATCCCGGCGGGAGGTCTCGCGAAGGAGGCCGCGCTCACGCCGGTGGCGATTCCACAGGGACACGCGGCGACGTGTCAGCTCGGGCGTCCCCAGCTCCACGCGGACGACGCCCTCGTTGCGGACCCAGGTGCGGCGCTGCGCGCGGGTCGGCCGGAAGGCGTCCATGTCGATCCGGACGGGCTCGCAGGCGTTGCAGGCCGGACACTCCGGCCGGAACACGGTGCGGCCGACGCGCTGATCGCCCTGCTCGAGGGCCAGGTCCAGCTGTTCCGGCGTGAGCGCCTCCAGCGGAGAACGGGCCGGACACCGCGCGATCTCGCCGGGAAGGTAGACGCACTCCTCGAGCCGGTCCTGAAGGACCCGTGCCGGGGGCAAGGCATGCACGAGAGGCTCGCCGCGCATACCGCTCCCTACCACGTTCACGCGGGGCGCGCGGACGGCTTGTGCACGTTGTAGACGCCCTTGCCTTCGGCGATCAGGGCGTCGCGATCGCCATGATGCACGAGGACGCGTGAGACCCCCACGCGGTTGCCCACCCGCACCACCTCGGCCTCGGCGACCAGGTCCTCCATCCGGGCGGGGGCGTAGTAGTCCACGCGCAGGTCGACGGTGCTGACGCGCGCCTCGATGCGACCCACCGCGCCGTAGACGGCAAGTCCACCCGCCGTGTCCGCCAGCGCGCTGGTGACGCCGCCGTGCAGCGCCGGCCGGAACGGGTCACCCACGAGCTCCGGGCGGAACGGGACACGGCAGACGCAGCGCCCCTCCCCGATGCTCTCCACGCGAAGGCCGAGCCACCGGTTGAACGCCACCTCGCGCTCGAAGAAGTCGGCGATGCGACGGATGTCCTCCGGGCGTACCGGCCCGTGGCTCATGGGGGATCCACCACCCGGTGCGGTCCCAGTCCCGCCTGGGTGATCGCCGGCTCGACGACGGACGGGTCCCCGACGAGCACCAGCACGCCCCGCGCGGGATCGTAGGCCTGCATCGCGGTCCGGACCGCCTCTGCGCCGACCGAGGCGCCGGACTGGAGCGCGCGGTCCAGCTCGCCGGGCGGAAGCCGCGCGACGTGCAGCTCCGCGAAGAGCTGCGCGATGCTCTCCCGGCCCTCCAGCGCCTCCACGAGATCCTGACGGTACGACGCGCGCGCCTTGCGCAGCTCCTCGGAGGTGATGCCCTTGCGGATGCCCGCGAGCTCGCCGACGAGATCGACGAGCGCCGGGCCGGTCGCGTCGGCCCGCACGCGCGTGGTGATCGCCAATGCGCCGCCGCCCGGGAGCGACAGGGGCGCCGCCCGCACGCCGTAGGTGTAGCCTCGCTTCTCGCGGAGCAGCGCGTTGAGGCGCGAGGTGAAGGTGCCGCCGAGGACGACGGTGCCGATTCGCGCGGCGTCGGCCTCGGGCGCCCCGAGCGCGTGCCCGGGGAAGTACCAGGCGATCATGGTCTGCGCGGCGCCGGGCTTCGGCACGACGAGGGTCCGGATGGCCTCCGGGGTCGGCGGCGGCACCGCGGGGCGCGGACGTGTGCCCACGGCCCAGGGCGAACCGAGGCGCGGTTCGAGCAGGGCCACGATCTCCTCGCGGGCGACGTCACCGGCCACGGTGACCGTGGCGCCGTCGGCGTTCCAGGATTGCTTCCATCGGCCGCGCACGCTGGCCGCGTCCGCCGTCGAGAGACCGGACACCGTCCCGTCCGTGGGCCGGCCGTAGGGATGCGTGGCCCCGAAGGCGGCCGACCAGACGGTGCGCGTCGCGACGGAGACCGGCTCGTCGCGGTCGGCCACCAGTGCCGAGACGGCGAGCCCGCGCTCCCGGGCCACGTCCTTCCTGCCGAAGGCCGGGCGCAGGATCATGTCCGCGACACGGTCGAGCGCCTCCGGCAGGCTGGACTTCCGGACGGTGAGGGTCAGGGTCGAGGCACTCCGCCCCGTCTCGACCTCGACCGTGGCGCCGAGCCGCTCGAGCGCCGCGGTGAAGGCGGCGGCGTCCAGCGCGCCCGCCCCCTGCGTGAGCATGCGATCCGTGAGCCACTGGAGGCCCTCTCCGCCGGACGCGTCGAGCGACGAGCCGCCGGGAACCGCGACGACGACCGACACGAGCGGAAGGGACGGCCGAGGGACCACCCAGACGTCCACACCGTTGGAAAGCCGGGCCACCTCGGGCGTCGGCGCAGAGAACGGCGCCGCGGGGCGCACGGCCGGACGATCCGGAAACGCGGGCGCCTCGACGGGCAACGGGGGGGGCGTTGCGGAGGGGGTGCCCCCCTCCGCCCCGGAGGCCGGACCCAACGCAGGTTCGGCGTGGACGAGCGACGCGAGCAGGACGAGCAGGATCACGGCTTGGACTCCTTGCCGGCGGCCGGCTTCGCCTCGGGCAGGACCACGATCCGCGCGGCGTCGTCGGGAACGAGGTAGGTCGCGGTGACGCGCGAGAGCTGCGCGGCGTCGACCTCTCGGAAACGGGCCAGGTCCTTGGAGAGGAACCCCGGGTCGCCCGTGTAGGCCCAGTACTGGTTGAGCCGCGTGGCGCGCGCCAGCAGCCCCTCCAGCTCCGCCAACAGTCCCAGCTCGAACTGCGCCTGCACGCGGGACAGCTCCTCCGCGGAGGGTGGCGTGTCCGCGAGCGCCTCGACCTCGGACCGGAGCGCGCGCTCGAGACGCGGCAGCGGCACGCCGTCCATCGCGGTGGCGGTGATGACGAAGGCGCTGCCGAGCTGGGTCGGCATCTGCTGCACCTCGACCTCCTGCGCGAGCCCCGTGGCGACGAGCGCGCGGTACAGGCGGCTGCTCTCCCCGTCGCCGAGCAGGGACGCCACGAGCTGGAGCGCCGCGTCATCCGCCGAGAACGCGGCGGGCGTGTGCCACACGTAGTCGACCTGCGGGAACTGCACGTCGTCCTTGAGCTCCACG
Source organism: Pseudomonadota bacterium (assembly GCA_039800105.1). GTDB lineage: Bacteria > Myxococcota_A > UBA796 > UBA796 > SXON01 > CAMAXZ01. The sequence continues at coordinate 35,457 of JBDLRI010000098.1, forward strand.
GACGCCTGCTGGACCCGCGTGACCGGGAGGACCGCGGGGCGCGTCGGGAGCGTGCGCGCGGGAATCGCCCCGAAATAGCGCGCGATCATGGGCTTCACCGCTTCCGGGTCGAAGTCGCCGGCGACCACCAACGACGCGTTGTTCGGCACGTACCAGGTGGCGAAGAAGTCCTTCACGTCCGCCACGCTGGCGTTCTGGAGGTCCTCGTGCGTCCCGATCACCGTGTGCGCGTACGGGTGGCCCTTCGGGTAGAGCAGCTCGGGCATGGCGAGCCACGCGACGCCGTAGGGCTGGTCCTCGTAGGACTGCCGACGCTCGTTGCGCACCACGTCACGCTGCAGATCGAGCTTATCGCGGGTCATGGCCCGTCCGAGGCCGTCCATGCGGTCGGCCTCCATCCACAGGAAAGTCTCCAGCAGGTTCGGGGGACCGCTCTCGTGGTAGTTCGTGGCGTCCTCCATGGTCCACGCGTTGTTGGAGCCGCCGTAGGCCTCCATCACCGCGTCGAACCCGTTGCCCGGGAGGCGCTCGGTGCCCATGAACATGAGGTGCTCGAAGAGGTGCGCGAAGCCCGAGCGTCCGGGTGCCTCGTCCTTGGACCCGACCCGGTACCAGACGTCCACGACGACCTGGGGCAGCGAACGGTCGGGGTGAAGCACCACCTGGAGCCCGTTGGGGAGCGCGTAGTGCTGGAAGGAAATCGCCTCCCCGGCGCGGGCGCCCGCGACGAGGGCCAGCAGCGCCGCGATCACGCGTGACCCCCGCCGTGCGCCTGGTCCTCGAGCCAGCGCTCGGCCTCGATCGCCGCCGCGCACCCACTGCCGGCCGCGGTGATCGCCTGCCGGTAGACGTGGTCCTGCGCGTCCCCGCACGCGAAGACGCCCGGCACGTTGGTCGCGGTGCGGCCGGGCTTCGTGACGAGGTAGCCGATCTCGTCGTGGTCGATCCACGGCCGGAACGGCGCCGTGTTCGGCTGGTGGCCGATGCCAAGGAACATGCCGGTGACCGCCAGCTCGCGCTCGGCGCCGTCCCGCACGTCCCGCACGCGGACGCCGCGCACGGAGGTGTCGCCGAGGACCTCCACGACCTCGTGGTGCCAGAGGAAGGAGATCTTGGGGTTCGCCATCGCGCGGGCCTGCATGGCCTTGCTTGCACGGAGCGTGTCGCGCCGGTGGACGATGGTGACGCTGCGCGCGAACTTGGTGAGGAACGTCGCCTCCTCGAGCGCGGTGTCCCCGCCCCCGACGACCACGATGTCCTTGTCGCGGAAGAAGAAGCCGTCGCAGGTGGCGCAGGCGCTGACCCCGTGGCCGCGCAGGCGCGTCTCGCTCTCCAGCCCGAGGTACTTCGCGCTCGCGCCCGTCGCGATGATGAGCACGTCGGTCGTCATCGTCTCACCATTGGCGGTGCTGAGGCGCAGCGGCCGGGTCGAGAGGTCGCACGCGGTGACCTCGTCGAACGCGAAGCGCGTGCCGAAGCGCTCGACCTGCGCGCGCATGCGCTCCATCAGCTCGGGCCCCATCACGCCCTCGGGGAAGCCGGGGAAGTTGTCGACCTCGGTGGTGATGGTGAGCTGGCCGCCCGGCTGCATGCCCTCGAGCACCAGCGGCGAGAGGTTGGCGCGCGCCGTGTACAGCGCGGCGGTGAGCCCGGCGGGACCGGAACCGAGGATGACCACCTTCTCGTGACGCACGCGAACCTCCACGACGGCCGGTACTATCGCGCCGGCCGGGCTAGGGGAACGGGGTGGACGCCCTCCGTCGCACGCTGGAGCTGGAAGCGGCCCGCCACGGGTTCACCGACGTGCGCGTGGCCGCCGCCGGACCCGCGCCCGCCGCCGCCCGGTACGACGCGATGCTCCGCGAAGGGCGCCACGCCGGCATGACGTGGCTCGAAGCCCAGCGGGACGTGCGCCTGGATCCACGCCTTCACCGGGCGGGGGCACGTTCGGTCGTCGTGATGGCGTTCCGCTACGCCCAGGTGCAGCCGCCCGATCCCGGCGGGCTCACCGGCCGCGTGGCCAGCTACGCCTGGGGCCGCGACTACCACAACCTCGTCGGGTTGCGCCTGCGCGACCTCGCGCGGACGTTGGACGCCGCCCGGCCCGGCCTCGTGTGCTGGCACGGAATCGACAGTGGCCCGGCGTGGGAGCGTGGCTGGGCGGACGCCGCGGGGCTGGGGTTCGCCGGTCGCAACGGCATGATGATCCTGCCGGGCGACACGTCGTACTTCTTCCTCGCCACGCTCTTCCTGTCCGCCGAGGTGGAGACGGACGCCCCCCTCCCGGAGCACTGCGGGCGCTGCCGGCGTTGCGTCGACGCCTGTCCGACCGGGGCGCTGCGCGGCGACGGCGCGATGGACGCGGCGCGGTGCATCTCGTACCTCACCATCGAGCACCGCGGCCCCATCGACCCTGCGTTCCATCCGCGCATGGGCCGGTGGGTGTTCGGGTGCGATGACTGCCAGGAGGCCTGTCCGCACGTGCGCAACGACCGGCGCACGGCGGACGTGCCGCAGGACTTCCTCGCGCGCCACGCCTGGCTTCCCCTCCCCGCACTGATCACCGCGGACGACGACGCACTGCTCGCGGCCTTCGAGGGCACGCCGCTTCGCCGGGCCGGTCCCGCGCGGCTGCGCCGCAATGCCGCAATCGCGCTCGGCAACATCGGGTCCGTTGCCGCCCGGGACAGCCTCCACGCAGGTCTGCGAGAGGCACGCGCCCGCCACGACGAATCGCTCGCAGCGACCGTCACCGGGATTCTGGAACGCACACCGGGATGAGCGGCTAGCCTGCGCGCGCCGCCTGCATCGCGTCGGCCAGCAGGACCTCCTGGGCCCGCACCGCCGGCTCGGTCCGTGCGACGCGGACGCTGCCGCCGTCGCCGGTCACGCGGCGCGCCTTCACGGAGTCCATGAGCTGCACGTCGACCATCGACTCGACCTGCGCCCGCAGGGCCCCGTCGAGGATGGGAAACGCCGTTTCCACGCGTCCGTCCAGATTGCGACCCATCCAGTCGGCGCTGCTGAGCCAGAACTCGGGCTCGCCGCCGTTGTCGAAGATCACGACACGGGCGTGCTCGAGGAAGCGATCCACCAGGCTGATGACACGGATCGTCTCGCTGATGCCGGGAACCCCGGGGCGGAGACAGCACACGCCCCGGATGACGAGGTCGATGCGGACGCCGGCCTGGCTGGCGGCGTACAGCTCCTGGATCATGTCCGGGTCGGCGAGCGCGTTGAGCTTGGCTCGGATTCGGGCCGGGCGACCGGCGCGCGCGTGCTCGGCCTCGCGGCGGATCCGCGCCACCAGCTCGGCGCGGAGGTCCAACGGCGCGACGAGAAGATGATTCATCGAAGGAGGCCGGACATATCCGGTAAGAAAGTTGAACAGGTGCGTGAGGTCCTCTCCGAACCCTTCGCGGCAGGTGAACAGGGCCAGGTCGGTGTAGACGCGCGCGGTCTGGTGATTGTAGTTGCCCGTCGACAAGTGGGTGTAGCGCCGGATTCCGTCCGGCTCGCGCCGCACGACCAGCGTGGCCTTGCAGTGGGTCTTTTTGCCCACCAGCCCGTACACGACGTGCGCGCCAGCCGCCTCCAGCTTGCGCGCCCATCCGATGTTGGCCTCCTCGTTGAACCGTGCGCGCAGTTCGACGAGGACCGCGACCTCCTTGCCGTTGCGCGCCGCGCGCAGGAGGGCGCGGGCGATCGGAGAGTCCGTGCTCATGCGGTACAGCGTCATCTTGATGGCGAGGACGTCAGGGTCCTCCGCGGCCTGGCGCACGAAGCGATGGACGTAGTCGAAGTCCTGGTACGGATGGTGGACGAGGACGTCCCCCGCACGGATGGCGGCGAAGATGTCGGGCGTGGCCTCCAGCGCGGGCACGGGCTGCGGCACGTGGGGCGGGAACTTGAGGTGCGGCACGTCGACGGCGGCGCAGAGCTGCACGAGATCGGTGAGCGCCGTCATGCCGTCGGTGGGGAACAGGTCGGCGGGGTCCAGCTCGAGCGCGCGCACGAGGATCTGCAGCTGCTCGTCGGGCAGACCGCGTTCGTACTGCAGCCGCACCGCCGCACCCATGCGCCGATTGCGCACGGCCTCCTCGATGGTGGACAGCAGGTCGTCCGCCGTGTCCGGTTGAAAATCGAGCTCCGCGTCGCGGGTCACGCGGATCGCGCGGGCGCTCTTCACGCGGGCGCCCGCGAAGAGGGTCTCGAGGTGCATCCGGATGACGTCCTCGAGCAGGACGAACGCGTGCACCCCCTCGTCCGCGGGGACCTGGATGAACCGCGGCAACCGCCCGGCAGGGAGGTGCAGGATGCACTGGCGGGGCACGGGCAGGTCGCTCGGCCGGCCGCCCGGCTCGAGCTGCACGAAGAGACCGAGGGCGCGGTTGGCGAGCCACGGGAACGGATGCGCGGGGTCGATCGCCACCGGTGTCAGCACCGGCAGGATCTCCGCGCGGAACACGGCCGCGAGATGGTCCCGCTGCGCGCCCGAGAGGTCGCGCGGGCGGAGCACCCGCACGCCGTGCTCCGCCAGCTCGGGAAGGAGCGCGCGGAGCGTGCGGTGCTGCAAGGCGACGAGCGCGTGCACGCGGGCACTGACCAGCTCCAGCACGCGACGCGGCGACAGGCCATCGGGCCCCGGCACGGTGACGCCGGCGTCGATCTGGCGCCAGATCCCGGCGTACCGGACCATGAAGAACTCGTCGAGATTGCTGCTGAAGATGCCCAGGAAGCGCACGCGCTCCAGGAGCGGCACGGTGGGGTCCTGCGCTTCCTCCAGCACACGACCGTTGAACGCGAGCCACGAGAGCTCGCGGTTCACCAGGAGGGGGACGGGTTCGGCGGCGGGAGAAAGCACGCGACGGGTCTATCAGGCTTCCGCGACAACGCCCCCTCGACCCTCGGCGGCCAGCGTCAGCACGGCCTCCTCGACCTGGTGCGCACGCGTCAGCGGGCTGTCCTGGGCGAGGAAGCGCTGGCGGGCGTCCTCGTCGCGAAGCACGAGCGTCGCCACGGCCTCGGCGAGTCGCCCGTCGGGAACCATGCGGAGTGCCCGCGTGAGGCCCGCGGTCGACGCCCCCATCGCCCCGAGCATGGGCAGCACGAGCGCCCGGACACGTGCGCCCACCGCACCGAGAGCCGCCGCATCCACGGGAAGATCGTCGAGCGGCACTGCCCGGACCGCACGGTAGGGCGTGTCGACGTCCCGTTCCTCGACGATGCGCACCCGGGCGACCGGCTGCACGAGGATGTTGGAGCGCCCGTCCTGCAAGGGCTGATGCGCCGCGAGCACACCCACCACGGCGTACGGGTGCACTGCGGGCGGGCCTGCGCCGTCGTCGCGGCGAACCGACACGAGCTGCGGCACGCAAAGCGGTGTCTGATCGCGCACGCAGTCCGCCACGAGCTGGCGGTAGCGTGGCTCGAAGACGTGCAGCGGAAGCAGCGCGCCGGGCATCAGCTGCACGCCGGGCAGCGGGAAGATGGGGAGGGTTGCGCAGGCGCGGGCGAGCGCGACACGGTCCATGGGCGTTCTCCGAGGGGATTGCGGGGATACGTTCTCCCAAACGGTAGACACGGTGCTCATCCACGTCCATGCCGGCGGCGAACGACGCGCCATGTCCCTCGCGGAGTTCGAGGAGGAGGTATGCGCGGGCACCATCGGCCCGGAGACGCCCGTGGACGCAGGCGCCGAGGTACTCCCCGCGCGGGAGCTCGCCGCCTGGCGCGCCGCCTGGGACAGCCCTGCCGCACGCGTGCGCCGCGCACTCGCGAACCCGGCGGTCCCCTGGGCCACGGCGCTCGTCGTCGGCATCCCGTGGCGCATCCACGCGTGGGTGATCGGCCGCGGACGTGAGGCGTGGGAGACGGCGCTGGTGAAGCTCCCCGCCGCCATCACCGAACGCGGGGAGGCCTGGCGGGTGGTGTCCTACGCGCTGCTGCACGGGGACGTGGGACATGCGCTCAGCAACCTCCTCTTCCTGGCGCTGTGCGGGGTCGTGCTGGAGACCATCGTGGGGCCGTGGGCCCTGCTCGGGCTGTTCACGGTGAGCGTGGCGGCCGGCGGACTGCTCTCGACGCTCGGCAGCGACACCCCGGCACTCGGCGCCTCGGCCGCCGATTTCGGCTTCCTCGCGGCGACCGCGATCGCCGGGTGGCGGTACGGCGATCTCGCGCCACGCCGGCTGCGGCCGCTGCTCGGCGGAATCATGGCGGTGTACCTCATCCAGGCGCTCTGGAACGGGCTTCACGACACGCACGTGGACAACCTCGCGCACCTGGGCGGCGCGTTGGCGGGCGGCGCGCTCATGGCGGCGCTGCGTCCCGCGGCGCTGCCGGAATGGCGTCGCCGGAACCGGGTCGCGGTCGCGACGGCGCTCGCGGTGTGCGCCGTGACGACGTGGGCCGTGGTGCGCTGGCCCACGCCGCGGGTGGCGGTCGACGAGGACGGCCTCGTCGCGGAGCGTCCGGCCCGGTGGGGCGTGGGCTACGCGCCGAGCGGCGCACGCGCCTGGGCCTCCCCGCTCGGGGATGCGTGGATGGTCGTGACCACGCGCGACGCCGGACGTCTCCCCACGCCGGACGAGGACCTCGTGCAGGAGACGCTGCGCCCGTTCAAGGACGCGCGCGTCACGACGTCGACCGGCCGCGCGGATTCACCGGAGGGCGTGCGCGTCGTGGCCCGCTACACGCGGCGCGACGGCCCGCGGCGGCTGGTGCTGCGCGCGTGGACGCGCGGGCACCTGCGGCACGAGGTCTCGCTCGACCTGCCGGCCGACGACTCGCACCGGGCCCATCTCGCCGCCCTGGTGGACGCCGCGCGGCTGGTGCCGCCGGACGCGGTGACCGAGGCCGCCACGGCGCCGGACACCGCGCGCGGGGACGTGGCGCGCGCGCGGGCCGCGTCGAACGCCGGCGACCTCCCGGCCGCGGTGCGGTCCCTCGATGCGGCGCGCACCCGGGCGCCGGGCGACGTGGTCGCGTGGGTCGCCACCCTCGAGGTGCTCGGCGAATGGCGGGATCCCCGGGCACTGGCGATGGCGGACGACGCGATCGCGCGGTTCCCCGACGACCGACGCGTGACGGTGGCGGCCACATCCGCGCTGCACGCGCTGGGCCACGCCGACCGCGCCGCCACGCTGCTCCGGGAGGCCTGGGCCGCGCACACGGGCGACGCCGACCTCGCGGCGGCCGCGGAGGCGCTGGACGTCGACCTCGCCCGGACGGGGGCGTTGCGGGGGATGTCCCCCGCCCCATGACACGACGAAGAAGCGCCGGTCAGCGTCCCTCGTCGCCGGAGAGTCCGTGGCGCACGTCCAGCGCGTCCACCAGGAACACCGTCTGCTCCGCGACGTTGACCGCGTGATCGGCGATGCGCTCGAGGTAGCGGCAGATGCTGGTGAGCGCCAGCGCCCGGTCGAACTGGCCCGGCTGCTCGCGCGCGAGCTGCAGCAGCGTCGCGAAGGCGGTGCGGTTGAGCGCGTCCACCGTGCGATCGGCGCCGACCACGGCACGGGCGGCGTCGGCGTCGCGGGCCTGCCAGGCGGCGAAGGCGTCCCCCACCTCCCGGAGCGCGGCGTCGGCGAGCTGCTCGACCTCCGGCCCCGGTCCGAGGCCGACGGGATCCTGCATCAGCTCCAGCGCGCGCTGCGCGAGGTTGCACGCAAGGTCGCCCATGCGCTCGAGGTCGGTCACCACCTTCACGCAGGCCATCACCAGCCGGAGGTCCTCGCCGAACGGCGCCCGGCGCGCGAGGGTGCGGAGCGCCATGGCGTCGCACTCGATCTCGAGGCGGTCCAGCTCGGGGTCCGACGCGACCACGGCGCGGGCGAGCGCCCCGTCGCGGGTCCGCAGCGCCGTGACGGCGTCGCGGGCCATGCGCTCGGAGAGCGCGGTCATCCGCGCGACGTGCGTTCCCAGGCGCCGCAGCTCCTCCTCGTAGGACGCATCGGTGTGACGGGTTCCCAGCATCAGCCGAACCTCCCCGTGATGTATTCCTCGGTCTCCTTGACGCGCGGGCGCGTGAACAGGACCTCCGTGGGCGCCGTCTCGACGACCCTCCCGTGGAGAAAGAACGCGGTGTGGTCCGACACGCGCGCGGCCTGCTGCAGGTTGTGCGTCACGATGACGAGGGTGTAACGCTCGCGGAGCGACTGGAGGAGCGCCTCGACCCGCGCGGTGGCGACGGGATCGAGCGCGCTGGTCGGCTCGTCCAGCAGGAGGACCTCCGGCTCCACCGCGAGCGCCCGGGCGATGCACAGGCGCTGCTGCTGCCCGCCCGAGAGCATCGTGGCGCTGGTGGCGAGGCGATCCCGCACCTCCTCCCACAACGCGGCGCCGCGCAGCGCGGCCTCCACGCGCCCCTCCAGCTCCGCGCGTGGCACGCGGGCGCCGAGACGCAGCCCGAACGCCACGTTCTCGAAGATGCTCTTGGGGAACGGCGTCGGCTTCTGGAACACCATCCCCACCCGCCGACGGAGCGCGACGACGTCGACGTCCGGCCCGTAGAGCTCCTCCCCGTCGAGGGTCAGCGAGCCGCGCACGCGCACCCCGTCCACCGTGTCGTTCATGCGGTTGAGGCAGCGCAGGAAGGTGCTCTTGCCACAGCCGGAGGGTCCGATGAGCGCGAGCACCGCGTGGGCCGGCACGTCGAGGCGGACCCCGTGCAGCGCCTGGCGCTCGCCGTAGAACACGTCCAGGTCGCGGGCGACGATGGTGGCGGTCACGCGGAACCTCCGAGGGAACGGCGCATCCGCGCGCGCAGCCACGCCGCGGTGCCGTTGAGAAGGGCGACGCATCCAAGGAGCACCGCGGCCGTGCCGAACGCCACGGGGCGGGCGCGGGCAAGGTCCTGGTGCTGCGTCGCGAGGACGTACAGGTGGTACGGCAGGGCCATGAATGGCTCCCGCACGCTGCCGGGAAGGAACGGCAGGAAGAAGCTCACGCCGGTGAACAGGATCGGTGCGGTCTCGCCGGCCGCGCGGGCCATGGCGAGGATGACGCCGGTCAGGATGCCCGGCAGCGCGGCCGGAAGCGGCACCCGCCACACGGCCTGCCATCGCGTGGCGCCGAGGGCCAGCGCGTTGTCACGCCAGGCGCGCGGCACCGTGCGGAGGGCCTCCTCCGCCGCGGTGATGACCGTGGGCAGCGTGAGCAACCCGAGCGTGAGACCCGACGCGAGCATCGAGAGCCCGAGGTTCATCCCGCGCACGAACAAGCCCACGCCGAACAGCCCGAACACCACGCTGGGGACGCCGGCGAGGTTGCGCACGGAGACGCGGATCACGCGCACGAGCGGGCCGTCGCTGGCGTACTCCACGAGCCACGTCGCGGTGGCGACCCCGAGCGGCACCGCGACGAGCGCGGTGAGCAGCGTGACGCCGAACGTGCCCAGGATGGCGGGGAGGATGCCGCCCTCGAGCATGCCCTGCCGGGGCGACTGCGTGAGGAAGTCCCACCCGAGGACGGAGGCGCCGCGCCAGACGACGTAGCCGACGAGCGCCAGGACGCCGGCGACGACCGAGCCGCTCACGGCGGCGAGCACGCCGAAGCCCACGCTCTCCCGGCGGGTGGACACGGACGTCACGCGCGGCCTCCGCGGACGAATCGCTCCGCGAGCACGTTCACCACGAGGGTGATGAGGAACAGCACCAGCCCCACCACGAACAGCATGCGGTAATGCGTGGAGCCGACGGTCACCTCGCCGAGCTCGATGGCCACCGTGGCGGTGAGCGTGCGGACGCTGTCGAACGGCCCATGCGGCAGCGCCACCGCGTTGCCGGTGGCCATGAGCACGGTCATGGTCTCCCCGATCGCCCGCCCGACGCCGAGCATGCACGCCGCGAGCACGCCACCCCGGGCTGCCGGGAGCACCACGCGCACGAGCGTCTGCCATCGGTCCGCCCCCAGGGCGAGCGAGGCGCGCACGTAGTCGTGCGGCACGGCGCGCAGCGCGTCCTCCGACACCGCGACGATGGTGGGCAACGCCATCCACGCGAGCAGAATCGCGCCGTGCAGCGCGTTGAGGCCGTTCGGAAGCCCGAAGACGCGGGCGATGACAGGCCCGATGAGCACGAGGCCCACGAAGCCCACCACGACCGACGGCACGCCCGCCAACAGCTCCAGCACCGGCTTGAAGGCCTCACGTGCCCAGGCGGGCGCCACCCACGCGAGCCACAAGGCGATGCCGACACCCACCGGGATGGCGATGCCCATGGCCAGCGCCGTGACGCCGAGCGTGGAAACGACCATCGCGAGCACGCCCCAGGCGGGCGCATGGGTCGACGTCGGGTTCCACGACGCGGACGCGAACACCCGGCCCAGCGTCGGCCGTGCCGCCTCGACGCGGGCGAGCTGGGCGAGCTCGCGCTCGTGAAGCAGCGCGCGCTCCGCGTCGGTGAGGCTCCCCACGGCGATGTCGCCCGCGCCGGTGAACGCCCCGACACCGTTGTCCATCAGCACGAGCAGGATGCCCGCCAGCACGAGCAGGGTCACCGTGGCGACGGCCCGCAGCGCACCGGCGATCCACACATCCCCGTCCCGGCGCCCCGTGCGACGCAACGTCCGACGCGGCCGGGGCGCGGCAGGCGTCTCAGCCGCCGAGGAGGGCGTGGTTGGCACGCGCATCCTCCTCGGAGACGGGGAAGAACCCGTTGCGCGCCACGATGGCCTGTCCCTCGGGGCTGTCCTCGAACGCGAGGAAGGCCCGGACGCCCGCGCCGACCGGCGAAGCCACGAACTGGTGGAGCGGCCGTGCGAGCGGATACCGCCGCGCGCGCACGGCGTCGGCGTCACGGGGGGACAGCACCGCACCGTCCCGCGGCGACACGAGCGGCACCACCCGGAGCCCCGCGGCGCGCTCCCCCTCGACGTAGCCGGCGGCGACGTAGCCGATGCCGCCGCGGTCCTGTCGCACGGCCTCGACGATCTGGGCGGACCCGTTCATCTGCCGGAGCGACGCCGCGTACTCCCCCTTCACCGCGACCTCCCGGAAGTACGCGTACGTGCCCGAATTGCTCTGACGCCCGTAGAGGCTCACGGCGGCACCGTGCGGCCAGCGCGGGGTCTCCCCGCGGTACAGCGCGCCGAGGGCCGGGAGATCGAGCTCGGCCACGGGGTTGTCGGCGTGGACCACCACCGCGAGCGCGTCCGTGGCGAAGACGAAACCGGAGAGCGTCATGCCCTCGCGTCGGCTGCGGAGGATCTCGATCCCCGTGAGCGGCCGCGAGCTGTTCGCGACGTGCGCGGTACGGTCGAGGATCGCGGCGATGCCGGTGCCCGAGCCGCCTCCGCCCACGGAGACGAAAACGCCCGGATTCCGGGCCATGTAGGCCTCCGCCAGCTGCTGGACGACGTTCACCTCGCTGTCGGAGCCCTTCACGGCCAGGATGGTGCGTGCCGGCCCGCCGCACCCCGCGAGCGCCAGCGACGCGAGGACGAGGAGGCGCAGCGACATGGGCAGGCGGGGTGACCACACGTCCTCCACCTACGCCGCGTGCGTGACGGCCCGGTGACGACCGCGCGACGTCTCGCGACCCGGCCGGATACCGTGCGGCGCATGCGGCGCGTCTCCGTCCTCCTCGGCCTCCTGCTCGCGCGTGCCGCGGCGGCCGCCGACTACGACCCCGGGCTGCGCTGGAGGACCCTGCAGACCGAGCACTTCCGCGTGCTGTTCCACGACGGCGAGGCTGCGCTGGCGCGGGACATGGCCACCCGGGCCGAGCAGGCCTTCGCGGCCCTCGCACCGACGGTCGGCGACGTCCCCGCGGAGCGCGTGGAGCTCGTGCTGGTCGACTGGACCGACGATGCCAACGGCTACGCCACGGTGGTCCCTCGCAACACGATCGTGGTGTTCGTCACCGCACCGACCCCCGACTCGTCGCTCGGTTTCTACGAGAACTGGAACGAGGGCATCGTCACGCACGAGCTGACGCACATCCTGCACATCGACACGGTCGGCGGCCTGCCCCGGCTGGCCCGCACGCTGCTGGGACGAATCGTCAGTACGCACCAGGCCTCGCCGGGCTGGATCGTGGAGGGCTACGCCACCTTCGAGGAGACGCGCTTCACCAACGCCGGACGCGGACGGTCCGCGGTCGTGGACATGCTCAAGCGCGCCGCGGTGCTCGAGGACCGCTTTCCCCCGCTGGGCAACCTCGACGGGTTCCAGTCGAGGCCTCCCGGCGGACAGCTGCGGTACCTGTGGGGCCAGGACTTCCTGCGCTGGATCGCCGACCACGCCGGGGAAGACGCGTGGCGGGCCTGGGTCGACGCCTACGGCAGAGGCCTTCCCTACCTGCTGCCCGCACGGCGCCTGTTCGGCGGGTCGTTCGCGGAGCTCCACGCCGCATGGCGCGCCGACGCCGAGGCGACCGCCCGCGCGCAGGCCGACGCCATCCGGGCCGAGGGGACCACGGAGCCGCGCTGGTTGACTCCGCCCGGCCGGGCGTGCGGCAACGCCGCGTGGAAGCCGGGGACGTCCACCACCCTCGCGGTCGGGTGCAGCGATCCGCGGGAGGGCACCCACACCTGGGAGATCCACACCGACGCGACCCCCTCCCGGCGGCTCGTGAAGGGACTGACCGCGCGCCGCGTGGCCTGGCGCCCGGACGGAAAAGCGCTGGCCGTCGTGCGCACGCACGCCGTGCGGGTCTACAACCGCTTCGACGACGTGTACCTCTACGACCTCGCCGCACGGTCGCTCCGGCCCCTCACGCGCGACGCGCGGGCGACCGATCCCGCGTTCAGCGCCGACGGCGAGCGGGTCTACGTCGTGCAGAACGCCCTGCAGGACACGCGGGTTGCGCGCGTGTCCGCCGACCAGCGCCTCCTGCCGGTCCTCGGCAACCCCGACTTCGGCGCCCCCCGGGAGGACCAGGCGCCGCGGCCGATCCACCTCGCGGGTCCCGCGCCCAGTCCGGACGGCCGCCTGCTGGCCGTGAGCGCGTGGCGCGACGGCCTGCGCGATCTCTGGCTCACCACGGCCGACGGGGCGCCCGTGGCGCGCCTGACCGCCGACGCCGCGATCGACCGCGACCCCGCGTGGTCTGCCGACGGCGCCTGGCTCTACTTTTCCAGCGATCGCGGCGGAAAGCCCGACATCTACGCGCTGGAGGTGGCCACGCGCGACCTGTGGCGGGTCACGAACGTGCTGACCGGCGCGTGGGGACCGGCTCCCAGTCCCGACGGCACGCAGCTCGCGCTCACGGTGCACGGGACGGACGGGGCGCGCGTGGGGGTGCTTCCGATCGACCGCAGCAGGTGGACCCCGCAGGGTCGGCTCCCGGACCTCGCCGGGGACACGCCGCTCCCCTCCCCGGCCGCGGACGCCGCACGGCCCGCGCCCGGCGTCGTGGCCGCGGACTCCGGCGGGGGCGTTGCGGGGGCAGCCGCCCCCGCCCCAGAGGACTACACCCCCTGGTCCACGCTGTTCCCGCCCCGGTGGTGGATGCCGGGCACCTTCCTGACCACCACCGGCGAGACGCAGGGCCTCTACGCGACGGCCTCCACCGGCGCGCGCGACACGCTCGGCTGGCTGGGCTACGGCGGCACCCTGACCTACCGCACCGATGCCCGCTTCCTGGGCGGCAGCGGCTCGGTGAGCGTCAACCGCTGGCGCACCGTCGGCGCCGTGGGCGCCAGCACGGCGGCCTGGCCCTTCGGCGACATCGTGCGGGCCGTGCCCGACCCGCCCGGTGGCGGCACCACGCTCCCCGGCATCGAGACGACGCGGCGCCGGTACTGGGAGCGTCGCACGCGCGCCTGGGCCAGCGTGGGCGCACCGCTGGACGAGACACGCGCGTGGTCGGCGGGGTGGTCGGGCACCTGGCGCAGCCCCCTCGATCCCCTGCCCGCGGACGCGTACCATCCCGCGGTCCCGACGCGCGGCTACTTTTCGAGCGTGACGGCGGGCTGGCGCAGCGGCATCGCCATCTCCGCGCCACTGGCCATCTCCCCGGAGGACGGCCGCAGCCTCGCCGTCGGCGTGCAGGCGACGTCCTCGCTGCTGGGCAGCCGCACCTTCGACGATACCGGCGCCACGGTCCCCTTCGACCAGCTCCAGGCCACCGCGGAGGGCCGCTGGTTCACGCCGGTTCCCCGCCTTCCCAACCACGTGATCGCCGCGCGGCTCGCGGGCGGCGCGTCCCTCGGGGACCGCTTCCGCTACGGCAGCTTCCGGCTCGGCGGCAGCTTCACGGAGGGCGGGCTCACGGTGGTGCCCACCGAGTGGCGCATGCTGCGCGGCTTTCGGCCCGCCACGGCGAGCGGCGAATGGTACTGGCTGGGCTCCGGGGAGTACCGCTTTCCCCTCGCGCGTCCGGACCGCGGCTTCGGCATCCTGCCCGCGTTCCTGCGCAACGTGAGCGGGGCGGCGTGGGTCGACGCGGGCGATGCCTTCAACGCGCCCGACGAGGCCAGCGCGGCGTCCACCCTCGTCGGCGTCGGCATGGAGCTGCGCGCGCAGGTGATCGTGGGCTGGGGCGTGGGCCTGCTGGGGCGCCTCGGCTACGGCTTCGCGGCGCACGGACCCGGCATCCCCGCCGGAAGCCCCGAAGGCGCCTACGCCACGCTGGGCTCGAGCTTCTGAGGCCCCGATGCACATGTTGACCCTGCTGTTCCTGCTCGGACTGCCTCCTGGGGCGGAGGGGGCCACCCCCTCCGCAACGCCTCCCCCGCTCGCATGGCAGGACGCCAACGCCGCGGGGGACTGCACCGGCGTCCTTGCGGCCCTGCCCGCTCCGGGCACCGTCCTGGAACGCCTCGCCGCCGGCGACTGCCTCGCGCGGACCGGGCATCCGGCCCGTGCCCTCGCCCTGCTCGGCGACCCCGCGGGGCCGGCGGGAGTCTTCCGGCCGTGGGTGCGCCTCGCCCGCGCCCGGGCCCTCCTGGCGCTGGAGCGCCCGGCGGACGCGGTGGCCGCGCTCGACGGAGTGACCCTCGCCGGCTCGGAAGCCACGCTGCTGCGCGGCGAGGCCCTGGTCCGCGCCGGACGCGGAGGCGAGGCCCGGGAACCGCTGCGCGCCCTGCTCGACGGCCCCGATGCCGCCCCGGCGCGGGCGTGGCTCGCGGAGGGGGCCGCCCGACGCGGGGACACCGAGGCCGCCGTGGCCGCCTGGCGTGCCGTGTGGACGCGGCATCCCACCTCGCCGTGGTCCGCACGTGCCGAGTCGGCCCTCAAGGCACTGGGCGCGCCCGTGCCGGACACCGCGACGGACGCCGGCCGCGCCCTCGTGCGGGCACGGGCGGACGCGCTGCTCGCGCAGCGGCAGGCCAGCCTCGCGCTGCCGCTGCTGCGGGAGTTGGACGCGCGCGTGCCGTTCACCACGGACGCCGACGCACGCACGATGGCCCAGGCCTGCGCGGACGCCCGCCAGCACGCCGACGCGCTCGCGTGGCACGCCCGCGCCGGTTCCGCCACGCGTTCGGCCGCGCAGGCCTTCGCCGAGGCGCTCGCGACCGCGCGTTCCGGCGACTATGCCGCGGCAGCCGCGCGCTACCGCGCCCTCGCCGCGCGATGGCCCGACTCGCCCCAGGCCGACGAGGCCACGTGGAAGATCCCGTGGATGGACTACGACGCCGGTCGCTTCGCCGACGCCGAGGCGGGCATGGACTCCTACCTCGCGGCGCGGCCCGGCGGCCGCTTCGCCAGCGACGCCCGGTGGTTCCGGGCCTGGGCCGCGTGGCGGCGCGGAGACGTCGCGGCGGCGCTTCCCCGCCTGGAGGCCGTCCGCGCGGCGGAACCGGGCTCCGAACGCGCCACCGCCGCCGCCTACTGGATCGCCCGCGCGCGGGAGGACCGTGCGAGCCTCCGGGCGCTCGTCGCGACCGACACGCTCTACGGCTACCTCGCGGCGGAGCAGCTCGGGGTGCGCTTCCCCGTCCCGCCCGAGGCCCGTGCGCCCGCGGTGCCGGAGGCGTTCCTGGCGGCGCGGCCGGAGCTGCGCACCGGGATCGCCCTCGCCGACGCCGGTTTCGCGGCATGGTCGCGGCCCCTGCTCGCCCGGCACGTGGACGCCGCGCGCGCGGCCGGGGAGACCACCGCCGTCGCGCTGGCGCACGCGCTCCTGCGCGCGGAGGACTTCAAGGGAGCACAGGCGCTCGCGCGTCCGTACTGTTCCCGCTCCCGTGCGGCCGCCACCGCCTGCCTGCCCCGGCCGCACGGGGGCGCCGTCGCGGCGATGGCGGCCCGCACGGGCCTCCCGCCGCTGCTCCCCTACGCCATCATGACGGTGGAGAGCGGGCTGGACCCGGGCGTCACCTCCCCGGTGGGGGCGCGCGGCCTCATGCAGCTCATGCCAGAGCTGGGCGAGCGCCTGGCGACGGACGAGATCGCCGGGTTCGGCATCGATGACCTCTACCGCGCGGGCGTGAGCGCGCGCCTCGGCACCAAGGAGCTCGGGCGCATGTACGCGGAGCGCCGTGACGGCCCCGTGCGACCGGTGCTCCCGCTCGTCGTCGCCGGCTACAACGGCGGCCCGCCGGCGGTGGAGCGCTGGCTGCGCGGCTACGCGGAGCCACCCGCCGCCGACCGCTTCGCCGAGGACATCGCCTTCACCGAGACCCGCCGCTACGTGCGTCGCGTGCTCGGCGTCTACATGCAGTACCGGCGCACCTACGGCGATCCCTGACCGGACACCGTCACGCGCCGCGCGACAGCGACCGTCGCGCCAGCACCCGCTCCGTTCCATCCCACGCGCACAGCGCAACGCCGTCCGCGTCGACGGTTCCGTACGTGCGGTGGAGGACCCAGTCGCCCAGGTTGAGCCAAACCCCGCCGCCGACGGCCTCCAGGCACGGGGCGTGCGTGTGCCCGTGCACGACGAGCGACGCCCCAGCGGCCAGGTCCGACGATGCGCGCGCACGCTGCGCCCGGACCAGCCGCGCGCCCGGCGACGCCGGTGCCGAGGGGCGAGGCGACGACGCGCCCCCGCCGAGCCACCGCCAGACGCGATCGCGACCGGCGGCGCGGACGCACGCGTCGAGCGCCACGCGCACCCCGCCGCTTCGCAGGACGGCCGACAGGAGCCGATAGCCCGCGGTGTCGTCCGCCGAATCTCCGTGGGAGACCACCACGCGATGCCCGCAGAGCGTCGCGTCCAGCACCGGCGCGCACAGCACGCCGGTCCGCCCGGCCGCCCAGCGGGAGAGCAGGAAGTCGTGGTTGCCCGGGGTGAGCCAGAGCACCGGGACGCGCGCGAGGGCCTCCATCACCGGTGCGAGCGGCGCCGGAACGCCGTCGGCGTCGGCCAGGCCGCACGCGAACAGATCCCCCGCCACGACGAGGTGGGACGGCCGCACGGCGTCAAGGAAGGAGAGCAACGCCGCCTGACGCGGACAGTCCAGCCCGTCGGCGTGTACGTCGGAGAGCAGGACCGCCCGCATGCGGCTAGAACCTAGCGCATGGGTCCCGGCTCCCGCATCCCCCTCGCCGAGCGCATGCGCCCACGGACGCTCGACGACATCGTCGGGCAGGATGCCCTGCTCGCGACCGGGCGCCCCTTCCGCGTGGCGCTCTCGCACGGCGCCCTGCGCTCCTGCATCCTGTGGGGACCCCCGGGAACCGGCAAGACCACGCTCGCGCGCGTGCTCGCCGACGCCGGAGGGTTTCGCCTCGTGACCCTCAGCGCCGTGCTCGCGGGGGTGAAGGAGCTTCGCGAGCTGCTGGAGGTGCCCGCCGGCTTCGACGCGCGCCCGCTGTTGCTGTTCATCGACGAGATCCACCGATGGAACAAGGCCCAGCAGGACGCGCTGCTGCCCAACGTCGAGAGCGGTCGCCTGACGCTGGTCGGCGCGACGACCGAGAACCCCGCGTTCCACCTCGTGCCGGCGCTTCGCAGCCGCGCGGAGATCGTGCCGCTCGCGCCACTCGGCCCCGACGCCCTTCGGACGCTGCTGCGGCGTGCCGTGGAGGCACCCCACGGACTCGCACGCCCCCTCGACGACCTGGAGCCCGGCCTGCTCGATGCGGTCATCGCCGTCAGCGACGGGGACGCCCGCCGCGCGCTCGGCATGCTCGAGCGGCTCTCGGACCGCGACGCGCTCACGCTCCAGGGGCTTCGCGACCTGGGAGTGTCCCTGCTGCACGACCGCGACGGAGATGCCCACTACGATGTCGTGAGCGCCTTCGTCAAATCGATGCGCGGCAGCGACCCGGACGCCGCGCTCTACTGGCTGGCGCGCATGCTGGAGGGCGGCGAGGACCCGCTGTTCTGTGCCCGCCGCATGGTGATCCTCGCGAGCGAGGACGTCGGAAACGCAGACCCCGCGGCGCTCCCCCTCGCGGTCGCCGCGCTGGAGGGGTGCGCCCGCATCGGGATGCCGGAAGCCCGCATCCTGCTCGGACAGTGCGCGGCCTACCTCGCGACCGCACCCAAGAGCGACGCGGCCTACCGCGGCATCGACGCCGCCATCGAGGCGGTCCGGCGCACCGGCGCGCTGCCGGTGCCGCTGCACCTGCGCAACGCGCCGACCGGCCTCGCACGCAGCCTGGGCCACGGGGCGGACTACCGGAACCCCCACGCCTTCCCCGATCACGTCGTGGCGCAGGCGTACCTGCCGGACGGGCTCCAGGACGCGCGCTTCTACGTGCCGGTGGACCACGGACACGAAAAAGTCATCGGCCAACGTCTCGCCTGGTGGGACCGCCGGCTCCGCGGGCGCGACGGGTAGACGGGGTCAGACGTCGACCGGCTGCTCCTCGTGGGCCGCCGCGAACCGCACGGCGTCGCAGACCTCCGCGGCCGTGGCGCAGGCGCGTTCCAGCGTCGCGAACAGAAAGACGAAGTTCGAGTCCGCGGACATGTCCTCCACGTCGACGAGGCTCCACCCGGCGGCCTCCCATCGCGGGAGATGCTCCGCCTCGAAGGCGTCGTCGGCCTCGTCCACGAACGTGTCCAGCGCCTCGTCCGGGTCCTCCGCGCGCGACAGGATGCGCGAGCGCGGCGCGAAGGCCACGCGGCACGTCGCGACGACCACGCCCTCTTCGGCATCGTACGAGGCGCAGGGGTTCCCGTTGGGCGCCACGAACTCCGTCCATCCGGCGGGGCCGCCGGAGCCGACCTCGATCCCCTCGGCGCGCAGACTGGCCAGTTCAGCCTCTCCGATCATCGAATCCCCCTCGCGATACGGGCGACGAGGTCGGGGATGTCCTCCGCCTCGATGGAACAGAACGCCACGCGGAGCGCGTTGACCTGCGGCACGGCGATGACCCCGACCGAATGCTCGCGGATCAGTCTCTGCCGCGTCGCCTCGCACTCCAGGTGGCGAGGAAGCTTCAGGAGCGCGAAGCAGCCGCTGTTGTAGGGCCAGGCCTCCAGGCCGTGCGCGTCCAACGCCGCCCGCAGCACCGCGTAGCGGGACGCCAGCACGTCGTGCACGGCGGCGCGCTCCTGCGCCAGCGTCGGCGAACGCAACGCGTCCAGCACGGCAGCCTGGCTGGGCGCGCTCACGGTGGAGATCGCCGCGCGGATGAGCGTCGCCGCCTTCTCCTCGAGCGCGTCGGCCGCGGGACCCTCCGCCGAGAAGGTCACGAACCCGACGCGACCGCCGAAGAACACCAGCTCCTTCGTGGCGCCGTCGACCTTGCAGACCACGCCGCGCGCCGGGTCGATGGCCCGCGCGAGCGCGCCGTACAGGCTGCGTCCGTAGGAGTCCGGCTCGAAGTACAGTCCGTTGTACGCGTCGTCGCACACGACGGCCACGGGGTGCGGGAGGTCCGCCAATGCCGTCGCGAGCGCATCGACCTCGTCGGGGTACGGGGAGTATCCGGTGGGGTTGCTCGGGAAGTTCAGCAGGATGCAGGCCGGTCCGTTCACCGTCCGC
Source organism: Pseudomonadota bacterium (assembly GCA_039800105.1). Taxonomy (GTDB): domain Bacteria; phylum Myxococcota_A; class UBA796; order UBA796; family SXON01; genus CAMAXZ01. Next base: position 55,284 of record JBDLRI010000098.1, read on the forward strand.
ACCGCCGCGACGAGGGCGGAGACGTTGAAGCGCCCGTCCTCGCCGAAGAAAGGGTACGTCACGATCGGACACCCCGTCTTCAGGCTGAAGATCAGCTCGTAGTTGTCCCAGTACGGCACACCGACGACGAGCGGCACCTTCGGACCGGTGAACAGCTCCGCGCAGATGGACAACGCGTGCGTGATGCCCGACGTGACGACCGGCATGCTGACCGGCGTGCCCGGCTCGGCGATCTGGTCACGCCACGCGGACCTCAGCTCCGAAAATCCGTACTGCGGCGGGTACAGCAACGCCTGACGCGGATCCAGCGTCGCGAAGTGGCGCGAGAGCGACGGAATCGTCAACGGCTCGCCGCCGCCATCGGTGATCTCCCCGATCGTGGCGCGGCGGTCGACGTGGCGCGCCTGCGCCGCCTGCTGCGGAATGCCCAGGGGCAGGAAGGCCCGGCGCCCCAGGTCGGACAGCATCGTCCACGCGCCCGGGTGGGCGGCCGAGAGACGCTCGTTGAGCTGGACCACGGGCATGCGGCTCCGGGTGGCGGTGGCGCGGGGCGTCGCATACGGGAGCACCGTGCGCGTGATCACCCCGCCAGTAGAGGAATTCGTGGTAACCCGCGAACCGTTCTACGTGCCGCAGGGAGACGAGGCGGAGGTGTTCGCGCACGCGGCACGCGCCGCCCTGCCGGTGTTGCTCAAGGGGCCCACCGGCGTCGGCAAGACCCGCTTCGTCACGGCGATGGCGCATCGCCTCGGTCGCCCCCTCGTGACCGTCGCGTGTCACGAGGACCTCTCCGCAAGCGACCTGGTCGGCCGATTCCTGCTCGACGGCGACGAGACCGTCTGGGTCGACGGGCCGCTCACGGCGGCGGTGCGGCACGGCGCCGTGCTGTACCTCGACGAGGTCGTCGAGGCGCGCAAGGACACGCTCGTCGTCATCCATCCCCTCTCCGACGACCGCCGGATGCTTCCCGTGGACCGCCTCGGAACGGTGCTTCACGCACCTCCGGGGTTCCTGCTCGTGATGAGCTACAACCCCGGCTACCAGTCGGTGCTGAAGGACCTCAAGCCCAGCACGCGCCAGCGCTTCGTGTCCATCGACCTGGGCTACCCGGGCGCCGAGGTCGAGGCGCGCGTCCTGGTGGCCGAAGGCGGCGTGGACGCCGCCATGGCCCAGCGGCTGGTGCGCATCGCGGGCAACCTGCGCAACCTCGCGGACCGCGGGCTGGAGGACGGACCCGGGACGCGCACGCTCGTCCACGCGGCGCGCCTCATCGCGTCCGGGCTGACACCGCGCGCCGCCTGCGAGGCCGCGCTGGTGCGCACGCTCACGGACTCGCACGACCTCCAGGACACGCTCCGGGCGCTCGTGCACGACGTGGTCTGAGCGCCCATGGCGCCGTCGCCGCTGCACGCGCGCGCCCATGCACGGCGACTGGCCACGCGGCGCATCCTCGCGCGGGTTCTCGGTTCCACCGCCGCGGGCGCGTGGGACGACGCGCTCGCATACGCCACCACGTCCCGCCCGAATCTCGCGGAGCGCGTGGAGCGGGGGCTGCCCGGCATGCTCGCGCGCTTCCCGCCGGCGCGACACGTCGAGGCCGGCGCGCTGCTCCGGGAGGTCCTCGCGTCGCGGCCCGATCTGCTCGACGTGGCGCTCGAGGAGCTCCCGGAGCTGGCGCTCGGGATGGACCCGCCGGCGCTGGGGCGTTTCGTGCGCCACGCGCTCCGCCAGCGTGACGCGGGCGCCTGCCTGGCGCGGGCCACGTCGCGCGCGGTCGCGTCCGCCCACGCAGCGACCGGAACCGTGCCGCTCGAGGCGCTGCGGCCGATGCTCGCGCGCTACATCGCGGCGCATGCCGGGGTGCCCGTGCGCCTCGAGGAGGGGGCCCCCGGCCTGCCGCGCCCCACCCACGTGGCGCTGCCGGCGCACATCGAACTGGGCCCGGGCCGGGAGGAGGAGGCGCGCGCGCACTACCTCGGCCTCGCGCTGCTCGCGGCGGCGCACCTCGAGTTCGGCAGCCGCACCCTGAGGCTCGACACCCTGGGCCCGCCCGACGGCGGTGCCTGGCCCGACGCCCACGACGGCGAGGACACGCTCGACGTGTTCCTGCGGGCCTTTCCGATGCCCTCGCTGGCGCGGGATCTCTACGAGGCGGTGGAAGGTGCGCGCGTGCTCCGTGCCGTGCGGCAGCGGTACCCCGCCGCGGCCGAGCGCACGGCCGCCGCACGTGCGTGGGCGCTCGCCCGGCGTGCTCCGTCGCCCCTCACCCCGCGACTGGATGCGCTGGTTCGTGGGGCGGGGGGGCATCCCCCCGCAACGCCCCCCGCGTCGGGATCCGACGATGTCGCGGTGCAGGCCTGGGTCGCGCGCTGGGGTCCCGGGTTCCATGCGGCGCGCGACGGTACCGCGGAGGACTCGGCACGCTGGACCGCACGCGTCTACGCGGAGGCGCAGGCCAGCCTCCCACGCGCCCCGCACCGCGCGACGCCGGCCCCTCCCCCAACGGCCACGCCTCGTCCGGGCCGACCCGCCGCGCCGCGGGACCTGCGGCACCCCGCGCCCCCGGCCGCGCCGCACGTGCCCCACGCACCACGCAGCACCGCCGGGGACGCTGACGCCATCGACGCGGAGGACGGGCGAGGCGCGTTCGTGGAGCGCCACCGTGACCCCGCGGCGACGCGCACCGCGACGCGTGCGCCCGGCTCCGAGCCGCTCCGGGAGCTTCCGACGGTCGGAGAGGCGGTGGTGACGATGCTCCCGGAGTGGGATTGCGAACTCGGGGACCACCGTCCCGACTGGGTGCGCGTCGTGGAGCGCCGCGTGGCGCCGGGTCCCCGCGCGTTCGCCGACGACGTGCGCCATCGGGAGGCCGCACGGATCGACCGGCTCCGTCGTGCCTTCGAGGCGCTCCGACCGGACGCACGCGCCCGTCGGCGGCACGAACCCGACGGGGACGACCTCGACGTCGACCGCGCCGTCGAGGAGGCCCTCGGACGGCGCGCGGGCGCGCCGCTGCCGTCGCGCGCCCACGTCCGCACCGTGCGGCTCACCCGGGACGTCGCCATCGGCTTCCTGCTCGACGTCAGCAGCTCGACGAACGAGAGCCCCGACGGCTCGGGCGCGCGCGTCATCGACGTGCAGCGCACGGCCCTGATCGTGGCGGGGGACGCGCTCGCGGCCTCGGGGGACCCGTTCGCCGCGTGGGCCTACTCGGGCGCGGGCCGCGGCCGCGTGGACGTGTACGTCGCGAAGGACTTCCACGATCCCTGGGACGACCTCGCCGCCCGCCGCGTCGGCGCCCTTCGCCCGAGCATGGAGAATCGAGACGGCGCCGCAATCCGCCACGCCGCGCGACGCATGGCCGCGGCACCCGCCCGCCACCGACTGCTCGTGGTGCTCTCCGACGGGCGGCCGCTCGACTGCGCCTGCCCCGTGTACCGCGACCGCTACGCGGTGGAGGACACCCGCGCCGCCCTCCGAGAGGCGCGGGCCATGGGCGTGCATCCCTTCTGTGTGACGGTCGACGCGCAGGCGCGCAGCTACCTGGCGGACATGGCGGGCACGGTGTCCTACACGGTGATCGAGCGCGCCGATCAGCTCCCGGAGCGCCTGGTCGACGTGGTGCGGCGGCTCACCGCGCGCTGAGCGAGACGTTGCGGCAGACCCGTGCGTGACGTAGGGCATCCCGTGGCCACGCCGGACCCTCCCACCTTCCCCGGCGCCCCGGCGGGGGGCGGGATCGTCCTGCTCACGGACATGCAGCACCAGGACACGGCACGGATGCGCGCCGCAGAACTGGCGCGGGACGGGTGGACGGTTCAGGTGGTTCACGGTCCGTTCGACGCCGACGCGCACGCGCTCGCTGCCCTGGTCACGGCACGGCGCTCGCTCCCCGGGAGCGGCCCACGGGTGGCACTCGGCCTCGGACCCGACGCCGGGCTGGCGTCGCGGCTCGCGGGCAGCGTCTCCGTCGGCTGGGCGGCGGTCGTGGAGTTCCACGGCCGCATCCTCCACGCCACCCTGCGGCCGGAGCGCCCCGCGCAACCGCTGGACCTGTTCACCGGGTTGGCCTGTCCGTGGCTCGGCCACTTCGCGGAGGCGGACGCCGAGGTGCCGAACAGCCACGTGGCGGTGCTCGCGGAGAAGCTCTCGGGTCTGCCGGCCTCGACGCTCCTGTTCACGTACCCGGGCCTGGACGCCGCGGGCGTGGGCGCGGACGCCTGCGCATGGGCGCGGACGAGGACGTTCCTTGGGCACATCCGCGCGGCCGCGGGATAGATGAAGCCGCATGACGACGGACCTTCTCGACCTTCGACCGATCTCCCTGCTGGCGACCCCGTCCGACGATGCGTTCGACGACGACCCCGCCGACGACGAGGAGGTCTTCGACGACGACGACTTCGATGACGACGATGTCTTCGAGGATGACGAGGAGGACGACTGGGACGCGGAGGAGGACGGCGACTCCGACGACGACCCGGAGTCGGAGGACGACGACGACGACGACGAGGACGACGAGGACGACGAGGACGACGAAGGGGACGAGGACGACGACGACGATTGGGAGGACGAGGACGACTGGATCGTCGAGGGCGGGTAGGGCCGTGTCGCGCCGACCGGGCCCTTCATCGGAAATCCCGGCTCCGCGCAGGTAGCCGGGGAATCTGCGGCACGGCCCGAATGCCCTGCGCGAGCACGCTGACCGCCGCCCCCTGGCGCTGGACGATGCCGGAGATCCGGAGGTACGGCTCGCCGCGGACCACGCTTCGGCGGCGCTCGTAGAGCGTCGGCCACACCACCACGTTGGCCGTGCCGGTCTCATCCTCCAGCCCGAGGAACACCACCCCCGAGGCCGTTCCGGGTCGCTGCCGGTGCGCCACGAGGCCGGCGATCTCCACGCGCGTGCCGTGCGCGAGCCCGGAGAGGCCGGCCAGGGAGATGACCCCCTCGTGCGTGAGTTGCGCGCGTACGATCCCGAGCGGATGCTCCCCGACGTCAAGGCCCACGGCGCCGTAGGCCTCCCGGAGCGCCTCGAACGGTGCCATGGGCGGAAGCTCCACGTCGCAGGACGGCTCGATCCCCGCGAACAGCCCGGCGTCGAGCGCCCCGACCGCCCACGCCGCCGTACGCGACGAGGGAGCTTCCAGCAGGCCGTCGAGCGCCCCGGCGCGGGCCAGCCGACGCAGGACTCCCCGCCCGAGGCCGGTCCGACGCGCGAGGTCCGCGAGGCCCGAGAAGTCGCGGACGTGCCGTGCGGCCACCACCCGCTGCCCGTCCTCCGCCCCCAGGCCGCGGACCATCCGCAGCCCGAGCCGCAACGCGGGGCCGTCCACGCCCCCCTCCAGGGAGCAGTCCCACGACGACGCCCGCACGTCGACCGGCCGCACCTCGACCCCGTGGCGCTGGGCATCCGCGACGAGGGAGCGCGGGGCGTAGAACCCCATCGGCTGGCTGTCGAGCAGGGCCGCGCAGAACGCCGCCGGATGGTGCGTGCGAAGCCACGCGGACACGTAGACCAGATGGGCGAAGGAGGCGGCGTGGGACTCCGGGAATCCGTACTCCGCGAACCCCTGGATCTGGGCGAAGATCTGGGCGGCATAGTCCTCGGGGATCCCGTTCGCCCGCAGACCGGCCTGGAGCCGCTCCCCGATGGGACCGAGCGCGCCGCGGCGTCGCCAGGCGCCCATGGCACGACGGAGCTGGTCCGCCTCTCCCGGCGTGAAGCCACCCACCGCCACGGCCATCGCCATGACCTGCTCCTGGAAGATCGGGACCCCGAGCGTGCGTGCCAGAATCGGCTCCAGGCGGGGATCCACGTAGGAAACCTCCTCCTCCCCGGCGCGGCGGCGCAGGTAGGGGTGGACCATGCCGCCCTGGATCGGGCCCGGCCGCACGATCGCCGTCTCCACGACGAGATCGTAGAAGCACCGGGGTTTCAGTCGCGGCAGCATGCCCTGCTGGGCCCGGCTCTCGACCTGGAACACACCCGTCGAATCGGCCGCGCAGAGCAGCTCGTAGACCGCCGGGTCCTCGCGCGGGATGGACGCGAGATCGAGCTGGACGCCGTGAAAGGCGCGCACGTGGTCGAAGGCGCGCCGGATCGCCGTGAGCATCCCGAGCGACAGGAGGTCCACCTTCACGAACCCGAGCGCGTCCACGTCGTCCTTGTCCCACTGCAGCACCGTGCGCCCCTCCATGCGGGCGGGCTCGATGGGCGCGCGGTCGCACAGGGGCGGGTCGGAGATCACGAAGCCGCCCACGTGGACGGAGGTGTGCCGGGGCGCCCCCTGCAGCTGCGCGCACATGGTGTGGACATGGACCACGCGCGGATCGTCGGGATCGAAACCGGCCTCGCGCAGCCGCACGGGATCGGGGGGGCCGCGGCGTCCGTGGTCGAGCAGTCCGGCCAGGTGCTCCACGCGCTCGGCGTCGAGGCCCATCGCGCGCCCGACGTCCCGCACCGCCGAACGCCCCCGCCAGCGGATCACCTCGTTCACCATGGCGGCGCGGTCGCGCCCGTAGCGTTCGTAGACGTACTGGAGCACCTCCTCCCGCCGCTCGTGCTCGAAGTCGATGTCGATGTCGGGCGGCTCCCCCCGCTCCTCCGAGATGAACCGCTCGAAGAGCAGGGACTGATGCGCAGGATCGACGGAGGTGACCCCCAGGACGAAGCACACCGCGGAGTTGGCCGCGCTGCCCCGTCCCTGGCACAGGATCCCGCGTTCGCGCGCGAACCGGACGATGTCGTGCACGGTCAGGAAGTAGGACGCGAACCCGAGGCGCTCGATGATCCCAAGCTCGTACGCGACCTGCCGCGCCACCGACGCGGGCGGTCGACCGGCATAGCGGGCATGCATCCCGCGACGGCACAGCTCCCGAAGCCAGCCCGACGGGGTGTAGCCGCCCTCCCCTCCCCCGCCGGGGACCACCTCCTGCGGGTACACGTAGGAGAGCGCCTCCATCGAGAACGTGCACTGCTCCGCGATCCCGACCGTGCGTTCAAGGAGGGCGGGCCAGGCGTGGAACAGCCGCGCCATCTCCTCCGGCGACTTCAGGTACCGCTCGGCGTTCGGGGCGAGGAGCCTTCCTGCGCGGGCCAGGGTGGTCCCGCGACGGATGCAGGTGAGCACGTCGAGCAGATCCCCGCGGGATGCGTCGTGGGCCAGCACGTCTCCGACCGCGACCGCGGGGATGCCCAGCGCTTCGGCCTCCTCCACCAGGGCGCCGACCCGCGCCTCCTCCCCGGGGGCGAGGCTGCGCGACACCGCGCGGTAGACCCGTTCCGGCGCGGCCTCCCGCAGCTCCGCGAGGCGGGACGCGGGCCAGTCGCCGCGCGGCAGCAGGATCAGCCCGTCCGCGTCCTCGCGTACCCGCGCGTAGGAGAGCGAAGGGTGGTCGCGGTCGGCGGCCCTCGCCTCCCCGATCCAGCGGCACAGGCGCGCCCAGCCCCCCGCATCGCGCACCAGCACGCCGAGGGAGCGCAGCGTCCCGGGTGCCTCCCCCTCCGGCATCCGCACGGCGACGAGCGCCCCGTGGAGGGCCCGGAATCCCGGCCCTCCCGCGCGCACGGCCTTGTGGAAGGCGACGCTTCCGTAGAGCCCGTCCCGATCGGTGAGCGCCATCCCCGCGAGACCCAGCGCCCGCGCCTGCGTCACCAACTCCTCGGGCGACGACGCCCCCTCGCGGAAGCTGAAGTGCGACCGCGCGAGCAGCTCCACGTGGGCCACGGGGGCTCCGGCATGCCGCGATCGCTTCTGGGGCGGGGGCTCGGGCCGCCCCCGCAACGCCCCGGCCACCCCGGCGTCGAACCATCCGTGCAGGAACCAGGCTTCTCCCGAGCGGAAGACCCACGCGCGGCGCTCTCCCACCGCAACACACCAGTAATCGCGGGTCCAGCCCGGGAGACCGTCGCGCCCCTCGCGCCCGCCCACCAGGCGCTCGGGCCCGTCGGCGCGCAGGATCCCCAGCCAGGCACCTCCGAGCTGGATCGCCACGGGTCGCTCCTGCGGATCGCGGCGCACCCGCACCACGACGGGCTCCCGACACAGGACCGCCGGGCGCGGGCGTGCCTCCGCCGGCGCGAGATGCGCCTCCGCGGGGTCGGGCCGCAGGGGGGACTCCCCGGTCTCCTCCGGGGGTGCATCGGCCGAGGCCCACGGGCGGAAGCGCCATTCGGCGTCCGGGGTCCAGCTGCTGCAGGGCTCCCACACGCCCACCGCGTCGGTCCCGAGGGCATCCTGAAGGCGCGCGCACACCTCCGGGAGCGGCTCCTGCGCCTCCGGGCGGTCCAGGAGGCCGAGCTGCACGGGCGCGTGGGCCACGTCACCACACAACCCGACCTCCACGGCCACGACCGGTGCCTGGAGCCGCACATGCTCCAGGCGGGCGCGGACCAGCGGAAACAACCGCTCCACGCTGCGTGCGGGGCGTCCGAGCCGCACGGCGACGTGGACGGTCGGCGACGCTCCCTCCAGCTCCAGGGCGAGCTCGAGCCGCACGGCGGAGCGTCCGGCGCGGACGAGATCCCGCGCCAGGTCCCGCAGGAGGGCGTGCACCACGAAGATCACCGCGTCGAGCTGCTCCACGGGCTCCAGGAGATCCGTGCGGTGGCGGAGCGCCTCCACCGGCCGCACCACGAGAGGAGCGACCGGGAGCCGTGGCCCCGGGTCCCCCCGCGCGCGGGCGTGCAGCGCCACGACGGCGGCGCCGTGGCGTCGCACCAGCACCGCGGCGGGCAGCCGCGCAAAGGCGCCACAGGTCCGGACCCCGGCCAGCTCGAGGTCCGCACGCAGCTCCGCGGGCAGATCGAGCACCTCGACCGGCAGCGGTGCCAGGACCCCGGGGAGCGCCTCCGCCGACACCACCGCGTCGGCGTCCAGGCTCCGCGCGAGCAGGAGGGCCTCGTCCGGACCGGGAGCGTGCACGATCCGGGCGCGATGCCCGAAACCCTCCAGCTCCGCACGCACCGCCGGGCCGACCTCCGGACCCGCGTCGAGGCAGAGCCCGTCCGGGGGTTCGACCCGCACGACGGGGCCATGACGCTCGAGCAACCTCCCGAGCGCGCGCAGGTCCTCGCGGACGCCCTCCGGATCCAACGTTTCCACATGCACGTCCGGCACCAGCGCGCGGGCGGTGGCGAGGCTCATGCCCGGCGCCAGCCCCGATGCGCCCGCGCGCAGGCTCGTCGCAAGGACCCGGGGAGCCCCGCGCGTCATCGCCACGACCACGACCGGCGCATCGGGAAGCCAACCGCCCCGCTCCAGCACGAACCCCGGCAGGTGGATGCCGAGACAGCCGCCGCGTCCCTGCGTCACGCACGGCCTCCCCGGGGGAAGGCGAGCACGCGCGGCGCGGCCGGTTCCTCCGCGTGGAGCGCCACGACGCGTTGCTCCCCGGCACGCCCGCGCCGGTGCTGCACGCAATGGACCCGCACCCCCGACTCCCCGGCCCAGCCCTCCACGAGGAGTCGACAGGTTGCGGGCAGCGCCGGATCTCCACCCTCGACGACCGAGAACACCGTGCAACGACCGGCCTCGGCCGCGCGGGCGAGCCGCAACCCCGCGCGCCCGAGGCGCGGCATCCCGACGAGCAGTACGGCACCGACGGCACCGGAGCGCGCCACCTGTTCCGCGGACCATGCGGCCCGCATCCCGCCAGGACGCACCCACACGACGTGCGCGTCCGCGCAGCCGGAAACACAGCCCGGATGCAACTCTCCGGAGGCGTCCACGACACAGGCGGCCTCACCGCTCCGCCGCAGGGCCGCGAGTGCGGGAAGGACGAGTGCCAACCGGCCGCTGCCGGGCGCGCCCGCGATCTCGATCAGCCCCGGACGCGCCCACGGCCCGAGCCATCGCTCCAGCGCGGGCAGTCCGCAGTCCAGGCCCGCGTCCCGGAACCGCGAGGAATCCAGGGCGGCCGCACCGTAGCGCTCCCGCAACGCATCCAACGACAGGGGTTGTCGACCCATGACCTGAACATACGTCCAGCCATGCCGGGCGACAAGCCCGAACCGGACATAATCTGTCCGGTCGAATCAAACCGCGTTCAGGTCACAGCATGGCCGTCTGCAGCCACGCCCCCAGCGCGTTGCTCACCGTCTCCGCGACTTCCAGGTCCTCGGCCCCGAAGCGGCGAGGCGGGTTCAGCAGCTGCATGCAGCCGTAGGAGGCCCCGTCCGGCGTCCGCACCGGTACGGACAGGATCCCCTTCGTCTGGTACTTGGTCTGCTTGTCGACCTGGCTGTAGTGTCGCTCGTCCGCACGGGCATCCTCGATGACCACGCCCATGATGAAGTCGTGCGAGAAGCCCGCGATCCCGTCGCGCGCGGGAATCGTGGTGTCCAGGACGCGGGACGCGGCCGGGCCGACGGCGGAGGCGAACCGAAGGTGCTCGCCGCTGCGCGTCTGCAGGAGCACGGCGCCCGCATCGGCGGGCACCAGCTCGTGCAGCACCTTGAGCGCCTGGTCGCACGCGCCACGGATGTCCGTGGCGGCGGAGATCTCCGCGCACCGCTCGAACAGCTCCACCATGCGGTCGATATCCGCCTCGCGCACCGGGGGGGGAGGAGGACGCGGCGCGTCACCCGCATCCGCCACGAGCTCGCTGACGGCGCGATCACTGCCGAGCACGTCATCCGTGGACGAGGGCGTGGCGGACGCCGCACCCGCGGGGACGATCCGAACCTTCGTGCCCGTGACGGGATCCTCGGCCTCGGCGCCGCCACCGTCGAGGATGGAGCAGACGAGCCGACCGAGGGACCCCTGCGGGAGCCCGAGCTGCGGCAATGCCGCGCTGAGCGCCCCGAGCCAGTTCCCGGCCTCCACGGTGACACTCTTGCCGCTGCTGCTGACGTTCCACGAAGCCATGACGCGCTCCCTCGAGACGCCGCAACGTATGCCGTGCGAGGGGGGCACCGCAACCCGCACACGTTAGCGGACGGCATGGTCCGCGACACCCCTGCCCCCGGCCTGGCGTTCGCCGGCGTCCTCGGCGCCGTGGGTGTCGCCACCGCCGCGTTCGGCACCCATGCCCTGCGCGACCGGATCCCGGCCGCCCGCCTGGCCACGTGGGAAACGGCGAGCCGCATGCACCTGCTCCACGCGGTCGTGCTGCTCGCGCTCGCGCTCGCGGGGGATCCCGCGCCCGGCGCACGGCGGGCGCTCACCGTCGGCACGCTGATCTTCGCCGGCAGCTTGTACCTGCTCGTCCTCCTCGAACTCCCCGTGCTCGGCGCGGTCACGCCGCTCGGCGGTCTGGCGCTGATCACCGGCTGGTCGATGCTGGCGTGGCACGGGTTACGACGCCGCCCATGATGATGCTGTGGTTCCACGTCGCGGCGCTCACCCTCGGGGGGGCGCTGCTGGTGTTCTCCGCCGCCGGGCTCGACAAGGACGTGGACGCCCACCACGCGGAGCCGGGCGACCTCGCGCACGGTGTCGATTCCTCCGCCGCGCTCGCCGTCCTCGGCTCGCTGCGCTTCTGGACGTTCTTCCTCGCCGCGTTCGGCGCCGCGGGCCTGCTGCTCCACGCCGTCGGGCTGTCCGTGTGGTGGCGGCTGCCGCTGTCGCTCGCCACCGGCGTCGTCATCGGCGTGGGCGCATGGTGGGCCTTCCGCGTGCTCGCGATCGGCACGGTCAACAGCGCCCTCGACACCCGCTCGCTGGCCGGCAAGGAGGGCGACGTCGTGCTCGCCGTCGCGCCGGACCGCCCGGGGAAGGTCCGTATCGCCCACCAGGGCCAGCACATCGAGATGTTCGCCTCGACCCGCGAGCCCGTCACGATCGCCCGAGGTGCCCGCGTTCTCGTCGTCGAGGTGCGCGACGGGTGCGCCGACGTCACGCCGCTCGCCCCGTCCCATCCCTCCCCCCACTGACCCCCGGAGTGCCCGTGGACAGCCTCGCATCGACCCTCGCCTCCGCCGTGTGCGTCGGCCTCGCCGGGGCCTTCGCGCTCCTGCTGCTGATCAGCCTGCTGAAGCAGTTCCTCTTCATCGGACGGCCGAACGAGGTGCTCATCTTCTCGGGCCGCAAGCGCACCATGGCCGACGGCAGCGAGGTCGGGTACCGGCTCGTGTTCGGCGGGCGCGCCTTCCGCGTCCCCCTCATCGAGCGCGTGGACCGCATGGACCTCGGCAGCATGCCGCTGGACCTGCACGTCGCGAACGCCTTCTCCAAGGGCGGGATCCCGCTCACCGTGCATGCCATCGCGAACGTCAAGGTCTCCAGCGACCCGCAGATCATCATGAACGCCGTCGAGCGCTTCCTCGGGTCTGATTCCAAGGAAATCCGTCGCGTTGCGAAGGAATCCCTCGAAGGACACCTGCGCGGTGTGCTCGCCACGCTCACGCCCGAGGAGGTCAACCAGGACCGCCTCAAGTTCGCGAACGCACTCATCGACGAGGCCGAGGAGGACCTCCGCAAGCTCGGGTTGCACCTCGACACGCTGCGGGTCCTCAACGTCTACGACGACGTGAAGTACCTCGACAGCATCAGCCGCCAGCAGATCGCGAACGTGCTCATGGTGGCCGACATCGCGGAGAGCAACGCCCGCAGCGAATCCGAGCAGGCGGAGGCCCGCGCCAACCAGGCCGGCCGCGTGGCCTCCGAGCAGGCGGACGCACGCATCGCCCAGAAGCAGAACGAGGTGCGCCGCGTCCGTGCCGAGCTGGAATCCCGGGCCAAGGCGGAGGAGGAGCGCACCATCCAGCTGGCCGCCGAGGCCCGCTCCGAGGCCGAGCAGCGGCTGCAACTGCTTCGCAAGCAGGTCGAGGAGACGCGCCTGACGGCCGAGGTGGTGCTTCCCGCGCAGGCCCAGCAGAAGGCCGAGGCCCTCAAGGCGCGCGGTGAGGCCTCCGTCATCGCGGAGAACGGCCGCGCGGGCGCCGAGGCGCTGCAGATCCTCACCGAGGCCTGGGCGCGCGCCGGGGACGAGGCGCAGGACATCTTCCTCATCCAGCAGCTCGAGACCGTCGTCGCCACCGTGGTGGAGCGCGTCCGCACGGTGCAGGTCGGCGAGGTCAACCTCGTCGACCGGGGCGACGGGCGTGCCCTCGCCAACTACGTCTCGGGCTACCCCGCCGCCGTGGCGCAGGTGCTCGAGGAGATGCGCCGTACCACCGGCGTCGACCTGCCCGCCGTCCTCGCCCGCAACGCCGCCCGCGCCACGGAGACCCGCCCATGAACGTCGTCGCCTCGATCCTCGCCCTTGGGCTGGTGGGCACGGTCGCCGCCGTGGTCCTCGTCCTCATCCTCAAGAACCTGCTCTACATCTGCGGTCCGAACGAGGTCCTCGTGTTCTCGGGCGCGCAGCGGATCGTCAACGGCCGCGCCGTGGGGTACCGCGTGGTCAAGGGCGGCCGCAGCATCCGCGTGCCCTTGCTGGAGACGGTCGATCGCGTCGAGCTGACCAACATGATCATCGAGGTCAGCGTCTCCAACGCCTACTCGAAGGGCGGCGTCCCGCTCACGGTGCAGGGGGTCGCGAACGTCAAGATCGCAGGCCACGAGCCGGTGCTCAACAACGCCCTCGAACGCTTCCTCGCGTATGACCGCAAGTCCGTCATGCAGGTCGCGAAGGACACCCTGGAGGGCAACCTGCGCGGCGTCCTGAGCCAGCTCACGCCCGAGCAGGTCAACGAGGACAAGATCAGTTTCGCCGAGAAGCTGCTCGAGGAGGCGGAGCACGACCTCACCAAGCTCGGCCTCATGCTCGACACGCTGAAGATCCAGCACGTCGCCGACGACAAGGGCTACCTGAAGAGCATCGGACGCAAGAGCTCCGCGGACCTCGTGGCGCGCTCGGCGATCGCCGAGGCGAACGCGAAGTCCCAGGCGACGATCCAGGACGCGGGGAACCGCGAGCGCGCGCGCGTCAGCGAGATGGAATCGGAGATGGAGATCCTCCGCGCCGAGACGGAGCGCCGCGTCGCGGAGACGCTCGCCCGCCGCGAGGCGCTCATCGCGGAGGCGCGTGGACAGGTCGAGTCGGCGGTGGCCCGCGCGGAGGCGGAGCTGCGCGCGCAGACCGCGCGCGTCGAGCAGGTGCGCCGCCAGCTCGAGGCCGACGTGATCGCGCCGGCGCAGGCCGCCATGGAGGCCGCAGTCGCCGAGGCACGCGGCGCGTCCGCGAAGATCGTGGAGGACGGCCGCGCGACGGCCAGCGTCCTCGACCAGATGATCGCGACCTGGAAGGCCGGCGGAGAGGCCGCGCGCGACATCTTCCTCGTGCAGAAGTTCCACGGGACGCTCGACCGCATGGTGTCGACCATCCAGGACGTGCGCATCGACCGCGTGACCGTGCTGCCCCGCGAGGACGGTACCAGCGCCCGGCGCGCCGTGACCCTCTCCGAGGAGCTGCGCGGGGCGCTCGGCATCGACGTCCCCGGCATGCTGGCCGCTGCCACGACGGCATCGAAGGAGTAGACCATCGAGACGCTCCATGGCAACACCGAGGGCCTCAAGCCCGCACAGGCGCGCGCGCTCCAGGCCCTCTACGAGCGCCGCATCCCCGGCCAGCGCTGGATCACCCCCGAGCTCGCGCGCCGCCTGACCGAGGTGTCCCGCGCCTGCGGGCGACAGGTCGGGCTGCTCGTCGACCGGCTGGGCGTGGTGGACCGCGTCATCGTCGGGGACGCCCACCAGCTGTTCATCCCCGACCTCGGGCGCGAGCGCGGCGCCACCGCGCGCTTCCGCGGGCTGCGCCTGCTGCACACGCACCTTCGCAGCGAGGCGCTGAGCCAGGACGACCTCACCGACCTCGCGCTGCTGCGGCTCGACGCCATCGTCGTCATCCAGGCGCTTCCGGACGGGCTGCCGGGCGGCGTGGAGTTCGCGCACCTGCTGCCGCCCGGGAGCGGGGCGCCGCACCGCGTCGAGCGCCTCACGGGCGTCCACGGCTGGGAGGACGACTTCGGCGCCTTCATCCGCGATCTCGAGGGCCAATTCCGCTCGGCGGCCGCCACCCGCGGAGTCAAGGGACGCGAGAACGCCGTGCTCATCAGCGTCACCACCGACTCCGCGCGCGCGGCCAAGCGCTCCCTCGAGGAGCTGGGACGCCTCGCCGACACGGCCGGGCTGCACGTCGTCGACGCGGTGCTGCAGGTGCGCAAGGCGCTCGACGGCCGCACCGTCGTGGGCAGCGGCAAGCTCGAGGAGATCGTGCTGCGCTGCATGCACCTCGACGCGAGCGTGCTGGTGTTCGACCAGGAGCTGAGCCCCAGCCAGCTGCGCAACATCGCCACCGAGACCGACATCAAGGTGCTGGACCGCACGCAGCTCATCCTCGACATCTTCAGCCAGCGCGCCACCACCCGCGAGGGCAAGCTCCAGGTCGAGCTGGCCCAGCTCCGCTACCGGAAGCCGCGCCTGGCGCTCATGCCCACGGCCATGAGCCGCCTGACCGGCGGCATCGGCGGCCGCGGACCCGGCGAGACGAAGCTCGAGATCAACCGGCGGCGCGCGGACGAGCGGGAGACGCGCCTGCAACGCCAGCTCGACGACATCGCGCGGGAGCGGGCCATGCGGCGCAACCGCCGCAAGCGCGTGGGCCTGCCGCTCGTGGCCATCGTCGGGTACACCAACGCCGGGAAGAGCACGCTGCTCAACCGCATGACGCAGAGCCGAGTCGAGGCCGCCGACAAGCTGTTCGCGACGCTCGACCCGACCTCACGCCGCATGCGGTTCCCGGAGGACCGCGAGATCATCCTGACCGACACGGTCGGGTTCATCCGCGACCTGCCGAAGGATCTCGTGCACGCGTTTCGCAGCACGCTCGACGAGGCGCTCGAGGCGGACCTCCTGCTGCACGTGCTCGACGCGGGCGACGAGGAGGTCGAGCTGCACAAGCAGGCGGTGGACGCGGTGCTCAAGAGCCTGGACGCCGAGGACACCGCCACGCTCGTGGTGCTCAACCAGGTCGACCGCGCCGACCCCGAGCGCGTCGGCGAGTTGGCGGCCTCCTGGGACGCGCTGGCCGTGAGCGCGTTCACCGGCGCCGGTTGTGACGCGCTGCTGGACCGCATCGAGCGCACCCTGTTCCGGGAGCGCCGCGCCGCCGAAGCCGCCCGCGCGCAGGAGGACGACGAGGCGCACGCGTAGACGCTTGCGATGCCCGGACCCGTGCGGTACACTGCGACCCGCAACCCCGGAGACACTCCATGAAGAACCTTCTCGTCCTTTCCCTCGCCGCCCTCGCCGCCTGCGCCATGCCCGCGGGCGACAGCGGCAACGGCACCGACACCGCGACCGGCACCTCGACCGGCAC
>JBDLRI010000099.1:0-15293 GCA_039800105.1 Pseudomonadota bacterium
GGGCCTCGGCCCCCCCCGCCCCAGGATCGGGAACCCAGGCACGCACGGTGCCGCTGCGCCACGCGAGGGTCCACGCGGACGGGACCGAACCGGGGGCGTCCACGGCGTCGAGCGTCACGAAGCCGAAGGTGGAGCCGCCGCCGTCGACATCCTCGAAGGCGCCCGCATCGACGCGGGCCGGCCCGCCGGGCGGCAGCAGCGCCACCGGGGCGGCGGCAAGGTCGATCTGCGCGACGTCGTGGCCGGTGCGGTTCACCACCCAGCCGCGGCGCGTGGCGGGATCGATGTCGATGCCGACCGGATCCCAGCCCACGCCGAGCCGGTCCGTCCCGTCGGGACCCACGGCCGCGGGGACGGGCGCCCGCGGGTCGGAGGCGTCGATGAACACCACGGGATCGCGCGCCCGGCGGTCCCGCGCGTCGGCAGAGAGGCGCGTGGTCACGGCAAGGATCCCCGATGCCGGGTCGAGCGCCATGTCGGCCGCGAAGTCGGGGACCTCGACGGCGTCGAGGGCGAGGTCGGAGACCCGCACGCGGGACACGGCCGTGTCGAGCCGCTCCATGTCGAGGAACACGACGCTGCCGCGCGTGAAGTCGCGGAACGGGTTGGCGTTCGCGACGGCCAGCACGTTCCCGTCGTCGAGCCACGCGAAGTCCACGGGCCCGGCGAGACAGGTGCCGATTCCCATCTGGCCGTACGCGTAGGTGCCCTCCGGCAGCACGGCGCACGGCCCCGGGTCCGGCAACGGGGCCGCGCGCATGCAGCCCGCGCCCGCCAGAAGCACCAGCGCGACCGGCGCCCGTGGGATCACAGGACCCCGAGCGCCGCGTGCGCCGCCGCGAGCCGCGCGACCGGCACGCGGAACGGGGAGCAGCTCACGTAGTCGAGGCCGATCGCGTGGAAGAACGCGACCCCCGTGGGGTCACCGCCGTGCTCTCCGCACACGCCGAGCTTGAGGGCGGGCTTCGCGGCCCGGCCTCGCTCGCAGGCCATGCGCACGAGCGGCCCGACGCCCTCGGTGTCGAACACGGCGAGCGGGCTCGTGGCGAGGATGCCGCGCGAGGCGTACTCGCCGAAGAACTTGCCCATGTCGTCGCGGGAGAACCCGTAGGTCATCTGGGTCAGGTCGTTCGTGCCGAAGCTGAAGAAATCGGCGTGCTCCGCGATGCCGCCCGCGAGCACGCAGGCGCGCGGCAGCTCGATCATCGTGCCGATGCGGTACGGCAGCTTCATGCCGTACTCGGCGAGCACGGCCTCGGCGGTCTCCTCGCACTGGCGACGGCAACGCTCCAGCTCGGCCGGCATGCTGACGAGGGGGATCATGATCTCGGGCATCACGATGACGCCCTCGCGCATGGCGAGGCACGCGGCCTCCACGAGCGCGCGAACCTGCGTGTTGTAGACCTCGGGAGTCGTGATGCCGATGCGGCAGCCGCGGTGGCCCATCATCGGGTTGGACTCGTGAAGCTGCTTGAGACGCTCGGTGAGCACGTCCACGCGCACACCCAGGTCCGTCGCCACGGCCGAGATCTCCTCCGGGCGCGACGGAAGGAACTCGTGCAGGGGCGGATCGAGCAGCCGGATCGTGACGGGAAGCCCGTCCATCGCCTTGAAGATGGCGAGGAAGTCCGCGCGCTGGATCGGAAGCACGAGGTTCAGGGCCCGCTGCCGCGCACGCTCGTCCTCCGCGAGGATCATCTGCCGCATGGCGCGGAGCGCCGTGGGCTCGAAGAACATGTGCTCGGTGCGACACAGCCCGATGCCGACGGCGCCGAGCATGCGCGCATGCGCCGCGTCCGCGCCGGTGTCGGCGTTCGCGCGCACCTTGAGGCGGGCGCGCGCGTCGGCCCAGCCGAGCAGACGCCCCATCGCACCGGCGTCGGTGGGCGGGGCGAGCGTCGGGATCTCGCCCTCGTAGACCTCGCCGGTCCCGCCGTCGATCGTGATCCAGTCCCCGCGGCGCACCACGGTGTCCCCGGCGTAGAAGAGCTGGCGTCCGTAGTCGACGAGGATCTCGGTGCATCCGACCACGCAGGGCTTGCCCATGCCGCGCGCCACCACGGCCGCGTGGCTGGTCTGGCCGCCGCGGCTCGTGAGGATGCCGCGCGCCACCGTCATGCCCTGGATGTCCTCCGGGGACGTCTCAAGACGCACGAGGATCGCGGCCTCGCCCTTGTCGGCGAGCTCCTGCGCCTCCTCGCTGTGGAACACCACGCGTCCGCTCGCGGCGCCGGGGCTCGCGTCGAGCCCGCGCGCGATGACCTTCTTCTTGGCGTCGGGGTCGAGGACGGGGCGCAGCACCATCTCCAGGTCGGAGGCCTTCACGCGGCGGATCGCGTCCTCCTCGCCGAGCAGGCCCTCGTCGACCATGTCGACCACGATCTGCACCGCCGCGGCGGGCGTGCGCTTCCCGTTGCGCGTCTGCAGCAGGTAGAGCGTCCCCTCCTCCACCGTGAACTCGATGTCCTGCATGTCGCGGAAGTGGGTCTCCAGGGTGCGCTGCAGCCCGTCCAGCTCCGCGTACACGGCGGGCATGGCCTCCTCGAGCGTCGGACCGCCCGCGGCGCCGCCCGCGCGGTTGATGGGAAGCGGCGTGTGGGTGCCGGCCACCACGTCCTCGCCCTGCGCGTTCGGGAGCCACTCGCCGAAGAACACCCGCGCACCCGTCTTGGGATTGCGGGTGAACGCCACGCCCGTCGCGCTGGTGGGGCCCATGTTGCCGAACACCATCGCCTGCACGTTGACGGCGGTGCCGCAATCGTCGGGGATGCCGTGGGACTTGCGGTAATAACGGGCGCGCTGGCCGTTGAAGCTGCGGAACACCGCCTCCATCGCCAGGCGGAGCTGCTCGGCGGGGTCGTGCGGGAACGCGCCGACCTGCTCGTCCACGACGGCCTTGAGACGCCCGACGAGGTCCTGCAGCGTGGCGACGTCGAGCTCCTGCGGACGACGCCCGGCGCAGACGCCGTCCGTGACGCGCTGGAAGCGCGAGGGATGGATGTCGAGCACCACGTCCCCGAACATCGTCACGAAGCGGCGGTAGCTGTCCCACGCGAACGTCGCGTTGCCCGTGCGCTCCGCGAGACCGACGACGGCCAGGTCGTTGAGGCCGAGGTTCAGCACGGTGTCCATCATGCCCGGCATGGACGCGGGCGCCCCGGAGCGCACGCTGACGAGCAGCGGCCGCGCGGCATCGCCGAACCCCTTGCCGGTCTGTTCCTCCACCCGCGCGAGCGCAGCGCGCACCTGCTCCCACGCCCCCTCGGGCAGCGTGGAGCGATTCTGGAACCAGTGGTTGCACACGGCGGTCGTGAGGGTGAACCCCGGCGGCACCGGCAGCCCGAGGCGCGTCATCTCCGCGAGGCCGGCACCCTTGCCGCCCAGGAGTGCCTTCATGCTGCCGTCCCCGTCAGCGCGACCGGAACCGAACTCGTAGACCCAGCGGGTGGACATGTCAGCCCTCCGAGGAAAGGCGGGAGAAATCGGCGAGCGACGCGAACCGCGCCAGGATGGCGCGGAGCAGCCCGAGGCGGTTGGCGCGCACCGCGGCGTCGTCCACCATCACGAGCACGCGGTCGAAGAATCCGTCGACGGCGGGCCGGAAGTCCGCCAGCGCCGCCAGCTCCGCCTCCACGTCCCCGCCAGCGGCGGGAAGCGCGGCGAAGGCGCTGGCAAGGGCGTGCTCCGACGGGTCGACGAACGCCGCGGCGGACCACGTCGGATCCGCGTGGTCCTTCGCGAGACCCGCGACGCGCCGGAAGGTCGCGCGCACCGGCCCGAAGGTCCCGGCACGCACGCGCGCACCCATCGCGCGGGCGCGGGAGGCCGCGTGCGCCATGTCGGCCGCGTCCACGGCCAGCACCGCGTCGACCACGTCGGTGGGGATGCCCTCGCCGAGCAGCGTCGCGCGCAGGCGTGCGCCGACGAACTCGAGCACCTCGGGACTCGCGTCCGCGTCGTTCGCGGCACGGAACAGCGCCCCGAGGTCCCCGCGCCAGCCCGCGTCGAGCACGATCGCGACGACACCGTTGGCCGCCCGCCGGAGCCCCTGCGGGTCCGCGCTGCCCTTGGGCGCCAGCCCGTGGGCGAAGGCCCGGTGCAGCAGCGTGAGGCGTTCGGCGAGTGCCAGCGCCCGCCCTGCCGGCGTCGCCGGCGTCGCGTCGCCCGCATGGCGGGGCAGGTACGCCTCCTCGATGGCGGCTCCGACGCCGGGCGCGTGGCCCTGCGCGTCCGCGAGCAGCCGGCCGACGTGACCCTGCAGCTCCGGGAACTCGCCGACCATCTGCGTGGAGAGATCGCACTTCGCGAGCCCACCCGCCTCCGCGACGAGGGTGGCATCCGCGCCGACGTGCGCGGCCAGGCGCACGGCGGCCTCGGACACGGCACCCTGACGCTCCGCCATCGTGCCCAGCCCCCGAATCCAGGTCATCCCCGCGAGGCGCGCGCCGTGCTGCGCCAGCGGCGTGCGGGAATCCTCGGCGTGGAAGAACTTCGCGTCGTGGAAGCGCGCCGCGAGCACGCGGGCGTTGCCCTCGGCGATCAACGCGGCCTCCCCCGCGGGGTTGTTCGTCACGACGAGGAAGCGGTGCGTCAGCCGGCCGTCCCGCACGAGCGGGAAGTAGCGCTGGTTGACCTTCATGCTCTCCACGAGCAGGCGAGGAGGCAACGAAAGCAACTCGGCGTCGAACTGGCCGACGATCGTGGCGGGTGCCTCGACGAGGTTCACCACCTCCGCCAGCAGGTCCGGGTCGAAGGCGGTGGACGCCCCCTCCGCGCGCGCCAGCGCCTCGAGCTGTCCGACGATGACCTCCCGACGCGTGGCCGGATCCGCGAGCACGTGTCGCCTCGACAGCTCGGCGCACCACTGGTCCGCCGACACGACGGCGAACCGCTCGGGCGCGAGCAGCCAATGCCCGTCGCTCTCGGTGGTCGTGGCGAGACCCGCCACGGACGCGTCGATCCGGGCGCCTCCGAGGAGCGCCACGACGTGACGGATCGGCCGGCCGAAGCGGGACGGACCGGCACCCCAGCGCATGCTCTTCTTGAACGGGATCCCGAGGATCGCGCCCTCGAGGCCCGCCGCGACGACGCCCACGGTCGCCTCGCCGCCGGTGACGACGCGCGCGGCCCACACCTTGCCCTTCGGGCCGTCCACCTGGATCAGCGCCGCCGGGTCGACGCCCTTGCCACGTGCGAACGGGGCGGGGTCGGCCGACACGGGCGGCCCGGTGACGAGCTTCTCGGCGCTCGGCTTCGCGAGCGCGACGTCGGCGACGGCGACCGCGACCCGGCGTGGGGTCCCGAAGGTGCGGACAGCTCCATGCGGGATGCCGTCCAGCAGCGCGACCACGGCCGCCGCGAGCCCCTCGCGGGCAGGGTCGACGAAGCGCGCGGGGAGCTCCTCCGTGCCGACCTCGATGAACAGTTCACCGGTGGTCATGCCGCACCTCCCGCCACGCTCTCCGACCACGTGCGCGCCACGAGGCACGCCAGGTCCCGCACGCGCTTGATGTACTGGGCGCGCTCGGCGACGCTGATCGCCCCGCGCGCCTGCAGCAGGTTGAACAGGTGGGAGCACTTCATCACGTGGTCGTACGCCGGGATCGGCACACCCGCCGCGCAGAGCCGCTCGCACTCCCGCTGGCTCGCCGCGAACCCGGCGAGCAGCATGTCGACGTCGGCCAGCTCGAAGTTGTAGCGGGACATCTCCACCTCCGAGCGGTGGTAGACGTCGCGGTAGGTGATGCCGGGCACCCAGGTGAGGTCGAAGAGGTTGTCGACCTTCTGCAGGTACATCGCCAGACGCTCGAGCCCGTAGGTGAGCTCGACGCTGATCGGCGACAGCTCCACGCCGCCGACCTGCTGGAAGTACGTGAACTGCGTGACCTCCATGCCGTCCAGCCATACCTCCCACCCGAGGCCCCACGCCCCCAGCGTCGGGCTCTCCCAGTCATCCTCCACGAACCGCACGTCATGCTTGCGCAGATCGAGCCCGATGGCCTCCAGACTGCCCAGGTAGAGCTTCTGCACATCCGCGGGGGACGGCTTCATGAGCACCTGGAACTGGTAGTAGTGGCCGAGCCGGTTCGGATTCTCGCCGTAGCGCGCGTCCGCCGGGCGGCGGCACGGCTGCACGTAGGCGCAGCGCCACGGCTTCGGGCCCAGCGGGCGAAGGAACGTCGCCCAGTGGAAGGTGCCCGCACCCATCTCCATGTCGTACGGCTGGAGGACGGCGCACCCCTGGCGACCCCAGTAGGCCTGGAGGGTCAGGATGAGATCCTGGAACGTCACGTGGTTGCTCCGAGCGTGCGCGCCTTAGCCCGATCGCGACGTCCCGCCCACATTCCGCGACCGAACGCGACCCCCGCGGGCCCGGTATCCCCGCACCCGGGACGCGATCACGGCGAGCACCTCGTCCACCGGGCGCTCCAGCGACACAGCCCCTCCACGCTCCCCCGTGACGACAACCGGGACCCGCGCGAATCCGGGCGCGGCCTCGAGGACACGCGCGAGCCCGGGCACATCCACGCCCGGGATGCCCCCCTCCACGACGAGCGCCACCGCGTCGAGCCGCACCAACCACAACCCTGCCTCGAACACCGAGGTCACGCAGGCCACCCGCACCCCGTGATCCCGGCTCGCGGACACGGCGAACCGCGCCGCGCGAAGCGGATCGGAGTCCAGCACCACGATCGGGCCGTCAGGCACCGTCGCGGCGGACGACGCACCCCGGGTGCCCGCCAGCGCGCGCAGGTCCTCCACAAGGATCCGCCGGTGGCCACCGGGCGTGCGATGCGCCCGCAGCAATCCCCGTTCCACCCATTGAATCACGGTGGGGGCGCTCACACCCAGGAGCCGGGCGGCGTCCCGGGTCGTCACGTAGACCGGCGAACTGCGCGGGGACGGCACGGTGGTCGTCCCGCGACCGGGTCAGTCGATGAACCGGAACTTGAAGGAGCTCTTGCCGAGCAGGATCTCCTCCCCGCCCAGCAGACGACGCTCCGTGACCAGCTCGTTGTCGAGGAGCGTTCCGTTCGTGACGCTGCGGTTCTCGACGTAGTAGAAGTTTCCGCGGCGGTGCACGCGGGCGTGGCAGTACCGCGACACGAGGCTGTCGTGCGAGAGCACGATGTCGTTCGTCATGCCGGTCTTGGGATCGGGACCGCGCGCACGTCCGATCTTCAGCTCGTCGCCCTCGAAGGGATACATGTGCTCCTCGGGGGTACCTTCCGCGTAGACCAGCATCGCGCGCCGCGGTGCCTCGTCAGCCCGCGCGGCGTCGACCGACGGTGCGTCCACGACCACGTCCACGGCCGGGGCATCCTCGATGGCGACATCGACGGCAATCTCGTCCGCCGGCGACACGGCGGCAGGAGGCGGCACCGGCGGCGCGACGGGGCGGCTGCCGGACACCGTGTCCGCAGCGGCCGGCGGCGGTGCGGCGGGCGCGGCTTGCGGCTTCGCGAGGGCCGGCGCGGGCGCGGGAGGCGCGGCGGGCTTGGGGCGCCCCATGGCGGCCGCGGTCTCGGTCCACCGCGCGAGCACCGCGTCGAGGGTCTCGATCTCGGCTCCCAGGGCGTCGGCGGTCGCGGACCGCTCCCCCTGCTCGCTCCGCAGACCCGTGACCTCGGCCTCCAGCTGGGCCGAGTCGAGCTCGCCGATCTGGTGGCGCAGCTCGAACTCCTGGATCCGGTCCTCCAGCTCGGCGCGCGCGGTCTCCGCGGCGGTCTTGTCCTCGCGCAGCCGGGCGACGGCGGCCTGCACGCGCGGCACCATCGGAGCCACGTCATCGGCCACCGAGAAGGCCTTGCGCTCGTGGTCGGCGATGACGCGCTCAATGACGGAGGCGGCGAACTTCCCGCTCTCCATCTGCTCCCGGGCGCGCGCAATGAACTGGCGGTGGGTGTCGAGCGCGTCGAGGCGCTCACGCAGGGAGGCGAGCAGTTCCTGGGTGTCCATGTCGTTCCTCACGAAGATGCGTGGAGCAATGGGTCGAGGCAGACGCTCCCGTGTAGCGGACGATCGCGGGACATGTCAACCCACCCCGAGGCCGCCTAGTAGTATCCGGCCACCGGACCCTCCCGGTCCGTGTGGTTCCGGAACGCCGTGTGCTCCTTCACGAAGGTGAGGCGCACGGTGCCCGTGTCGCCCGCGCGCTGCTTCGCGACGATGATCTCCGCGATGCCCTTGTCCGGCGTGGTGTCCGGGTTGTACACCTCGTCGCGGTAGATGAAGAGGATCACGTCGGCGTCCTGCTCGATGGCGCCGGACTCGCGCAGGTCGCTCATGATCGGCCGCTTGTTGGGGCGGTTCTCCAGCCCACGGTTGAGCTGCGAGAGCGCCATCACCGTGATCTCGAGCTCCTTCGCGAGAATCTTCAGGCCGCGCGAGATGGAGCTGATGATCTGCTCGCGACTCTCGCGGGACCCGCTGGGACCCTGCATGAGCTGCAGGTAGTCGATGATCAGGAGCTTGAGGTTCGGGTACTCGGCCTTCAAGCGCCGCGCCTTGCTCCGCAGCTGACTGATGGTGAGGCCGCTCATGTCATCGATCGCGATGGGGAGCTCCCGCAGCCGGTCGGACGCCATCAACAGGCGACGCCAGTCCTCGTCGTCGAGCTGGCCCGTGCGCACGCGCATGCCGTCGACCATGGCGTCGCTCGTCAGCATGCGCGAGACGAGCTCGTGACGCGCCATCTCCAGCGAGAACACGCCGACCGCCGCGCCCGAGCGGTGGGCGGCCTGGAGCGCGATGTTCAGCGCGAACGCCGTCTTCCCCATCGCCGGACGGGCGGCGAGAATGATGAGCTGTCCGGCGTGCAGCCCCGTGAGCTTGCGGTCGAGGTCGACGAATCCCGTCGGCACGCCCGTGACGTCGCCGGCGGTCTCGGCACGGCGGCGGAGCTCCTCGATCTGCTCGTCCAGCACGGTCGAGATCGGGTGCCAGTCCCGCGATCCGCTGAGCTGGGAGATCTCGAAGACGCTCTTCTCGGCCGTGTCCAGCAGCTCCTGCGTGGGCTTCCGGCCGTTGTGGACCTCGTCGATGACCGTCTCGGCCGCCAGCAGCAGGCGGCGACGCACCGCGTGGTCGTGGACGCGCTCGCCGTAGCCATGGAGGTTCTCCACGCTCGGGCACGCACCCGGCAGCCCGGCCACGTAGCCGGCACCGCCCACGGAATCGGCAAGACCCCGGCGCGCGATCTCGTCGAGCACCAGGGTCGTGTCGGGGAGCTGTCCGGCGTCGGCCAGCTCGCACATCAGCGCATAGAGGGCCTCGTGCGCCGGCTTGTGGAAGTCCGCGGCGATGACTCGCTCGCGGACCTCGACAAGCTGATCGGGATCGAGGAGCAGTCCCCCGAGGAGGGAACGCTCCGTCTCCCAGTTGTGCGGAGAGGCCTTCCGCTCAGCCACGGATGACGTAGACCTTCACCTGCGCGTCGACGGCCTTGTGGACCTTGACCGGCACCTGGAAGACACCGATGCTGCGGATCGGCTCCTCGAGCGCGAGGAGCTTGCGATCCACCTCGATGCCCTGGGCGGCGAGGGCCTCGGCGATGTCGCCGGTCGTGACGGAGCCGAAGATCTTGTCCTCGGACGCCGCCTGGCGCTTGATGGAGATGGACACGCCGGCCAGCTTCTCGCCGAAGGCACGGGCCTCCGCGAGGATGCGCGCCTGGCGGGCAGCCGCCTGACGCTTCTGGTGACCGAGCCGGCGGGTGTTCTTCTCGTCGGCGAGGACCGCGAGCTGACGCGGGAGGAGGAAGTTGCGGCCGTAGCCGTCGGCGACCTCGACCACGTCACCCGTGGCACCGAGGTTGTGGACGTCGTCCTGCAGGATGACCTTCATGGGAAACTCCAGTGCGATTCGATGGATGACGCGGAACTACTCGTCGGACTCGCCGGGGGTCTCGGCATCGTCCTCGTCGACCTCGGCGCGGTAACGGGCCTCGGCCTCCTCCTCGGCCTTGAGCGCGGCCATGCGCTCGGCGCGAAGGCGGCGACGCTCCTCGGCGAGGGCGCGGCGCGCCTCGATCTCGACGTCGTCCTCGAGCTTCACGGTGAGGAAGCGGAGCAGCTGGTCCTCGTTGCGGAGGTTGCGCTCGAGCTCGCTCACGATGGACGCGGGGCCGCAGTAGTTGAGGTAGATGTAGTGGCCACGCTGGTGCTTGGCGACGATGTAGGCGAGCTTGCGCTTGCCCCAGTCCTCGGCCACCAGGATCGTTCCGGCGTTGTCGGACACGATGCCCTGGAACCGCTCGGTCAGCTTGGTCATGACGTCGTCGGTCAGGTCCGGCCGCGCGACGTAGATGGTCTCGTACTCGTTGAGGATCGTCATGGAAACCTCCACCTGGACTTCGGAAGTCCACGGGAACGTGGATGGGAGGGGGCGCTGCGCCCCGCGGAGGAACTAGGAAGCGGGAGAACCCGCGTTGAAGCTGTTCATGGCCCGCGTGACCCCGTCGGCGACGATGCCGGTGACGGCGTCCGCGGCGGTGTCCAGGACCGTGTCGAGCGTGGATGCCTCCCCCGGGGTCCAGGATCCGAGGACATAGTCCGCGGGGTCCATGGGGGGAGGTGGGCGTCCGACGCCGACGCGCACCCGGACGAAGTCGTTGCCCAGCAGGCGCTGGATGTCGCGGATCCCGTTGTGGCCCCCGTGACCGCCTCCCACGCGGAGCCGGAGGCGTCCGAACGGGAGGTCCATGTCGTCGTGCACCACCACGAGCTCCTGCAGCGCGACCTTGTAGAACCCGAGGAGCGAGGCCGTGGGCTGCCCCGACAGGTTCATGAAGGACTGCGGCTCCGCGAACATGACCTTGTGGCCAGCCAGATTCCCCTCCCCGACCAGCGCCCCGAAGAGCTTGCGCTCGAGGGAGACACCGATGCGGGCCGCGAGCCTCTCCACGACCAGGAACCCGACGTTGTGCCGCGTCCTGGCGTAGCGCCCGCCGGGGTTGCCCAGGCCAACCACAAGGTGCAACTACTTGCCCTTCTTCTCTTCGGCCTTGGGCGCGCCGTCTTCCTTCGCGGCGCGCTTGCCCTCGACCGTGGCCACGTTGAAGTCCTGCTTGTACAGGAACGTGACGCCGGCCGGAGCCGCGACCTGCGAGGCCTTGAGGAACTGCCCGACCTCGAGCGGCGTCACGTCGACGTCGATCGCCTTCGGGATGGCGCCCGCCGGGCTGCGCACGCGCATCGAGCGCGCGAGCAGACGGAGCGTGCCGCCGGCACGGGTGCCCGCGGCGCGGCCGACCATGTTCACGGCGACGTCCGACACCACGAGGTCGGTGGCCTTGACCGCGTACAGATCGACGTGAAGCACCTCGCGCGACACCGGGTGACGCTGGATCTCCCGGATGAGGCAGGTGTGCGCCGCGCCGTCGAGGTTCACGGTGACGAACGTGTTGGGGTCCGCGGTCTTGCGGAAGATCGCCGCAAGCTCGCCGACGTCGAAGGAGACGGACGCGATCGCGCCGTTCGGACCGTACATGACGCCGGGCGTCTTGCCGCCGGCGCGCACCTTCCGCGCAACGCCCTTGCCGGTCTCGGCGCGGGCGATCGCGGTGAGGGAGTGGGTTTCCATCGGGACCTCTCCGGGGAGGAGGTGGTGCCGACCACGGGGGTCGGCGGGGACGGAGCCGGTGGTGAGACCGGCGCCAGGGGGAGGTTCATCCGTCACCCCGGGTCGCCCGGCTCCAACGAGCACGGCGCTACCAGCGTGTCCGGGCCCGTGTCCCCGAAGGGGCGTGGGACCGGGTCGTGCCACGGACGAGGACCCTCTCGGGCCGACACGACACGTCGGGAGCAGGCTCTCGACAGGGGCACGGTTAACAGGGGCGGCCGCACGCCGTCAAGGGACGGCGGCCCCGGCACCCTTGCGGTCGTCGAACAGGCTGCTGATCGAGTCGTGGTCGTGGATGTTGCGCACCGCCTGCGCGAACAGCCCCGCCACGGACACGACGCG
Organism: Pseudomonadota bacterium; assembly: GCA_039800105.1. Taxonomy (GTDB): domain Bacteria; phylum Myxococcota_A; class UBA796; order UBA796; family SXON01; genus CAMAXZ01. The sequence goes on from JBDLRI010000099.1 coordinate 11,965, forward strand.
GATCTTCGGGCACGCGCGCGCCTCCGCCGACAGCGGGATCGTGTCGGTCACCACGACGGTCTCCAGCACGCTGTCCTGGATGCGCTGCACGGCAGGACCGGACAGCACGGCGTGCGTCGCCACGGCGAACACCCGGCGGGCGCCGTTGTCGCGCAGCGACTGCGCTGCCTTCGACAGCGTGCCGGCGGTGTCGATCATGTCGTCGACGATGATGGCGTCGCGGTCGCGGACATCCCCGATGAGGTGCAGCGCCTCCGCCTGGTTCGGGCCGCTGCGCCGCTTGTCGATGATGGCGAGCCCGCAGTGCAGCGGCTTGGCGAACCGCCGGGCGCGCTCCACGCCGCCGGCGTCGGGCGACACGATCACGGTGTCGGCCACGGGCAGGTGGTCCGCGACGAACCGCGTCAGGATCGGCTGCGCGTAGAGGTTGTCCACGGGGATGTCGAAGAACCCCTGGATCTGGCCGGCGTGCAGGTCCATCGTCAGCACGCGGTCCACACCCGCGGTGGTCAGCAGGTCGGCGACCAGCTTCGCGGTGATCGGCGCCCGCGGCGCGACCTTGCGATCCTGCCGGGAGTAGCCGTAGTACGGGATGACCGCCGTGATCCGCCCGGCCGACGCGCGCTTGCAGGCGTCCACCAGGATCAGCAGCTCCATGAGGCTGTCATTCGCCGGCGCGCAGGTGCTCTGGATGAGGAACACGTCGCGGCCGCGCACGTTGTCCCGGATCTCCACCTGGATCTCGCCGTCGGAGAACCGCGACACGCGCGCGTCCCCGAGCCGCTCCCCCAAGGCCTCCCCGATGGAGCCCGCGAGCGCGGGCGTGGCGTTTCCGTTGAGCAGCACGACGTCGAGGTACACGGCAGCCTCCGCGGTGGTGGGGCACGTCACACGCCGGCCCGAGGGTTGCAACCGCGCATCCCTGCGCCCGTTCATGGGGCGGAGGGGGCCGGCCCCCTCCGCAACGCCTCCCCCGTCGTGTCTCCGAAGAACACGGCGAGGGCGCCCATCACCGCGCGCATCGGGCCCACCACGCGCCGCGCCGGCGGAAGCGACGCGAGGAACACGCGGCCGTACCACGCCTCGTGGATGCGGCGGTCCAGGATCAGCACCACGCCGCGATCCGACCCGGTGCGGACCAGGCGCCCGAACCCCTGGCGCAGCTTGAGCACCGCCTCGGGGAGGGCGAAGGCGCGGAAGGGATCCTGCCCACGCGCGCGCAGCCGCTCGTGGCGCGCCGCCGCGACCGGCTCCGTGGGCACGCGGAAGGGCAGCCGCGGGATCACCACGAGCCGGAGCGCGTCGCCCTTCACGCTCACCCCCTCCCAGAAGCTGTCGGTGCCGACCAGCACGGAGCCACGGTCCTCGCGGAAGCGCGCCAGCAGCCGCTCCCGGCTCCCCCGCCCCTGCCGAAGGATCGCGTGGCGCGTGCCGAGGGCGGCCTCCAGCGCCTCGCTGAACGCGCCCACCGCCTCGTGGCTGGTGCACAGCACGAACGCACCTCCGCCGCTCGCGCGGACCGCCTGCACGGCCGCGTCCGTGGCGGCACGCAGCCACCCTTCGGCGTCCGGCGCCGGGAGGTCGCGTGGAAGCGCGAGCACCGCCTGCTCCTCGTAACGAAACGGGCTCGGAAAAACGTGGAACCGCGTCGCGGGGTCCGGAACCGCGTCGGGCTCCCCGGCGTGCGCCGACGCCAGGCCCACCCGTCCCAGCCAGTGGTCGATGCGTCCGTGGACGGCAAGGGTCGCGCTGGTGAACACGCGAGACACCGTGCGGTCGACCAGCAGCGCGCGCACGATCGGCCCGACGTCGATGGGGGCGCGCACGGCCGCCACACCCCGCGACCCGGGCTCGAGGAACCGGCACGCCTCCGCATCCTCCAACAGGAAGGCGTGCGCGGCCTGGGCGTGCTCCTCCAGCCGGCGGCGCGCGCGCGCCACGTCGAGCACCGCCTGCTCCACCACCGGCGCGACGCCCCCGCGCTCGGCCTCCCGGGCGCGCTCCACCTGCGCCTCGAGGGCGCCCAGGCGCCCCGCCACCTCGGACGCGGCGTCCCCGAGCGCCTCGAAGAACGGGGCGTGCGGCGGCGCTCCGTCCACGCGCTGCGACACGTGGATTTCCAGTCCGAGCGCCGCGAACCCCTCCCCCGCGAGGTCCCGAAGGCGCACGACCGAGTCCTCGGCCTCGTGGGCGGCGGCCGCGAGGTCGCCCCACCGATCGGCCACGCGCGCGAGTGCCCCGGGTCGCCCGCCACGCGCAAGCAGCGGGGCCAGCGCACGCGCCAGCCCGCGTTCCCCGAGACGCACCGCGGCCGCGCCGGTCGCCACCTGCTCGAGATGGTGGGCCTCGTCGAGCACCACGCGGTCGAAGGCGGGAAGGATCCCCGGCGCCTCCGCGCGCTTGAGGGACAGGTCCGCGAGCAGCAGCGCGTGGTTCACCACGATCACGTGCGCGGCCGCCGCCTCGCGACGCGCCTGGTACCACGAGCAGGTGTTGAAGTGCGGGCAGCGCGCGCGCAGGGTCTGGTCGCTGTCGCTCTCGATGCGCTCGCGGTCCTCGTCGTCGAGCTCCCCGACGAACTCGGCCAGATCGCCCGTGGCGCTCGTGGCGTACCACTCGGCGAGACGACGCAGGCCGTCGCTGGGCTCGCCGGCCATCGCAAGTTCCAGTTTCCGGCGGCACACGTAGTTGGAACGGCCCTTCAGCACGGCCGTGCGCAGTCCGGCCCCCTCCAGGCCGCGCCGCAGGAGCGGGAGGTCATCGGAGAGCAGCTGGGCCTGCAGCGTGCGGGTGTACGTCGAGACGACCACCTTGGCGTCGTTGGCGAGCGCCCACAGCGCCGCCGGCGCGGCGTAGCCGAGCGACTTGCCGGTGCCGGTGCCGGCCTCCAGCACCCGCGTGCCCCCCACGTGCAGGCTCTCGGCGACCACCTCCGCCATGTCCGCCTGACCCGGGCGCGCCTCCCAGCCCGCGAGCACGGTGGGCAGCGTCGCGGCGAAAAACGTCCGGAGCGCCTCCGGATCCACGGCGGCGGCGTGGCGCGCGTGCGGCTCCACGACCCACGTGGCGGACGTCACCGCGTTGTCCACGATGACGAAGCCGACTCCGTCCTCGCCGAACCGGCCGGCGATGGCCAGGTCCGCCGCGCTCGGCAGGATCACGCCGCTCGGGTGGTTGTGCACGACCACCTCGCCGGCGCGCGCCCGCGGCAGCGCGTTGACCTCCGAGGCGGTGCCGCGCGCGTGGACCTCCAGCGCGCACACCCGTCGCGCGGCGTCGACGCGCCCGACCGCGAACACCTCGACGCCGCCGGCGTCCCGGATCGCGGC
>JBDLRI010000100.1:0-58914 GCA_039800105.1 Pseudomonadota bacterium
GACGAGGTGTTCTACAACGAGGTGGACGACGACTGCAACGAGGCCACCGCGGACGCCGACAAGGACGGCGACGGCTACGACGCCAACAACGTCCGCGGCGACGACTGCGACGACGAGAACCCGCGCGTCAACCCGGGCAAGACCGAGATCGGCAACAACGGGGTGGACGACGACTGCAACGCCCGCACCACCGACAACGACGTGGACGGCGACGGCGCTCCCATCGGCACGGACTGCGACGACTCCAACGCCGCCCGCTACCCCGGCGCGACGGAAGTCAACTGGAACAACATCGACGAGAACTGCGACAACTTCGACGTCGACCTCGACACCTGCGTGGAGCAGGGCGTGCAGGAGGCGATGGCGTACATGACGGGGTACTGGGACGTGCCGCAGATGAGCGGAACGAAGTACCTCGTCGTCAACTGGCTCGTCGGCGCGAGCGACCCGAGCTACCCAGGCGCGCAGTACCTCAGTTTCACGACCGACAGTGTCGACGTCGGCCCTCAGGCTAGCGGCTCGTGGCCGCTCACCCTCGGCACCACCGTCGCGGTGAACGACCCGGCGAGCCCGTTCTACATGGAACTGAGCCTCGGCGATAACTTCCTGGCCTGCTACGCCTACATCGACCCGCAGCCGGTCACCTACACCGGCGACGTGCGCGTCACGCTCAACAACCGGAACATGTCCATCAACGCGACGGTGGACACGGCGCAGACGCCCTTCGTGGAGAGCAACTTCCACCTCACCGGATACCAGAACGCGTCGATCTGCAGCCTGTCGACCATCAGCCTCCTCGTTGCGGCCGCTGGGTACAATTTCTCCGCACTCAGCTTCGCGGAGGATGCGGGTACCCAGACGTTCGACGATCTCAACGGGATCATGGAAGAGCAGATTGAGACGGAGGTCCGCACGGCCTGCGCGCCCCCCTCGTCCTCGAACTAGCCAGCCCTGCACGCTCCGACACGCGCCGCCCGGGTTCCGTCCCGGCGGCGCGTCGCGCTCTTGGAGCGGTTAGGCGCGCGCACTTCCCGGAGACCCCATGGCCGAGCAAGGCATCACCCCGCGCGCCAACGACTACTCCCAGTGGTACCTCGACGTCATCGCCGCCGGCGAGCTGGCCGACTACTCGCCGGTGAAGGGCTCGATGGTGCTCAAGCCGCACGGCTTCGCGCTGTGGGAGGCCATCCGCGAGGACCTGGACCGGCGCTTCAAGGAGACCGGCCACGTCAACGCGTACTTTCCGCTCTTCATCCCCGTCTCGTTCCTGAGCAAGGAGGCCCAGCACGTCGAGGGCTTCGCGAAGGAGTGCGCCGTGGTGACGCACCACCGCCTGCGCGCGTGTGAGGGCGGCGTGGAGCCGGACCCCGCCAGCAAGCTCGAGGAGCCGCTCGTCGTTCGCCCGACGTCGGAGACGATCATCTGGCACATGTACGGCCAGTGGATCCAGTCGTGGCGCGACCTGCCGATCCTCATCAACCAGTGGGCCAACGTGGTGCGCTGGGAGATGAAGACCCGGCCGTTCCTGCGGACGAGCGAGTTCCTGTGGCAGGAGGGCCACACGGCCCACGCCACCCGCGAGGAGGCGATGGAGGAGGCCGTGCGCATGCTGCACGTCTACGAGTCCTTCGCGCGGGAGGTCCTCGCCCTGCCGGTCGTTCCGGGGACGAAGAGCGCGAGCGAGCGCTTCGCCGGCGCGGACGAGACCTACACCATCGAGACGATGATGCAGAACGGCTGGGCGCTCCAGGCGGGGACCAGCCACTTCCTCGGGCAGAACTTCGCGCGGGCCTTCGACGTCACCTTCCAGGACCAGAACGGCGAGCGCAGCCACGTGTGGGCCACGAGCTGGGGCGTGAGCACGCGCCTCATCGGCGCCGTGATCATGACGCACTCGGACGACACCGGCCTCGTCCTGCCGCCGCGCATGGCGCCGGTGCAGGTCGTCGTCACGCCCATCTGGAAGGGCGAGGAGGAGCGCTCCCGGGTCCTCGCCTTCGCGGACGAGGTGCGCGCGGCACTGGCGCCGCACGTGCGCGTGAGGGTCGACACCCGCGACAACCTCAAGCCGGGCGCGAAGTACTTCGAGTGGGAGCGCAAGGGCGTGCCGCTGCGGCTCGAGATCGGCCCCCGGGACCTCGAGAAGCGTTCCGTCTTCGCGGCCCCGCGCTTCGGCGGCGGCGGCAAGTTCGGCATCGCGTTCGAGGCGCTCGTGGACACCGTCCGCGCGAAGCTCGAGGCGATGCAGGCCGACCTTCTGACCGCCGCCGAGGGCCGTCGCGAGGCGCGCACGCACCGCGTCGCCAGCTACGAGGAGCTGAAGGCGCGCATCGAGGACGGCGGCTTCTTCCTCGTCCCGTGGTGCGACGACGCGGCCAACGAGGCGACGATCAAGGAGGAGACGCGCGCGACACTGCGTTGCTACCCCATCGCCGCCCAAGCGGAGGCCGCGGGCCGGGCCTGCTTCTTCAGCGGTCGGGCCGCGACGCACATGGCGATCTTCGCCCGGGCGTACTGAGCGCCGTGGCGCACATCTCGGTCCACGACCTGCCGCGCGTCCGCGAGGTCGCCCGTATCCTCGCGCGGCACGGCTTCGGCGAGGTGGCGCGGCTCGTCGGCGTCGATCCCGGCCCCGAGCGGAAGGACACCCCGCCGGCGCGGCGATTCCGCATGGCGCTGGCCGAGCTGGGCCCGACGTTCATCAAGCTCGGCCAGGTGCTGTCGGTTCGGCACGACATCCTCCCCCCGCACGTGATCGCGGAGCTGTCGCAGCTGCAGGACGCCGCCCCGCGAGTCCCCTTCGCGGCGATCCGCGCGCAGGTCGAGCGGGAGCTCGGCGGAACGCTGGAGGCGTTGTTTTCCACGTTCGACGAGGAGCCGGTCGCGAGCGCCTCCATCGCGCAGGTGCACTTCGCGTGCCTCCCCGACGGCCGCGAGGTCGCCGTCAAGGTGCAACGGCCGGGCATCGAACCGGTGCTCGTCTCCGACCTCCACATCCTCACGACGCTGGCCCGGCTGCTCGAGGGTCAGGGCGGACTCGGGGCGTGGACGCCCGTCCAGGTGATCCAGGAGTTCGAGCAGGCACTGATGCAGGAGCTCGACTTCCTCCAGGAGGCCGCCGCGAGCGAGCGCTTCCGCCTGAACCACGAGGCCGTTTCGGGCGTACGCGCGCCGATCGTCCACCGCGACTCCTGCTCCCGCAGGGTGCTCGTGATGGAGCGGGTCAAGGGGCGGAAGGTCGGCACGCTCGAGGGCGGCTCCGAGCTCGCGCAGCACGTCATGCGGCGGCTCATCGAGTCCTGGTACCACCAGCTGTTCGAGCACGGGTTCTTCCACGGGGATCCGCACCCCGGAAACCTGCTGGTCGAGGACGACGGCACGGTGGTCTTCCTCGACTTCGGGCTCACGGGGACGCTGACCGGAGACATGCAGGAGACGCTGACCACGGTGTTCACCGGGCTGGCCTTCAAGGACCCCGAGGCGGTCGCCCGATGCATGTACCGCGCCGGGGCGACGTCGGAGCGCGTCGACCGCGCCGCGTTCCGCAACGAGATCGCGCGCATGATGGCAAAGTACGAGGGGGCCAGCCTCGGTCGCCTCGGCGAGCGGGGATCGCTCACCGACTTCGTCGACCTGGCGACTCGCTACCGTGTCCGCCTGCCCCGGGAGTACGCCATCCTGGCACGCGCGACGAGCATCGTGGACGGCATCGGGAAGTACCTGATGCCGGACGCGGACATCGTCGCGGAGGTGAGGCCGTATGCGCAGCGGCTCGTGCAGCGCCGCGTGTCCCCCGAGGTGCTCGGTCTCGAGGCGCTGCGCACCTTGCAGAACCTGCATTCCGCCTCGCGGGATCTTCCCTCGCAGGCCGATCAGCTCCTCACCGACCTCGAGCGCGGACGCGTCACCATCACCACGCGCGATCCCGACGCGGAGGCCGCGCGCCGCGAGATGCGCCACGCGGCAACCCGACTGGGCGGCACGATGTCGGCCATCGGGTGGCTCATCGCGGCCAGCATCCTGCTGACGGCGTGGGATCCGCGCGTGCTCGGGGTCCGCATTGTCGCGGCCGCCGCGGCCGTCGCAGCGTGCATGGCCGTCGTGAGCTTCGTCATGCTCGCCGTTCACGCCGTGTTCGGACGCAGTACGCGCGCGACGTGGCAGGACCGCGCCGTCGCGCTGGTGCGCTTCTTCGCGTCGCCGTCGGTTCCGCGTGGCGACGAGCCGCGTTGAACACGCACCCGTGTTCGTGCTAAGCTTGTGCGCCACCCGCCCCGGAGCCCAGCCGTGTCCACCGCTCCCGCCCCGCTGAAGACCGGCGACGTCCTCGCCAAGACCTACGAGATCGACGCCGTGCTCGGCGCAGGACCCGAAGGTTCGACCTACCTCGCGCACGATCTCGACCGCTCGCACAACGTCGTCCTGAAGCTGCTCCCCGGCGCGGCCGAGACCGACGAGCGTGCCCGCGCCCTCATCCAGCGGGTCGATGCCATCGGGCACGACGGTGTGGTGCGCATCCTCGCCACCGGGGAGGTCCAGGACGGACGGAGTGCCGTGCCACGGCGCTGGATCGCCATGGAGCAGGTGGACGGCACTTCCCTGCGCGAGCTCATCGACAGCTACGTCCGCGAGGGGCGCAAGTTCACGCTCATCGAGGCCTGCCAGATCGTCGTGAAGATCCTGGAGGTGGTGGACGCCGCCCACCAGAAGGGGCTGGTCCATCGGCACATCAAGCCGACCAACGTGATCGTGCAGAGCCGCCAGCTCGCCGGTGGACGGGTGGCGCGCTCCGTGCGCGTCACCGGCTTCGCCGTGAGCGACATGATCAACCCGCAGGAGCTGCAGCAGGGCCTCACCGAGTACCCGAGCCACCTCGCGTACGCCGCGCCCGAGCAGATTTCTCCCTCGCACAGCTCCGCGCCGTCGCTCGACATCTACTCGGTCGGTGTCATCCTCTACGAACTGCTCACGGGGCAACCGCCCCGCGGCACCTATCTCCCGCCGTCTGCCTACAACGACGCGCTCACGGGAGAGGTCGGCCGCACGGTGGACGACATCGTCGAGCTGGCGATGGCACGCGAACGCGAGAACCGCTACCTCACCGCGCGGGACATGCTCAGCCACATGCAGCGGACGCTGCAGGGCATGAGCGCGGACGAGGAGGCCCCGACGTCCTCCCGCACCACCTGGGCGGTGGTCGGCGCGACCGTGATCGCGCTGGCGGCCGTCGGTTCTTTCATCGCCTGGACGGCCAAGGAGCCCGAGCGCCAGGACCGGCACGACCGCGAGGAGCTGGCGAGCATGGCGGCGACCGCCATGCCCTCCGCCGAAGAGGTGGCCCGCAAGCGCGAGCGCCACCCCGACATGCAGTACATCCCCCCGGGCCAGTTCCTTCGCGGGCGTCTGCGCGCCGAGGAGACGACGAGCGTGAACGAGCCGCTGGCCTCGCGCACGAACGTGGCCGGGTTCCTCATCGACGCGTACGAGTATCCGAACGAGGTCGGCAAGCCGCCCGTCACCGGGGTGTCGTGGGAACAGGCGGAGCGTCTGTGCAAGGCACGTGGAAAGCGTCTATGCACCGAGTTCGAGTGGGAGCGCGCCTGCAAGGGCCCGAACAACGCGGTGTACACCTACGGGGACGCCTACGACGAGAAGGCCTGCGGGGCCGAGCTGAACGAGGACGGCGTGCCCCGTGACAACTTCGCCACCAACGCTGTCGGCGCCTACGCGGGTTGCAAGAGCGGCTGGGGCGTGTTCGACCTGAGCGGCGGCCTGCGCGAATGGGTCGCCAACGACGGCGACACGGCGGGTACCAAGCGCATCAAGGGCGGCAAGGCCAACGACATGGTGCGCGCGTCGCGCTGCGGCTATTTCGACGAGCTGCGCGCGGAGCTCGGCAACGAGCAGCAGTCGCTGGGCTTCCGCTGCTGCCTCGGCGAGGCCGAGGCGCTCGCCGCCCCGACCGACACCGCCACCGCGACGGACGCCACCGCGCCGGCAGCCCCGTCGGCGGAAGGGGCCGCAGCGGCCCCGGCGGCACCCGCGGTTCCGGTGCCCGCACCGGCACCCGCCCTTCCGGCCCCGTCGGCGCCCGCGCGCTAGTCGCGCGTCGAGTCCTCGCGTCGGGCGCGGTAGCGCAGGAAGACTTCGTCGCCGACGACCTCGCAGGCGTCGAGCCGCATGCGGGGGACGTCGGGCCAGCGCCAGTCGCCCTGCGCCGCAGGGGGCGTGGCCGCGTCTCCGAGCCATGCGGGTACGAGCGTGAGATGGACCACGTCCACACGGCCCGCCGCGAGGAAGGGGCCGAGCAGCCCGCCTCCCCCCTCGATCAGCAGTCGTCGCACGCCGCGCGCCGAGAGCGCATCGACCACCGCATCCGGGCTCCACGTGGCGCGGGTTTCCCATGCGCCCCGCGGGGGGGCGTTGCGGGGGGGCGACGCCCCCCCGCCCCAGGAACCGGTTTCGTGGAGCACGAGCGGTCGGACCTGCGCGTGCGCCCATGCGGCGGCCCCGATGGGCACCTCCCCGCTTCGCGTCAGCACGACGTTCCACCAGGTGCGGTCGGGCGCGGGGGGCGACCGGCCGAGCCGCTGCAGCGCCGCGGGATCCGGCACCATCGGCAGCGACCACGTGCGAAACGTCCGGCCGCCCACGAGAACGGCGTCCGCGTCGTCACGCAGCGCGCTCATGCGGTCCCGATCGTGCGGGGAGCCGATGGCGACGCGCGGCGCGCCCGCCGGCGCGATGCGGCCGTCCAGGCTGACGGCGAGGTTGGCGTGGACCTCCACCGGGCTCACGGCTCGGGGGGATCGAAGGCCTTCGGCACGAACCGCACGTACACCCCGCGTGCGCGCGCGAAGCGGTCCAGGTCGTCCTTCGTGATGCGGTTGGCCTTCGCGAGCAGCTGCTGGAGGTCGGACGTGGACCCGTCCACGCGCTGCAGCACGGCACGTCCCTCGCGCACGGCAGCCTGGAGCTCCGCCAGCGTCTCGGCGAGGCGCTCGGGCGGCACGCCCGCCAGAAGCGTGTCCAGCCGCGTGCTCGCGTTCTCGATGCGCGCGATGGCCGGACCCGCGGCCCGCGTGGTGCTGCGCAGCTGTCGAAGCGTGCGGTGCGCCTCGTCCACCAGCACGGGAAGCGTCTCGCTGGCGACCCGCGCGTTGGAGAGCAGCGTCTCGAGATCGTCGAGCATGCGTGCGGCCCGATCGGGATCCTCCGTGATCGCCCTGGAGAACGCCCGCACGGCCGCCGGATCCAGGGCCTGCAGGAGCGGCGCCATCGCGGCGACGAGCTCGTCCGCCTCGACCTGCGGCGCGACCCCGTCCACCAGATCGCCGTCCGCGAGCAGGGGCGCCTGGCTCGCGGGATCCGGCACGACCTCCAAGTACTTCTCTCCCAGCAAGGATCGGGCGCGAACCGCGAAACGTGCGTCACGACGCACGGCCGCTGCTGGATCGAGGGTCACCCGCGCGCGTGCAGCGACCCCGTCGAGGCCGACCGTCTCGACCCGACCGACGGGCACGCCGGCGATGCTGACGATGGCGCCCGCCCCCAACCCCGCCGCGTCGGGCATGTGGACGTCGACGTCGACCGTGTCTCCGGGCTGGCGCAGCGCACCCACGCGCAGCGCCATCCACGCCAGGATCGACCCCGCGACGACGACCAGCACACCGACCCCGATCTCGTGGCGACGCGACATCGCGGGGCGCTATCCGATGCGCGGCAGGCCAGCCATGCCGGGGCTGCCCGGGTCCGGCAGCACGAGATTGCGTCCGAGGAAGCGCCGCACGATCGGGTGGCTGCTGTGCAGGACCTCCGCGGTCGTGCCCTCCGCGATCACGCGCCCCTCCCACAGCATGACGATGCGGTCCGCCACGCGCACGGTGCCGACGATGTCATGGGAGATCACGACGAAGGTCACGCCGAGACGCCGCTTCATGTCGAGCACCAGGTCGTCGATGGCCTCCGCCGTGAGCGGGTCGAGGCCGGAGTTCGGCTCGTCGAACAGCACGATCTCCGGCTCGTCGACGATGGCGCGCGCCAGCCCCACGCGCTTGCGCTGACCCCCGGAGAGCGCGGCCACCGGGCGGTCGTGCAGACCGGGCAGCTCGACCATGTCCAGGACCTCCTCCACGCGGCGGCGACGCGCCGACGCCGACATGTCCGGACGGTGCCGCTCCAGCGGGAAGGCGATGTTCTCACCGACGGAGAGGCTGTCAAAGAGCGCGCCGTCCTGAAACAGCATGCCGATCCGGCGACGTACGGCGTAGAGGGCGCGGACGGGCGCGTGCACCATGTCGGTTCCGAGCACGCGCACCGAGCCCGAGTCGGGGCGGAGCAGCCCGACGATGTGCTTGAGCAGCACGCTCTTGCCGGTGCCGGACGGCCCGATGACGACGGTCGTCTCTCCACGCGGGATCCGAAGGTCCACGCCGTCCAGCACGCGCAGGGTGCCGAAGCTTCGGGTCACTCCGTCGAGCACGATGGGATCGTCAACCGCCATACAGCACCTGGGACACGAGGGCATTGCAGACCACGACCGCGACGGCGCTCACGACCACCGCGCGGTTGGTGGCGCGTCCGACGCCCTCCGGGCCGCGGTCGCTGCGAAGGCCGAACCAGCAGGACACATGACAGATCAGCGCCCCGAACAACAGCGCCTTGACGATGCCCGCGACCAGGTCCCGCGTCGCGATCGAGGCTTGCACCTGCTGCAGGAAGAGATCGCCGGAAAGCCCGAGCTGCCACGTTGCGACGCCCCAGGCGGCGAGCACCGTCGCGGTGATGCTCACGACGGTGAGCGCGGGCATCACGAACACGATGCCGAGCAGCCTCGGCACGACCAGCCACCACAGGGGATCCACGCCCATGACCTCGAGCGCGTCGACCTGCTCGCGGGTGCGCATGACGGCGAGGGCGCTCGCCATCTCGGTGCCGGCCTTGGCGGCGACCATCGCGGCCGCGAGGATCGGGGCCAGCTCGCGCACGCCAGCCATGGCGACGAAGGTCCCGACCATCCCCTGCCCTCCCATCGGCGCGAAGGCGCTGAACCCCTGGATGCTCAGGTTCGACCCGATGAACACGCTGATGACGAGCAGGAGCGGGAGGGACTGCACCCCGATGCGGTATGCCTCGCGCAGGACCTCGCCCGGAGGCGGGCGGCGAAGGCTGGCACGCCACGTCGCGATGACGTCGCGCGCGAAGGCGCCCACGCCCGCGAGAAGGTTCATCCGACGCGCCCGAACATGGCACTGCTCAACAGGTAGTTCGCCACCACGAAGGCGATGGCGCTGTGCACGACGGTGTCGTTGACGGCACGTCCGACCCCCGCCGCTCCGCCGCGCGCGTGGAACCCGTGCCAACATGCGATCACGCCGATCAGCGCCCCGAACACGACGGTCTTGGCCACACCGCTCCACACGTCGACGCCCCGCGCCATGGACCACAGGTTCGCGAGGAACACGCCGCCCGGCTCCCCGCGCAGCACCACGGCGAGGGTCCAGCCGCCCGCCATCCCCGCCAGGGAACCGAACACGTTGAGCACGGGACACGCCAGGATGAGCGCCAGGACCCTGGGCACGACGTGCCAGCGGAGCGCGTCGACGCCCATCACCTCGGTCGCGTCGAGCTCTTCCTTGATGCGCATGGCGCCCAGCTCCGCGGCGATGGCGCTGCCGCCCTGCGCGGCGACGAGCACGCTCGCGAGGACCGGGGAGAGTTCGCGCAGCACGGCGATCGTCAGAAGCGACGGCAGGAGCCGCTGCGCGCCGTAGAGGTCGAAGATGCCGAGTCCCTGCAACGCGATGACGAAGCCGAACGGAAAGGTCACCGCGCACACCGGGGGGCCGCACCGCACGGTGATGTCCCACGCGTGCCGCCACACATCCGCCGGATTTCCGGGCGGCGTGACCGTCCGCCACGCCACGCGCCCGATGAAGATGCCGAAGCGTCCGATGCGGGCGAGGGCGTCGACCATGCCTCGGTGATATACCCCGCGCGACAGACGGACGGACCATGCTCGCACTGCTCCTCGCCTCCCTCGCCTTCGCGGAGACCCTCACCGCCAGCCAGCCGGTCGCGTGCACGCGCTGGCCCGGCGAGAAGGGCATCAGCCTGGCCCTGCAAGCAGGCGACGAGGTCGAGGTGATCGCGCGGGAAGGCGCCTTCGTCCGCGTTCGCAAAGGCACCGAGTACGGCTGGGCCGATTCCGGGGCCCTGCAGACCACCGCGGCGGCGGGCTCCGCACTGCCCGACACCGCGTCGGCGCCCCCCGAGCCGACGGACGCTGCGGGCGACGAACCCAGGAAGAAGGGTGCCGCCCGCAAGCGCGGCAAGGGACGGACGAAGACCGGCGACTGAGTCGCCGTCCGGTCCGGCGTCCGGCCGGACGTCGCACGGCTACGCGGCGCGCACGTCCCCCAGCAACGCCCGCATCCTGCGGTGCGTGCCGCGCGACATCCCGTAGAGCGGCATGTCGGCCAACAGGTCGGCGGCCGCCAGCACCGATTCCTGCATCGCACCGTGCAGCGGCCGATCCTTGCCGGTCGGTGCCCCGGCGAGCGCCTCGGCCCCGGTCACGCCCGAGGCCTGCAGCCACGCCGCGATCCCCAGCGCGGGGTGCAACGGCGCGGATCCGCCGCCGACCTCCTCCCGGACGTCGGCATCGGCACGCGCCAGCGCCGCGTACGCGCGCGCCCACCCACGCGGGCCGGCCTCTCCGGGAAAGCGTCCCGCGAGCTCCGCCTGCAGCGGACCGTCCGGCCAGTCCTGCTCGGGTCGCCAGGCCTCGAGCGCGGCGCCCTCACGCACGCCGTAGCTGTTGATGCGCACGTGCTCGGCTCCGCGGGCCGCGAGGATGCGGTCGACGACCAGCGCGCCCGCCATGATGGTGTCCGTGCGATGCACGGCGAGGCCGGGAAGCTCGCGACGCCGCGCCGCGTCGACGCGGCTCACCATCTCCCAGGTGCGGTCGACGGCGTCCCTCGCCAGCAGTTGTCCGTGTCCGTGGGAGAGGCGCCAACCGGTGCGGCGGCGCTCCACCTTCGCCAGCGCACGCACGGTGCCGCCGACGCCGACGACGGGACCCGGCGCGTCGCGGAGCCACGGCACCGACGCGAGCTCGGCGTCGATGTGGTCACGCAGCGTCAGCACCGCGTCCGCGGTCATCGGCGCCTCCACCGTGAACCGGTCGGTCAGCCGCAGCGCCCCGAGCAGCAGGCTCGCCGCGCGGGAGACGCGCCCGTCGCGCAACTCCACGAGCTGCAGGCTGCCGCCCCCGAGATCGAACACGAGACCGTCGCGCACCGGAAGCAGACGCAGGGTGGCGATGCCCGCAAGGCGCCCCTCCTCCGCACCTTCGACCACGCGCAACACGACCCCGACCTCCTGGGCGACGACCCGTGCCACGGCATCCGCGTTCCGCGCGTCCCGCACGGCGCTGGTCGCCAACGCGATGACCTGCTTCGCGCCGTTGCGGAACGCCATGTCCCGAAACGCGCGCAGCGTCTCCAGGAGCCGCTCCACCGCGGAATCCGGCAGGCGCCCGTCCGTGCCGAGGCGACGCATGAGGCGCAACGGCTCGCTCGCGTCGAACACCCGGTCCAGATGTCCGGGGTGAGCGGAGGCGTACACGGCGACGTTGGCCGTGTTGGAGCCGATGTCGATCACGGCGATGCGGGCGGCCGTCATGAGGCGCCGGGGCTAACGCGTCGTCCCGCGCGCGGGCACGCCATCGCTCACGCGAGTGCCCACCAGTCACGACCCTCCACCAGGTCGGGCCTCCACGCGGCGAGCATCGCCCGGATCTCGTCGCGTGCCCCCTTCGCGCCCACCGCGACGAACAGGTGGTCGAAGTCGAGCTCCCGCACGGCCTCTCGGGCCAGCACGGGCACGCCGTGGCACGGCGCGCGCGGGTGCGGATCCAGGGCCGCCACGACCTCGAGCCCCTTGCGACGGAACCACCCGACCCACGGGGTGCCCTCCTTGCCCGCGCCCCACACGACCACGCGTCGGGCCCGCGGAAGGACGCAGTCCTCGAGGTACGCCTGCTTGAGCGGCCGGAACGCGCCGCGCCGGTACCGGCGGTCGGTGCGCGTCAACCGGCCCGGGCGGTCCCGCCACGCCACCACCGGCTGCGCCACCGCCGCGAGCCGCCAGCGGCGCGCAAGCCGCAGCCAAAGGTCGTAGTCCTCGGGGAAGTCGCCGTGGCGGTAGCCGCCGATCTCCTCGACGGACTGCGCGCGAAGCGTCGTGGCGGGATGGAACAGCGGGCTCTCGACCAGGAGCTCCCGATGCGGGTCGGTCAATCCGTTGACCCAGGCCACGTAGCGCCGCATGCCATCGGGGAGACCCGTCTCCAGCGCCTGTCCGCCCACCGCCGCCACGTCGGGGCGTGCGGCAAGCACGGCGCGCTGGGCGTCCAGCCTGCCCGGCAGCGCGAGATCGTCGCAGTCCAGACGCGCCAGCAGCGGGGCGTCCGTGGCATGACGACCGTGCTCCAGGGCGGCGACGATTCCGCGCGGGGGCTGGACCAGGAGCCGCACGCGCGGATCCGCCGGCAGCACCGAACCAGGGTCGTCGCGGCTGCCGTCATCGACGATGACGACCTCGTCGTCCGGGCGACTCTGCGCCAGCGCGGAACGCACGGCCTCGCCGAGCCACGCTGCGCCGTCCCGCACGGGAATCAGCCACGCCACCCGGTCCGATTGCGACATGTCTCCTCCTAGCACGCGATACAGCCGGGCCATGGCATGGTCAGACGCGACGACCCCCCTCTCCGACATCCGCACCGCGCTGCGCGCGTTCAACGCCGAGCGCGACTGGGGGCGGTACCACGGCCCGCGCAACCTGGCGATGGCGCTCTCGGTCGAGGCTGCCGAGCTCCTCGAGCTCTTCCTTTGGTGCCGCGACGACGGCCCCCAACCGGCAGATCCCTCGCGCGCGGAGGCCGTTGCCGACGAGGCCGCCGACGTGCTGGTGTGCCTGCTCAATGTCTGTGAGCACGCGGGGATCGATCTTGCAGCCGCCGTGGAGCGGAAGATGGCCGTGAACGCCGCGAAATACCCCGTCGGGCGCGCCCGCGGCTCCAGCGCCAAGTACGACGCCCTGCCCGCGTCCGCCGTCCCGGAGGACGGCGCAGCACCGGTCAGAGACTCGACAGCGCCTCCGAAACGCCCGTCGCGCCGGGGTCCAACTCGAGAGCCCTGAGCAGACACACGCGCGCTTCGGCCGTGTCGCCGCGCGCCCGAGCCGCCTCGGCCCGCGCCGCGAGTCCACGCACGGCGTCCGCCACCCCCTGCACGCCCACGATCGACACGCGGTGGGCCCGCCGCGACGCGTCATCCCGCAGCAGCGCGAGGGCGTCCCGGGAACCTGCGTCGTTGCCATCCACCTTCGCCGCCGCCACCTCCTCGGCGGTGGCCATCCAGTGAAGGCCGACCCGTTCGAAGGCGCTCTGTGCCGTGCGCGGGGCGGACCCGGTCGCTGCGCCGCGCGACCCGCCCGCCTCGACGTCGGGAATCATCGGACGCGCCATCGCAGCCGTCGCAGCCGCGCTCTCGGCGTGGACTCCGAGCACGCCAAGCTTCACCAGGGACCAGATGGTGAGGCCGGTCTGGCTGCGGGAGAGGTTGCTGAAGCCGAATACGTCGCGGAGCCGGCGCGGTGCCTGACGCAGCAGCTTCACGAACTGGACCTCCTCGGCCGAGGCCTTCACCTCGGCGAGCACGGCATCGATGTCCGCCGGCACCGACGGGTAGCGGTCCAGCCACGGCTTGACCTCGGCGGCGAGAACCTCGGCGGGCGTCGCCTTCGCCGTGGCTTGAAGCGCCCGGTAGACGTTGGCGAGGACCCTCACGGGCGGCGGCAGGAACCGCTCCGGCAACTCGTCCAGGTCGTGGAAGCGCCAACGCCCCTCCCGGAGCCGCAGCAGCCGCTGGAACACGTGGTCCGCCTGCCGCTGCAGCAGCATCACCATCTCGGGGTATTGCAGCACCCCCATGTCCACGAGGGCCTCGCCCTGCCGGCAGCCCCGCGCGTCCATCCGCGCGAGGCTCTCCTCGAGCTGCTCCCGGGTGACCCGTCCCGCGCGATAGAGGAGCACCCCGAGCACGTCCTGCTCCTCGAGCGGATCGGCACGCCAGCCGACCGGCCCGCCGCGGCTCCAGTACCCGGTCCATGTGCGTGCGACGCCGTCCTCGCCGTGCGCCTCGACCACAAGGATTCCCGTGACCCGCGCGAGCGCGAGGCGAACCCCCGCGGCGCGGAGTCCGTCGTCGGCGAGACTGCCTTCCTCGCGCACGGGTCGCCCGGCGAGCTGCGGCAGCGCGAAGCCGCGGGCGGTGGGCGTCGGCTCGGAAGACCCCTCCGGCGCGCGGGCCGTGGCCGCCGCGGACGCACCCGTCGACGCAGCGGACGCGGCAGCCCGGAGGCGCTCGGCCTCGGCGCGAAGCGCGTCCAGCTCGCCGCGCAGCTCCGCGACCTCCTCCGGCGCCGTCCCGGGCAGCACCACTGCGCCGGTCGCGAGCAGGTGCGCGCGGACCTCGTCGACGGCGCCCAGAACCCGCGCCACGGCGTCCCGCGCGTCGGTCGGCATCTCGGGGATGCGCATCGCAGCGCCCCCGTCGGGCATGCGGGCGATGAGCTGGGCGGAGACCGGCCCCACGCGGCCCGCGAGCGGCAACACGAGATCAAGCTTCATCTCGGGGGCGGGCTCGTCCCCGGCGAACAGGTCCGCGGGGAGGGTCAGTGCGTGGACCTTGAGCGTGGTGGGGTACTCGCGCAGGAAGGTGGCGAGATCCGGCCAGCGGCGCGTGGCGGTACGGACGGGCATGCGCCCTGCTATCCCCTCGGGTCGTCTCCGACCGCACGCCCGAACCAGCGGTGCGCGTCCACCTTGCCCCGACCGTCCGCCGGGTCGATGACGTACCGCGGAAGCGCCAACCCGCTCACGCGCCTCGACAGCGCATCGTGGATCGCCCTCCCGCGCGCCGCGTCGACCCGGAAGTGGGCGTTGCCCGGCACCGGATCCACGTGATGCAGGTAGTACGGGAACACCCGCAGCGCGACGAGCTCCTCGCACAGGGTCGCCAGCGTGTCCGCGTCGTCGTTCACCCCCGCCAGCAGCACCGCCTGGTTGAGCACTGGGAGCCCCGCGTCGACCAACCGGGCGAGCGCCGCGCGGACCGGCGGGGTCAACTCGGAGGCGTGGTTGGCGTGCACCAGCACCCACACCGGCGCCCGGGCGCGCAGACCCTCCACCAGGGCCTCCGTCACGCGCTGCGGGAAGGTGATGGGCGCCCGGGTGTGGATGCGCACCACCGGCACGTCGGGGCGCAGGGCGTCGATCAGGCCGAAGAGACGTGCATCGGACACCGCCAGCGGGTCGCCGCCGGACAGGATCGCCTCGCGGGCACCGCTTCCGCGCGCGTACGCGACCATCGCGTCCCATTCCGCCGGCGTGGGGTCCTGACGCGCGCCCTCCCCCGGGTCGTGATCGCGCCGGAAGCAGTAGCGGCAGTACAGGTGGCAGCGCTTGGTGAGCAGCAGCAGGACGCGATCCTCGTGCTTGCGCACCACCCAGGGGATCGGGCTGCGTGCCGCGTCCCCCACGGGGTCGGGCACGTCCCCCGGGTCGGCCAGCAGCTCACGGGCATCCGGCAAGGCCGTGCGCAGGCGCGGATCGGACGGGTCGCCCGCCCCCGCCACATAGCCGCGCGGCAGGCGCACCGGAAACCGCGCGTCGACCTCCTCCCACGGCAGGTCCGCGAGGTGCGGCCAGCGCGTGATTGCCTCGGGTCGCCCGACGATCGGGCCGTGGACGTTCGATGCTGGCGGCTCCATCTCTTCGTGATAATCCGCCGCGCTCACGTCGCTTCCCAGGGAGACACCATGTACGAGACCTCCGACTTCCGCAACGGCCTGAAGGTCGAAGTGGAGGGCAACCCCTACGCCATCGTCTACTTCCAGTTCGTGAAGCCGGGCAAGGGCACCGCGTTCACGCGCACGAAGCTGAAGAACCTGCTCACCGGCGCGGTGATCGAGCGTACGTTCCGCAGCGGCGAGACCGTCGGCGAGGCTCCGGTCGAGGAGCAGACGATGCAGTACCTCTACAACACCGGCGACGTGTACACGTTCATGAACACGGAGACCTTCGAGCAGGTCGAGCTCCAGGCCTCCCTGCTCGGCGACGACGCGGGCTTCCTCATGGAGAACCTCGAGGTGACCGTGCTCTTCTACAAGGGCCGCGCGGTCAACATCACGCTCCCCAACTTCATCGAGGCGAAGGTCGTGCAGACCGAGCCGGCCGTCAAGGGCAACACCAGCGGCAACGTGATGAAGGCGGCGAAGATCGAGACCGGCGCGACGATCAACGTGCCCATCTTCGTGAATGAGGGCGAGCTGCTGAAGATCGACACGCGCGAGGGCGGTTCGTACGTGTCGCGCATCAGCAAGTAAGCTCGGGACGCGCGTGGACCCGCAGCTCCACGCGCTCCGGCTCCGGCAGCGCGCGGCGATCGTCCGCGCGCTTCGTCGTTTTCTGGACGACGAGGGATTCCTGGAGCTGGAGCCTCCGGTCCTCGTCCCCTCCCCGGCCCTGGAAGCGACGCTCGAGGCGGTGCCGGCCGGGGGCGGCTGGCTGCACACGAGCCCTGAATTCGCGCTGAAGAAGGCGCTCGCGCTCGGACTTCCACGCATCTTCGCCCTCACGCCGTGCTTCCGCGACGAGGAGCACGGACCGCACCACGCGCGGGAGTTCACGCTCCTGGAGTTCTACGTGAGCGGCGGCCGGGTGCGCGATCTCGAGGGCGTCGTCGAGGGGCTCGTCCACGCTGCGGCGCGCGCGGTCGACGCAGCCCCGCCGGTGTTCGCATCCGTCACGGTGGCGGAGCTGTTCGCGCGGCACGTCCCGGGCGGCGAGCCCGACGACGACGACGCCTGGTTCCACGCGTGGGTCCACCTCATCGAGCCCGCGCTGCGCGCGCCGCTGTTCGTGCGCGACTACCCGGCCCGCCACGCGGCGCTGGCGGAGGTCCGTGGCGACCGCGCCGAGCGCGTCGAGGTCTACCTCGGTGGCCTCGAGCTGGGGAATGGCTTCTCCGAGCTGCGCGACCCGGACGAGCTGCGGGACCGCTTCACGGCGAGCGCGACGGCGCGACGGGCCCAGGGGCGCGCGCCGCATCCCGTCGACGAGGGGCTCCTCGACGCCACCGCCCGCATGCCACGCTGCACGGGCATCGCGCTCGGGGTGGACCGCCTCGTGATGGCGCTGACCGGCGCGCGGACGATCGACGAGGTGCGCCTGAACCCGTGACGCGGTACGGACGCCCGACACCGGGAGTCGCCGTGGAGCTGCAGGACAAGGTCGCGCTGGTCACGGGAGGCAGCCGGGGCATCGGGGCCGCGGTGGCGCGGGAGCTGGGCCGCGCCGGTGCGGTCGTGCTGGTGAACTACGTGCGCGGGGCCGACGCGGCCGCCGCCGTGGTCGCGGACATCACGGGCGCGGGCGGGCGGGCGCACGCCGTGCAGGGCGACGTGACCGACGCCGGCGCGGTGGAGACCATGCTCGCGGAGGCCGAGCGCCACGGCGGGCTCGAGCTGCTCGTGAACAACGCGGGCGTCACCCGCGACGGCCTCATGCTGCGCATGACCGACGAGGAGTGGGACACGGTCCTCGCCACCAATCTCACCGCGGTCTTCCGTCTCACGCGCGCGGCGAGCATGGCGATGTTCTCCCGGCGGCGCGGCGCCATCGTGAACCTCGGCAGCATCAGCGCGCGCCTCGGCAACCCCGGCCAGGCCAACTACGCGGCGGCCAAGGCGGGCCTGGAGGCCTTCACGCGCGCCAGCGCCAAGGAGCTCGCCCGCCGCAACGTGCGCCTCAACTGCGTGGTGCCCGGCTTCATCGAGACGGACATGACCGCCGCCCTGCCCGGCGAGATGATCGCCGGCGTGCGCGAACTCATCCCGATGAAGCGCCTGGGCCGCCCGGAGGAGGTCGCCCCGCTCGTGCGATTCCTGCTCGGCCCCGGGGCCAGCTACATCACCGGCCAGAGCTTCGTCATCGACGGCGGGATGACCTGACGGAGGATCATGGGGCGGGGGGACATCCCCCCGCAACGCCCCCCGTGCCGGCCTGCTGAAGCATCGCCGCCGCCACGCGCAGCGTGGATACCCCCAGCGCAGCCCCAACGCCCTCGCCCGCGCAGATGCCCAGGTCATGGAGCGGCTCCCGGCCGAGGTAGCGCGCCATCGCCCAGTGCGCGTTCTCGGCGGAGCGCGGTCCGACCTGCACCCATGCGGTGATGCGCGGGTCGAGGAGGTGCGCGAGCAGCCCGCCGGCCGTGCTCGCGAAGCCGTCCAGCACGACCGGGATGCCGGCCGCCGCGGCACCCGCGCACGCGCCCGCGATGGCGCCCAGCTCGAACCCGCCGACCGCCACCAGGATCGCCATTGCGTCGTGGCGGTCGGGTGCGTGCAGCGCGAGCGCGCGCTCGACGAGCGCCGTCTTGCGACCCACATCCTCATCCCCGCGGCCCGCACCGACCGTCAGGCGCGCCGGCATGCCCGTCGCGGCGGCCAGCACCGCCGACGCGGACAGCGTATTGCCGACGCCCAGCTCCGCGATCGCCAGCACGTCGACCCCGTCCCCCGCGGCACGCGCGGCGGCCTCCAGTCCGACGGCGATGGCGGCCTCCGCCTCCGCGCGCGTCATGGCGGGCCCCTCGGTGAGGTCCCGCGTGCCGGGACCGACCGGTTGCTCCCGCCACGGGACGGGCCGGGGCGTTGCGGGGCCGGCCCGAGGCCCCGCCCCGGAGTCGGCACGCATCCCGACATCGACGAGCTCCCGCGCCAGCCCCACGCCCGCGGCGGCGACCGCCCCCGCGGCCTCTCCCGCGTGGAAGGCCCGGACACGCTCTGCCGTGGTGCGGGGATCGGCCGGGGACGGACCGGCACCGCGCGTCACCCCGTGGTCGGCGGCGAACAGCAGCAGGCGACCCCGGGACGACGGCGGTGCCTCCATCCCACGCGTGGCGGCCCACCAGGCGGCGAGCTCCCCGATCCGTCCGAGGGCGCCCGACACCGGCATCCGGCGCGCCAGGCGCGCTTGGACCTCCTGGCCGAGCGTGGCGTCCGGGAGGCGTGGAGTGGGAAGCAGCATCGGGGCGGCATATGCCGGCCGTCGTGCCACGTCCCGCCACCAGCCTCGCCGGTCATGTCGCCCCCCCGGGCGCAGGGTGGGTCTGGATCGCGACGTTCGCGCTCGCGTGGGGCCTTGCGCCGGTGGTGCCCTTCCTGGGCGGCACGGCGCTCGCGGGACACCCGTCGGACGCCCTGTACACGCACGCGTCTACCTTCGCGCACCATCTTCGTGACGCCCCCGAGGAGGGCGTGCGGTCGTGGATCGCGTGGCTCGTCATGCCGCTCGGCGCCTCGCTCGGCGCGCCGACGGCGTGGGCCGCCGGCATGGCGTTGGCGCGTTTCGCCACCGTCCTCTGCGCATGGAGCGCGGCACGCGCCTGGGGGCTCGGCCGCACGGGTGCCATCCTGGCCGCGACCGCGTGGGGCGCGTCGCCGCTCTTCCATGCTGCCCACGCCACCGGGGACGTGGACTCCTGGGACGCCACGCCGTTCATGGTCGCACTGTGGGTCCTGCGCCGCCCCCGCGGCCTCGGCGCGCGCCACGGCCCGGGCACGTGGCTCGAGCAGGCCGCGCGGGTCATGGTGGCCGCCGGCGCGCTTGCGTGGGCCCTCGCATCGCGCAACGCGTGGGGCGCGGTCGGGGCGTCCGCCATCGCGCTGGCGGGGGTGGGCGCCGGTGTTGCCGGACGGCGGGAGCTGGCGATGCGATGCGCCCTCACCGTGCTGCTCGGCATCGCGCTCGCCCGTGGTCTCGGCCTTCTCTCTCCCGCGCCCGTCGCGGACGCCGCGCGGATGCATGCGTCGTGGCACCCGACGTGGCCCACCCCGAGCTGGATCCAACCCGTCTGGACGGCGCGAGGCGTGCCCTTCGCGGGCACGCTGCTGCTGCTCGCCGCTGCGGTGGTCGGTCGCGTTCCGTTCGTCGCGACGTGGGCCCTTGTCGCGGCGGTGCTGGCGACCGGTGAAGGTCCCTGGTACGACCTTCCACTGCTCCGCGACGTGTCGGAGCCCTGGCGATGGTTGCTGGTGTCCCACGCCGCGCTCTGCTGGCTCGCCGGGCACGCCCTCGACGCGTGGACGGAGCGGCCGAGCATGCGCGGTGCCGCGCGCCGGCCGTGGCTGGCGCCGCTCGCGGTCGTGCCCTGGATCGAGACGAGTGCCTGGTCCCCGGTTCCCCTTGTGCTTCCCGCCGCGCCCGCGGAGGTGCCCGCCATGTACGACGCGGTCCGCGGCCCCGCCTTGCTCGACGTTCCCGGACCGCAGCCGGCCGGCACCGCCGGCTTCACACCGCGGGCCCGGTACCTCGTCTGGGCGCGGGACCATCACGGTGCCGCCGACCCGTGGCGCGAGGATGCCCGCTGGCTCGCAGCGTGGCGCGCGTGGGATCCCGCGACGGGCCTCGTGCCGGTGATGCCGCCGCTCACGCCGGCCAGGGACGCAGCCGTGTCCCAGGTGCTCGTGCATCGCGACCTGCTGGGGGCACGGCGCGCCGCGGCGCTCGTGGACGGCCTCGTGGCGCAGGGGGCGCGCGTCGAGCACGTGGACGATGCGCGCACGCTGCTGACCCTCGACGCGGTTCCACGCTAGCCGTGCCGCGCGGCGCGCCGATCAGTGCGACGCGGTCTCCAGCACGTGGAACCGCAAGCGACGCCCCTTGCCGATGAGCGGAAGCTCGTCGTCGAGCTTCCACACGGTCACCTTCCAGGTGCACTCGACCGCGTACCGGCCCCCGTCGTCGTAGTACTCACAGAAGTCCGGATTGCGCATCTGCGCGGGCAGATCGCGCGCCTGCGCCTGCGTCACGAAGGTCTGCTTGGCCTTGTTCACGTCCCTGTAGCCAGCCCACGTGCGCGCCGCGTTCGCGGCGGCCTCGGACACCATGTACCTGTCGACGTGGTGGGGAAGGTAGAGCCAGAGCCAACAGCCGGCGAGCCCGATGGAGAGCAGGAAGACGAGCGTTCCGAGCTTCATGGGCTACTCCTCCAGGCGCAGGACGGCCAGGAAGGCCTCCTGGGGCACTTCTACCGTGCCGATGGACTTCATGCGCTTCTTGCCCTCCTTCTGCCGGTCGAGCAACTTGCGCTTGCGGCTGATGTCGCCACCATAGCACTTCGCGGTCACGTCCTTGCGCATCGCCTTCACGGTGGTGCGGGCGATGATCTTGCTGCCGATCGCCGCCTGGATCGCGACGTCCCACATCTGGCGCGGGATGAGATCCTTCAGCTTCGTCGCGAGGGCGTTGCCCTTGTGGTAGCTCGACGTGCGGTGACAGATGGTCGAGAGCGCGTCCACCGGCTCGCCGTTGACGAGGATGTCGAGCTTGACGAGGTCGCCCTCCTGCCAGCGCACGATCTCGTAGTCCATGGACGCGTAGCCGCGGCTCACCGACTTGAGGCGGTCGAAGAAGTCGAAGACGACCTCCGCGTACGGGATCTCGTAGGTGAGCATCACGCGGCCGGGGCCGACGTACTCGAAGCGGGCCTGCACGCCGCGGCGGTCCTCGCAGAGCTTCAGCACGTTGCCGAGGTAGGCCTCGGGCAGGTGCAGGGTCACCCGCGCGATCGGCTCCTCGATGGCCTCGACCGTGGCGATGGGCGGCAGCTTCGACGGGCTGTGGATCAGGACCCGCTCGCCCTTGGTCGTGCGGACCTCGTAGACCACGCTCGGGGCGGTGGTGATGAGATCGAGGTCGTACTCCCGCTCGAGGCGGTCGTGGATGACCTCCATGTGCAGCAGGCCGAGGAAGCCGCAGCGGAACCCGAAGCCGAGCGCGTCGGAGGTCTCGGGCTCGTAGGTGAAGCTCACGTCGTTCAGGCGCAGCTTCTCCAGGCTCTCGCGGAGCTCGTCGTAGTCCGCGGAGTCGGTCGGGAAGATTCCCGAGAACACCATCGGCTTGACTTCCTGGAACCCGGGCAGCGGACCCGCCGCGGGACGCTGGAAATGGGTGACCGTGTCACCGACCTTGGCGTCGGCCAGCGACTTCACGTTGGCGATGATGTAGCCCACCTCGCCGGCGGAGAGTTGCGGGCGCTCGACGCTCTCGGGGCTGAACACCCCGAGCTTGAGGACCTCGTAGGCGGTCCCGGTCGCCATGAACTTGATGCGTTCCCCCTTCCGGAGCACGCCGTTCTTCACGCGCACGAGGATGACGACCCCGACGTAGGGATCGAACCACGAGTCGAAGATGAGCGCCTGCAGCGGCGCCTCGCGGTCCCCCTTCGGCGGCGGGATGAGCGCGGCAATGGTGTCGAGCAGCGCCGGGATCCCCTCGCCCGTCTTCGCGCTGACGAGCTGCGCGTCGGACACGTCCAGGCCGATGTTGTCGGCGAGCTGCCCCAGAACCCGGTCGGGGTCCGCGCCAGGAAGGTCGATCTTGTTCACGACGGGGATGATGGCGAGGTCGTGCTCGATGGCGAGGTACACGTTCGCGAGCGTCTGGGCCTCGACGCCCTGCACGGCGTCGACGATGAGCAGCACGCCCTCGCAGGCCGCGAGGGCGCGGCTCACCTCGTAGCCGAAGTCCACGTGCCCCGGCGTGTCGATGAGGTCGAGCGTGTGCTCCTTCCACTTCATCGCGGCGGTCTGGGCCTTGATGGTGATCCCCCGCTCCCGCTCGATGTCCATCTTGTCGAGGTACTGCGCACGCATCTCCCGCTCCGGCACCGTGCCCGTGACCTGGAGGAGCCGATCGGCCAACGTGCTCTTGCCGTGGTCGATGTGGGCGATGATCGCGAAGTTTCGGATGCGTTCGATGGGCGGTGATGACATCGCTCTCCGCTATCGCGCGGCGCTCACGGACGCCCGATGCATCGGTACGTGAAGCCCGCGGCGCGGATCTCGGCGGGATTCCAGACGTTGCGCCCGTCGAAGGCCACGGGCGCCCGCATGGCCGCCCGCATGACGGCGAAATCCGGGCTGCGGAACTCGTTCCATTCGGTCACCAGCACGAGCGCGTCCGCGTCGCGCAGGGCGTCGAAGGGACGCGCGGCCCACGTCACCCGCTCCCCGAGCGCGCGTCGTGCCTCGTCCATCGCCACCGGGTCGTAGACGACCACGTCCGCGCCGGCCTCGAGCAGGCGGTCGATCACGACCAGGCTCGGTGCCTCGCGCATGTCATCGGTCTCCGGCTTGAACGCGAGCCCCCACACGGCGATGCGTCGTCCCCGCAGATCGGGACCGTAGTGTTCCAGCACCATCTCCGCGAGGAGGTGCTTCTGGCGCTCGTTCACGGCCTCGACCGCGCGGACCACGTCCAGTTCCAGACCCACCGAACGGGCGGTGTCCACCAGCGCGCGGACGTCCTTGGGGAAGCAGCTGCCGCCATAGCCCGCGCCCGGAAACAGGAAGCGCGTGCCGATGCGCGAGTCGGCGCCCGCGCCGCGACGCACGGCGTCCACGTCGGCACCCACATGGTCGCACAGCCGGGCGATCTCGTTGATGAAGCTGATGCGGGTCGCGAGGAAGGCGTTGGCCGCGTACTTGCACAGCTCCGCGCTCCGGTTGTCCATGAACAGCATCGGCTTGCCCGTGCGCACGAGCGGTGCGTAGAGCTGCTCCATGATGGCCCGGGCCTCCGGGCCGTCGACGCCGCACACGATCCGGTCCGGCCGCAGGAAGTCGTCGATCGCCGCACCCTCCTTGAGGAACTCGGGATTGCTCACGACGTGGAAGGGGTGGCGCATCTCGGCGGCGAGCAGGGCACGCACACGATCCGCCGTGCCCACGGGCACCGTGGACTTCACGATGAGGGTGACGGGGCCGTCCGCACACGCCGCGATCTCCCGGGCGACGGCGAAGATTCCCGACAGGTCGGCGCTCCCGTCCGGCAACGACGGCGTACCCACGGCGACGAAGACGATGCGCGAGCGCGCGAGGGCCGACGCGAGTTCGGTACCGAAGGCGAGCCGACCCTCGCGGGTGTTGCGCACCAGCAGCTGGTCGAGCCCGGGCTCGTAGATGGGCACGCGCCCCGCGCGCAGCGCCTCGATCTTCGTCGGGTCGTGGTCGACGCACACGACCTCGTGACCGATGTCGGCCATGCACGTCCCCAGCACGAGTCCGACGTAGCCGGTGCCCACCACGGTGATCTTCATGTGCCCTCCGACGCGAGGCTAACGCGTCGCGAGGGAGCCGCGGCGGCCGGGGTGGGCAGCCGCACCCGCGGCGTGGTAGGTTCCCCGCGCATGATCACCGCCCTCCTCCCCCTCCTGCTCGCGTGCGCACCGCAAACCTTCCCGGAGGACAGCCTCCTCCCGTGGCAGGAGCGGATCGTGGAATCGTCGTATCCGGCGCGATTCGAGGCCGTGTGGTCGTCCACCCTGGCGACGACCGCCGATTTCTACCCGGTGGACGTGCCGGACAAGACGAACGGGCGGATCACCACGGAGTGGGTCGTCGGCGCAAGCGACTACATCTTCTCGGTGTTCTCCGGCACCCGCATTCCGGAGAAGATCCGCTACCGCATGCACATCGACGTCACCGAACGTCAGGGCCGCACGGTGGTTCGCGTGCGGAACCAGGAGCAGGTCGAGAAGGACATCATCTCCGCGAATCTCGTGTTCACGGGCGCGATCTACGAGTGGATCGACGTCCCCAGCAGCACGAAGAAGGAGCAGGAGCTGCTCGAGGCCATCGCGGACAACCTGGCGCGGGGCAAGGGTGAGCCCGCACCCGACCTCGACTACCGGGAATAGGCGGCCACCGTGCGCCTCCGCACCGATACCATGCCGCCGTGCCTGCTCGCGCCCGGCGTTCCCGACTGGATCGGGGCGGATGGCGCCCGGCTGGGCTGGGTGCTCCGCGACGCGCTCTTCGTCATGGACGGCACCGAGGTCATGGTGGTGCCGCTGCCGGCGGAAGTGCGCGACGTGGCGGTCTCGGAGGACTGCTGGACGGTGGCGCTGCCGAACGGGGTGGTGGGCGTCGACCCTTCCGCCGGCGTGATCACGCACGTGATGGTCGACGAGGACGCCGACCCGGTGGACGTGGTGCCCGGAGCCGACCTCGTCCTGTTCGCCGAGACGCCCTCGCACCGGCTGGTGTACCGCGCGGACGGCGTGCCTGTGTCGCTTCCCGACGCCGCGACCCGTGCGCGCCACCTTCGACCATGGTCGGTCGGCAGGGGCGCCTGCTGGGTCGACTTCGACACGCTCTACCGCATGCGCGACCACAGCCGCGTCTCCGCGCTCGGGCGCGTCTCCGGCGCCAAGGCGCTCGCGGTCGGGCCGTACGGAGCCTGCCTCGTCGAGACGGCGCGCGGGGTGATCGCAGCCGCGCCGACAGGCCTCGCGGTGTCGGTCGCGGAAGATCTCGACGTCACCACGGCGCGCTTCTCGCCCGACGGTCGTCAGGCGCTCGCGGCATGCGAGGACGGTGTGGTGCTCGTGGAGCTCCTGACGGGAGACGTCCGCCGCCGCTGGGAGGGAGCGCTCGCGCCGGTCGGGTTCCTTCCGGGCGCGGAGGGCCCCGAGGCCGTGGTCTGGGAGGTCGCCTCCGGACGCGTGGTCACGTCCAGCGGGCACCTCGTGCTCGCCGGGTTCTCCGGTGCCGTGCCCGCCCAGGCGGACAGGCTGCTGGTGGGTCCGGGCGGCGCGGCGTGGCGGCTGCCGTCCCTGGACCGTCTCCGGATGGACCTCGCGGACGGCGTCGTGGGGACGGACGGCGTCCGCATCGCCCACGTCGTGCACGGTCGCCTGCGGGTCGGCACCAACGTGGACGTCCCGCACGGCCTCGGTGGGGAGGACGACGTCGTGGAACGCGTCCTGTTCGTGCCGGACGGCGTGATGCTGGTGACGGCCGAGGGGCGCGGGCAGGTCTATGCCCTTCCCGTGGGCGATCGAATCCGCGAGGTCGACCCCGCCGCCGTTCCCGCCGATGACGAGGCCCTGCCTGACGGCGTCACGCTGGCCGACCCCGACTCACCCAGCCAGGTGCGGGACGGGGACCGATGCTGGCCGGTGCCGGCCGACGGGGCCCTGCGCGCGGGGGACGACCTCGTCGTGTGGACCGACGACGGGATGCTGCTCCGCCTCTGAACCTGCCGCTACTCGGGCGCGACGCAGCCGTCGGATTCGGGGTCGCAGCCCTCGCCGACGAGCACCCGCTCGATCACGGCGTCGCCCTCGAATCGCGCCAGCACGCGTCCCTGGAAGGTGTCGACCGCGTCCGGACGGAACAGCAGCTTCAACGGGAAGCGCTCGCCGGACTTCATCGTCCGCGGAAGCGGCAAGGGGTCACGGGCGTCGGCCGCCTCCGTACGGAACACGTCGGCATCCGCGGAGGGAGCAGTCGTGCTCACCTCGACGGCGTTGAGCGTGACGCTGGCCTCGCCGATGTTGACGATGGCGAGATCGCCGCGCGCGAACGCGCGCCCATCCCCGGGAACGGCGTCGAAGGTGACCATCGCGAGCGGCTCGGTCTCCACCGCCACCTCGCCGTCCGCAGGCGCGATCGTGGTCTGGAGACCGTAGGACCCGCAGGCCAGCAAGAGCGTCGGCAGCCACACCATGTTTCCCTAGGAACCGCCCGCCGGGCTCCGCGCAACCCGCACGCCCACGATAGGCTACGCGGCGTGATCGGTGTCTACGACAGCGGCTTCGGTGGCCTCTCCGTCCTTCGGGCGCTGCGCAGCCGCCTGCCGCAGGCGTCCTTCGTCTACCTCGGGGACAGCGGTCGGGCGCCGTACGGGGGGCGTGACGCGCACACCGTGCTCGACTTCGCCGAGCAGTGCGTCGAGCGGCTCTTCGACGAGGGCTGCACCGTCGTCGTGGTGGCGTGCCACACCGTGTCGTGCGTCGCGCTGCGGCACCTGCAGCGCCGCTACGTGACACCGGAGCACCATGTGCAGCGACGCGTCCTGGGGGTCACCATCCCGGCGGCCGAGGCCGCTGTCGCCGTTTCGCGCGGCCACATCGGCTTTCTGGGCACGGCGCGGACCGTCGAGAGCGGGACCTTCCCGCTCGAGGTCGCCAAGCTCGGCTCCCACCGCGTGACGCAGCGGGCGGCGCCGTTGCTCGCGCCCATCGTCGAGGACGGGCTCGCGGGGAGCGACATCGCCCGTCTCGCCGCGCGCCACTACCTCGCGGACCTGTCGGCCTGCGACACCATCGTGCTCGGCTGCACGCACTATCCACTGCTGCTGGACGCCTTGCGGGCGGAGACGGCAGCGCACGTCCTGGACCCGTCCTCCGCCGTCGCAGACGGCCTCGTCGCGTGGTTCGCGCGGCACTCCGCCTTCGATCCGGGCACCGATGGCGTCCTGCGGGTCCTGTGCACCGGGGATGCGGAGACCTTCCGCCACCACGGCGCGCGGTTTCTCGGCGCGCCCATCGACGCGGTCGAGGCGATCGCGGAGTCCGGAGGCCGGCTGGTGCCGCGCTCCCTCGCCGACATGCCGCGCGGACAGGTGGTGCGCGAGCGCTGAGCGGCGTCCGGCTACACGCCGTACCGGGCGCCCGCGACCGCGGCACCCGGGCCGGCCTTCGGCCGCATGTACCGGACGGCGTCCTCCGAGGTGATCAACCCCTCGGTCAACAGCGCGTGGATGTGCTGGTCCAGAGTCTGGCACCCCTCCCGCTGCGACGCCTCCATCAGGCCGAGGGCCTGGTGCATCTTGGCCTCGCGGATGAGGTTGCGGATGGCCGGCGTCGCAATCATGACCTCGTAGGCCGCCACCCGGCCGCCGCCCTTCTTCGACAGGAGTCGCTGGCTGACGACGCCGAGCAGCGCGGCGCTGAGCTGGGTCCGCACCTGCCCCTGCTGCGAGCTGGGGAAGACGTCGATGATGCGGTCCACGGCCTGGATGGCGTCGTTGGTGTGCAGCGTCGCGAAGACGAGGTGCCCGGTCTCGGCGGCGGTCAGCGCGGCGTGGATGGTCTCCAGGTCCCGCATCTCGCCCACGAGGATGACGTCGGGGTCCTGGCGAAGCACGTACTTGAGCGCCGAGGCGAAGGACTTGGTGTCGGCGTTGACCTCTCGCTGATCCACGGTCGCGAGACGGCTCGGGTGCACGTACTCGATGGGGTCCTCGACCGTGATGATGCGACATGCCCGGGTTCGGTTGATGCGGTCCAGCAGGCACGCGAGGGTCGTGCTCTTGCCCGCGCCGGTCGGTCCGACGACGAGCACCAGGCCCTGCGGCCGCTCCCCGAGGCGCAGCACGGCGTCGGGGATGCGCAGCGTCTGCGCGTCCGGGACGCTCGTGGCGATCGCGCGGAGGGCGGCTGCCATGCGGCCCTTCTGGAAGTAGGCGTTCACGCGGAACCGCTTGCCGTCGTCCAGCGCGAGCGCGAAGTCGACCTCGCGTTCCAGCTCGAAGATGGTGCGCTGGCGCTGGCTCATGATGCTGAACAGGAGGGTCCGTACGTCGACGTCCGTGAGACGCGTGCGGCCCAGCGGCTTGAGCGACCCGTTCACACGCAGGATCGGCGGCCGTCCGACGGCGATGTGGATGTCCGAGGCGTCCGCCGCGATCGCGGCGTTGAGCAGGCCCTTCATGTCGAAGGCGCCGATGCCGCCGGGATCCGCGCCCGCACGGAAGGCATCGACGCTCGTCGTCATCCCCTTGGCCCAGAGCGCGAACTCGTCGGGGTTGGAGGCGTAGGCCATGCCGACGTCCTGCGTGATGGTGCCCGCCTTGTGCAACGCCAGCAGGCTCTCGTTGAAGGTCACCATGCCGGGCCCGGAGTCGGCGCGCATCAGGTCGGCGAGCAGGGACGTCTCCTGATCACGCAAGAGCCGTGCGGCGGCGGCACCCATGGTGAGCATCTCCACGGCCAGCACGCGCCCCGTCCCGTCGGCGCGCGGCAGGAGGCGCTGGCTGATGACTCCCCGAAGGGCGATCGAGAGGTCGACCGCGGCCTGGCCCCGCGCGTCTTCGGGGAAGAACCCCAGTGCACGCTGGAGGGTCTGCGTCGCGTCGATGGTGTGCAACGTCGCGAGCACGAGATGTCCGGTCAACGCGGCCGAGAGTGCCACGCGCATCGTCTCCGCATCACGGATCTCGCCCAGCAGGATGACGTCCGGGCTCTGCCGCAGGACCTGTCGGAGCGCCGTCGCGAAGTCCATCGTGTCGCTGCCGATCTCCCGCTGGGTGACGCGCGCTCGGATGTCCTCGTGGAGGAACTCGATCGGGTCCTCGATCGTGACGATGTGGACGTCACGCGTGCGGTTGATGTGGTGGATCATCGCCGCGAGGGTGGTGCTCTTGCCGGAGCCGGTGGCACCCGTCACGAGCACGAGGCCGCGGGGTGCGTCGCACCAGGCCTTCACGTCCTCCGGAACCGCCAGGTCGGAGAAGACCTTCTCTCCCCGGGGCAGCGTCCGGGCCACGACCGTGCAGAGGCCCTGCTGCCGCGCCACATTGACGCGGAACCGCTCCCCCGTGGGCAGGGCGTAGCCCACGTCGCAATCGCCGGTCTCGTCGAACCTCGCACGCATCGCGAGTGTCGGAAGGACGCGCTCGAGGAGCCATTCGACGTCGGCCCGCGTCGTGGCGGGTTCGGGCAACGCGCGCACGCGTCCGTGGACGCGAAGCGCGGGTGGACGTCCTTCGTGAAGGAACAGGTCGGATGCGGCGCGGCCTTCCAACGATCGGAGCAGGGCTTCGACAGGGTGCATCCGGCGATGCTATCGCACCGACCGGTGCGGCCGCATCTCGACTTCGACCCACGGCGTGCGGAGATCGATGGTGTCGAGCTCCACCGCGTTCCCCACGCGACGCAGGGCCAGCGGGCGTGCGCGGCGCCCCTCGCCGTCCAGTGCCCACGCGCGGGCCCCTCGACCGGTGACCATCCGCACCGTGCCGGGAACGCGTGCGAGGCGGACCGGTCCCCTCCCCCACGCGAGGAGGGACGGGCCGCTTCCCCAAATGCTTCCCGCCGCGGAGGCGCGCTCCACGATCGTCAGGAGCGCACGGGCGCCCTCCGCCAGCGGGCGTCCATCGAGGCTCAGGAGGGACACCGCGGGAGACCCGGCGAGACGCACCGAAAGGCCGCCCGCGACACCCTCCGGCGCGCCGACGACCGCCCACAACCGCGCGGTCGAGACGGTCAGGCGACCGGCCCGCACATCCCAGTCGACGGGGCCGCCGTCGGGTGCTGACCCCGCGGCGTAGCCCGGCGGGGCGGGGTCGAAAGACACGCGCAGACGCGTGTCGATCAGGCTGCGCGGTCCCACCTGGGGGTCCAGCCACAGGGACCCTGCTTCCGCGAGATCGCGCAGGATCGCGGGCGGGCTCCACCACCGCACGAACCTGCGCGTCGCCTCGGGAATCTCCCCGGAGACGAACAGGAACCGCGCCGCCGGCAACTGCGCGAGGGTGTTCTCGCGTCCCTGAAGGTCGTGCGACCCGCCGGGCTCGGCGCCGAGGTCGAGCGTGTCGTGGCTCCACGCGAACCACGCCATCGCGTCCCAGCCCTGCCGGGCGCCGATCGCCGCCCACACCAGCGGGGCCTCCTGGCTGTGCCGACCCGGCCAGGTGTGATCGAACTCGCTCACGAAGCACGGACGACCCTCGCGGCAGCCGCCCGCGCGCTCCAGGACCCGTGACGCGAGCGGATGGGCGAGCAGCGACTGGTCGGTGAAGACGAGCTGCTCCGCGGGGGGATCCCAGTAGAGGTGCAGGTCGGCGGCGTCGCACGGGTCCGCGGCCGCGTCCGCCGCGGGCACGTTGAAGCTCGACGTGCAGACGATGGGCGCCGTGACCCCGAGCTCGCCGCGCAGGAACGTCACCATGCGGCGATTGTGGTCCCGCTCCAGCTCCGCGTAGAACCGGACGAGATCGGCAGCACGTGCGTGGGGCCACAACTCCGTCCGCAGCCGGGCGGACGGTTCGCGCGCCACGCTCTCCAGCGCAAGCGCCTCGCCGGGTTGGAGCCCCGCCCGCGGCCCCGTGCCCCAGGCGGCGGCGAGCGCCGCGTCAGACCCGTAGCGACGCCGCAGCCAGTCGTTCCAGCGCTGGTCCAGCACGCCGCGATGCGCGGCACCGAGGCGCTCCAGCGCGCCGGAGTGCCACGAGGCCACGAGGCTGTCCTCATTGGCGACCTCCACGGCCGCCACGTACGGCGACGCCGCGCGGGGACGCCCGGTGCGCGGGTCGGGGCGCCCCCACAAGGCGCGGAACCACGCCTTGCGGGCCTCTTCCCACTCGGGCCGGAAAAACGCGGCGACCTTGTTGTTCAGCGGCAAGCCCTGAGGGTCGGGCACCCCCTCCCCGGCGCGGTACGCGCGCACCGTCCACCCCTCGAGAAACACCCGCACCCCTGCCGCGGCGAGGGCGTCGACGAAGGCGTCCAGCCGTTCGAGTCCGTCGGGACGCAGGGCAGGTACCGTGCCTCCGTCGGGAGACGGATCCCCGCGACGTGGATCGACGAGTCCCACGTCATCGGAGTCGATGTGATGCAGCCGGGCGAGGTCGAAGCCCATGGCAGCCACGTGCTCCGCCCAGGCGGAGGCCTGTCCCGAGGGGGGCAACGCGCCGCGACCGACCAGGTTCACCCCCCACAGGCGCGCCGGCCGGCCGTCGGGACGCAGCATGCGCCCGCCTTCCACCCGCAACGCCCCCTCGACGGGGCCCGTGACGGGAAGGGCCTGTGGCGGGCGGCGCACGTCGAAGACGTAGAAGTCCTCGTCCTGCTCCCGCTCCGGCCACGCCCCCTGGGTGCGGGGGTCCTGGTCGCTGGTGCGCACCTCCAGCACCGCGAAGCTGAGCGCGCTCGGCCGGGAGCGCACGGTGAGCGATGCGACCGGCGTGTCGGGAAACGCGACCGGCACCGTGCGCAGGGAGGCGGAGAGGAGGTCCCCGTGCGGATTGACGCCGAGGGGCACCACGTCGGCGTCCCGACCGGTCGCGCCCGCCCACGCCGGCCAGGTGTGCTCCCCGACCATCCACTTCACCGGTTGGATCCGACCGTCGGCGTACACCAGCGCACCCTCCGCAGCGATGTCGCGTGCGTCGAGTCCGCCGTAGGCTGCGGTCAGCACGTAGAGCGTGCGCGCGGCCCGACCGACCGGAATGCGCACCTCGGCAGGCGCGTCCGGGAGCGCGCCGGAGCGCAGTGCCACGGCATCCGGCGCGGAGGCCGCGTCGAAGTCGAGCCGGACCGGGCCCGACCACGCCTTGGGCTCCGCGACCCGGTAGGCATGGGGTCCGGCACCGAACAGGTCGTGGTTGCGCAACCCGTCCAACGGCACCGCGCGGCTGTCATCCTCTCCCGGCGGAGGAAAAACGCGGTCCGACGCGGACGACGTCCGCCCGCCGGCGCGCATGCAGCCGAAGCCGGCACACAGCACCAGGACCGCCAGGGACGCACCACGCCCTCCGCTCATGCTCCCCCCCTCACGCGCCGGCGTACGGCCTCGCGTTCCTCGGCATCCAGGCCACCCCACCACACCGACGGCAGCCACGCGACGAACACGACGCCCGCAACGAGCGCCAGGCGTCCCCATCCGGACCCGTCGAACCGTGCGGCGACGGCACCCGCCGCGACCGGCAGCGCCATGGCGGCGCAGGCACGGACAAAGGCCGCGTCCAGGACGGACACCCCGAGTCGCGCCGCGACGACCCGCGCGCCGATGACGTTTGCGACCACGAGCGCCGCTCCGTTCGCGAGGGATGCGCCCAGGGCCCCGAGTGACGGAACGAGCACCCACGACCCGACCAGGCTCACCATCAGCGCCGGCCCGGCACCCCACCACACGGCACCGGCGTGGCCTGTCATCACCAGGACGTAGTTCACGCTCCCGCAGGCGACGCCGACCCACTGCGCGGCGGCGGCGACCTGCAGCGCGGACCGGGCGCGCGCGTCGGCCAGGTCCGGCCACGCGAGGAGAAGGCCCTCCGGCACGACCAGGGACACCACGACGGGCAGTGCCGAGAGCAGGAAGGCCCACCGTGCCGCCGTGCGAAAGAGCAGGTGCAGGCCGGCACGATCCCCCGCCGCGTGCCGCGCCGCGAGCATGGGCGCGAGGGGCCCGTTCAACGCCGTGAGGGCAAGTCCGTAGACGGGGGTCAAGGCGACGACGGGACCGTAGAGCGCGGCCTCGCGCGGGCCATGCACGGCCGCGAGGACGAGGTGGTCCGCCCAGGCATAGGCCGCCGTCACCATGCCATGGAGCCAGAGCGGCACGGCCATCGACGCCAACCCGGACAGCGTCACCGCCGGGGCGTCGGAGGTCGAACCCCGGGATTCCGCGAACGGCGCTGCGCGACGCCAGACCAGGAGCCCGGCGAAGGACCACGCGCAGCCGACGCCGATGGCGGCCACCCACGCCCGTATCATCGCTACGAGCGGCGATCCGGGCATCCACGAGGCGGCGACGGCGAACACGCCGAGGGACAGCGTGGCGGGCCACAGGATGCTCATCACGAACGGACGCGCCCGCACGTGACCGCGTCCCTGCGCGGCGGCCACGGCGACCATGCGCAGCGCGGCGAGCGGCAGGGACACCGCGATCCAGCGCACCGCCTCGGGACCGTCCGGTCCCAGCTGGAAGACCTGCGCGAGCACCCCGGAGGCCAGCGCGAGAACGCCACCGAACGTCGCGCCCGCGACTCCGACCGTCACCACGGCCACGCGGAGGACCCGCCGGGCCTCCGCCGCGGAGGCCGCGACGGCGACGTGGCGCACCACGACGTTCTCGAGGCCGAGGAGGACCACGAAGCCGGCGAACTGCGCCACGCGCCGCAAGGCACCGTACGCCCCGTAGGCGTGGGCGCCCAGCACGCGACCGGTCCACGCGTCGAGTCCGACGAGCGCGGAACCCCCGACGAGGGTCGCGAGCAACCACACCGCCCCCCCCCGCGCGAGCGACCCGGTCGACGCCGCGGACGCGCGCACGGGAACGTCGTCGGAAGCTTCGTCGGCCACGTCCCACGGTAACGTGCGCGACCGCTGGCAGCGCCCCCGGAACCGGGTGAGAGGGGCGCATGGACGACCGCCTGCGCCTGTTGCTCGTGTGTTCCTCGGGCGGCCACCTGGCGCAACTGCACTGTCTCGATGCCTGGTGGTCGCGCCACGACCGCGCCTGGGTGACCTTCGACAAGCCCGATGCGCGCTCGCTGCTGGAGGGAGAGCGGGTACACTGGGGACACCACCCCACCAACCGCAACCTGCCGAATCTGCTCCGCAACACGGTCCTGGCGTGGCGGGTGCTCCGGGCGGAGCGGCCCCAGGTGATCGTCAGCAATGGCGCAGGCATCGCGGTGCCGTTCCTGTGGCTCGGAAAGCTGTTCTTCGGTGCCGTGACCGTCTACGTCGAGGTGTACGACCGCATCGACACCCCGACGCTCACGGCCCGGCTCGTGCGGCCGGTGCTCGATCGCATGGTCCTCCAGTGGGAGGAGCAGCGTGCGTCGTACCCCGAGGGCGTCGTGATGGGATCGGTGCTGTGATCTTCGTCACGGTCGGAACGCACGAGCAGCCGATGGATCGTCTCGTCCGCGCCCTGGACGCGCTTTCCGACGCGGTCGTCCCGGCCGACGAGCCGATCGTGGTCCAGGCGGGACCCTGCGCGCTTCCCGTCCGCCGCGTGGAGATGCACGGCATCATGGCGTTCGGCGCGGTGCAGGACCATCTTGCGCGCGCGCGCATCGTCGTCACGCACGGCGGCCCGGCGACGATCATGCAGGCGTTGTCCCACGGCAAGGTGCCCATCGTGGTTCCCCGGCAGTCCCGTCACGGGGAGCACGTCGACGACCACCAGGTCCGCTTCGTGCGCCGCATCGCCGATCGCGTGGTGCTCGTGATGGAGATGGACGAGCTCGGCCCTGCCCTGCGCGACCATGCGCAGCGGGCCGCCGCGATCCCGGCGCACGACCGGGGCCCGGCGCGTGCCGCGGCGTTCGCGGCGCGCCTGGACACGCTCTGCCGGGACCTCGTCGGGCGCCGTGGCGTGCTAGGCTGACGCGCGTGACGCCCCTTCCGCTCCCTGCCCCGTTCGCCGGAGGCCGTTTCCAGCTCCTGGACGTGCTCGGCGAGGGGGGCATGGCGACGGTGTACCGCGCCCACGACGTACGCCTGCAGCGCCCGCGCGCCATCAAGATCCTCTCCCCGGTGCTGGCGCAGAAGCCCACCCTCCGCCGTCGTTTCCTGGCCGAGGCGCAGACCATGGCGAACCTCGAGGACGCGCACGTGGTGCGGGTCTTCGACACCGGAGAGGACCGCGACTCCGTCTACATCGTCATGGAGCTGGTGGAGGGCGGCTCGCTGCTCGACCGCGTCGAGCGGCATGGGCCGTTGCCCGCGCGGCTCGCGTGCCTCACGATGGCGGACGTGTGCGAGGGGCTCTCCGCCGCCCACGCGCGCGGCATCGTGCACCGGGACGTGAAGCCGCACAACATCCTGTTGACGCGCACCGGGCACGTGCGCATCACCGACTTCGGCATCGCCCAGGTCCACACCGACGATCAGCCGAGCATGACGCGCACCGGCGCCGTGATGGGCACCTGGGGCTACATGGCGCCCGAGCAGAAGAGCAACGCCCGCACGGTCGACGCGCGGGCCGACGTGTACGCTGCCGGCGCCACCCTCTGGGCCATCCTGCGCAATGAGACCCCTCGGGAGCTCTTCATGAGCGACGACGAGCCGGACATGCGGCGCGGGATTCCTGACCCGGCGTGGGATGTGATCCGCACGGCCACGCGCTACCGTCGCGACGACCGCTACCCGGGCGCCGATGCGATGGCGGAGGCCCTGCGCCGCGCGGCCGCGGCCCTGGGGCCCGACCCGCTCGACGCCATCCCGCTCGTGCCCGTCGGCAGCGACACGGCGCGGCCCACCCTCGTGGCGTCGGGGGGCGGGGTCACGCCGTCGGCGACGCCGCCGGCGCCCGCGACCGACAACGCAACCCAGATGCTCGTTCCCGATGAGGACCCGTCGGAGCCCGCGCCACGGAGCCCGTGGGCGTTCGCCGCGGTCGGGGGCGGTGTCGCGCTCGTGGCGCTCGCGGCCTACCTGCTGGCGGGCGCGCCGGGTCGAGACTCCACCCATGCGCCTCCGGCCCCCCCGCCGGACCCTCCCGCGTCCGGCGCGGCTGTGGCCCCCGCGACGACCGCCGACACCCCGGGGGGCGTTGCGGGGGGTGGAACCCCCCGCCCCACGGACATGACTGCGGAGACGCCCTCACGGACGGCGCCGAACGGCGCCCCGCGGGGCTCCCGCACACGACGCGACGCGACCCGGGGGAGCGATGGGCCCGTCGTGCCGCGTGTCGGGCCTGTGTCCGAGAACGAGGGTTCCCGACCCGCGGCGGCAGAGACGCCCTCGGCGCCACCCGAGCCGGCGCGCCCCACGACGCCCCCCCCGGTGCCCGTCCCCGCACCGGGCATCGCAGCCCCGTCCGCGACACCCGCACCGTCCTCCCCGACCCGCGCCGCGAGCGGACCGCTCGAGGTGCTGCCCCCGGAGCCCGCCCGCGTGGGCGGACGCCTCGTGTTTCGCGCACTGGCCCCGGACGCCACGCGCGTCACGGTCTACTACCGTACCGACGTCGGCGGCGCGGCCTTCCAGAACCGCGCCATGACGCGGGGTCCGGAGGGCTGGACCGCGCAGATCACGGTGGAGAGCACTATGCTCCCCGGCGTGCAGTACTTCGTGCGCGCGGACCTGCCGGGCAGCAGCGCGACCCGCGGAGGCCCCACGGCGCCGCTGCGCGCGGCCATCACGCCCTGACGGCGCACGGCGCGCTCAGGCGCCTGCAAGCACGGTCTGGGCGCGGGCGTAGTCCTCGTCGCTGACGTAGATCCGCGCGATGTGGCGCTCGTCCTGGTAGCGCTCGAAGATGCGCGTCGCGGATTCGAGCGGAACCACCCGCGGCGACGTGCCTGGGGCACGGTGGATCACGCCGATCCGCGGCGCCCCCTCGCGCTTGCGGCCCATCGCGGCGTACCGGCTGAGCTTGCCGGTCGACGTCGCCGCGAGGGTGTCGATGCCCGCCCCGCGCAGCCGCGCCAGCCGTTCGCCCAGCTCCACCTCCTCGGGCGTGCCGTGCAGCTCCACCAGTCGGCGGTACGCGCTCCGGCGCGGGATCCGCTGCGCCCACGGGTCCGGGGACGCGCGCAGGTAGGTGTGAAGGTGCACGTCGTCCATCGGCAGGTACCCCTCCGCGTCGGCGGGAAACCGGTAGGTGCAGGCGGGTCCGGTGAAGTGCCGCTTGAGGGTCTCCTCGTACACGACGCTCTTGTGGTGGAAGTAGACCTGCACGAACATGTGGAAGCGTGCGATCATGAAGTCGTCGAAGGCGTAGATGGCGCGATGGTCGAGCGCGAGGCCGACCTCGCCGCGCTCGTCCTCGTGCCATTCGAGGTTGGAGAGGATCCATCCCACGTCCACCTCGCCGTAGCGGGCGCCGGAGAAGTAGGAATCGCGCACGAGATAGTCGAGCCGGTCCACGTCCAGCTCGCTGGAGATCAGCTGCGAGAGCACGCGGCGGTAGTCGCGCCCGCCGTCCACGAACAGGTCGTCGGGTGTGGCGACCTCGCGGCTCACGAGCGCCGCGACGTGCGCGCCGGTGAACGGGAAGGTGCGCGCGATGGTCTCCGCGAGGTCGGACTGGGTGAGGACGAGGACCGTGTAGTCCTCGTGCGACGCAGTGCGGTCCAGGCGTCCTGCGACCGCATCCGGCGCGTAGGCTCCCACGCGGAGCGCGCGCAGCGGCGGCATGGCGAACTCGGTGCAGTGCGAGAACGGGGCGTGCCCGAGGTCGTGGCACAGCGCGGCGACCCGGACCAGGGAACGGTACAGGGCACGACGCGCCGGAGACGTGAACGGATCGCGCCGGAAGCAGGCGTCGAAGGCGCGACCGGCGAGCTCCATCACCCCCAGCGCGTGGCTGTAGCGGGAATGCACCGCGCACGGAAAGGGAAGCTCCGAGAATCCCATCTGCTTGATGCCGCGCAAGCGCTGCACGAAGGGGTGGTCGACGAGCAACACCTCGTCCGCCGCGACGGCGATGGCGCCGTGGATCGGATCGCGTACTTCCACGGGGCTCCCGGGCGCGGGCGGCGGGCGGCCGGCTCCATGCGCCGGCGGGTTATAACCCGGCCCCATGCACGCGATCCCGAACCACGACGTCCTCGAGGACGGCGACGTCCTCCACCATCCCGTGTTCGGCTTCGCGCAGGTGACCCGGAAGGAGCGCGACGCGACCCGCGTGCGCTGGGAGACCCCGGGTCCGCACCATCCGCCCGCCGTGGGGCACGAGCTCGTGGCGTCCGGCTACCGACGCTGCGCACCCGGCGGATTCTTCGCGCGATCCGTCCGCGATCCGGACGCCGCGCGCGCCCATCTGGCGCGGGACCCGCTCGGCGCCGTGGCGGAGCTGGTCCACGAGCTCGGCGAGCCGCAACGGGAGGAGGATCTCGTCGATTGGCTCCTGCAGCGCGGGCTTCTCACGCGGACACGCTCCGACGCGTGGCTGGACGCCCTGCGCCCGCTGATCGCCCGCGACCCCCGCTTCTCCCGCGACGACGGGGTGCTCGGCCTGCAAGGAGCCTTCCAGCCCGACGCGCAGGCCCGGCCGGTGCCGACGCCGGGCACCCTGGCCCCGGGCGACGCCCTGCCGTACGCGGAGCGTCTCGCGCTGGCGGCGGCGAACCTCCACGCGGCGGGCATCGCCCTGATGGACCGGGACGGCGCGATCGCGGAGGGGCCCGACGGGTTCGTCCTCACGGGCGGCGGGCCTGCGGACGCCCTGGCGCGCCGGGAGGACGTCCGCCGCGTGATGCGCGCCGTGCTGGCCCACGCCGTGGGTCCGCTTCCCTCCGATGCTCAGCTCGGCGGTCTCGAGCTCGTCGCGTGCCTCGGCGGGGCCTGCCCGTCCCTGCCGCCGGAGTTCCTCGCCGTGCTGGCGTCCGCCTGTGCGCCGGACCCCGAGCACCGCCCCCCGGACGCCTTCGCCCTCGCGCGGGTGCTCGCCGACGCGCGCGCCACCTCCGAGTTCCGGGCGCGGGCGGGCATGGTTCGCGGCGCGTGCGCCGCCGCGGGCTTCGACACCCACGTCGGGCTCGCCAAGAGCCTCCACGCGCAGACCAACCAGGACAGCTTCGTCGCCGTCGGCGAGCAGGACTGCGCCCTGCTGGCCGTCTGCGACGGCATCAGCCAGTGCAACGCCGGCAGCGGTGACCTCGCCAGCGCGCTCGCATCGCGGGCCTTGCGCACGCACTGGAACGAACACGCGAGCACGCTCGGGGACGCGACGGACGCACGGGTTTCGGCCTGGATCGCCGACGCGCTGACGCGTGCCAACCATGCCGTCTGTGATGGCGCGCGCCGGATCGCCGGGGCCGATCTCGAGCGCCGCATCCCCATGGGCACCACGGCCGTCGTGGCGGTGACGCGCGGAAACCGGGTCCATCTCGCCTCGCTCGGCGACTCGCGCGCCTACCTCGTGGGCACGCACGGGGTCGCCCTCCTCACGACGGACCACAACGCCACGGCGGACGTGATCCGCGAGGGCTTCGCGCGCGGCGGGCACACCACCGACGGCAACGAAGGCTGGGCCCTGACGCGCTTCCTGGGCCACTTCGACGAGGCGATGCAGGCGTCGCTCCCGGCGCCGTTCGAACGCACGGTGGACCTGCTGCCCGGCGAGTGGCTGATCCTCTGCTCCGACGGCTTCACCGACTACGCCGCGGACGACGAGGCCGGCCTCGCGCGCATCCTGCGCGACGCCGCCCGCAAGGTCGCCGACACGGCCGCCGGCCCCGCCGCCATGGAACTGGCGCGACGGCTCGTGTCCGCGGCCAACCGCGGCGGCGGAGGCGACAATGTCACCGTGGTCGCCCTGACGCTCACCGCCCCGGCGGCGGACCGCCCCGCGTGAGCCGCGGCGGCGCGTCGTTCCGGGAGGCGCTCGCCACGCGCGTCCTCGTCGCGGACGGCGCCATGGGCAGCGAAATCTACGCCCGCGGCGTGTTCCTGCACCGCAGCTACGACGAGGTGAACGGATCGCAGCCCGAGCTGGTCGCGGAGGTGCACCGCGCCTACCTTCAAGCCGGCGCGGAGGTCCTCACCACGAACACCTTCGGGGCGAACCGCGCGCGCCTGGCCGCACATGGTCTCGAGGACCGCGTCGCCGAGCTCAACGCGGCCGGGGTGCGCATCGCGCGGCAGGTCGCAGGCGACGCCGCGTGGGTCGCCGCGAGCATGGGTCCCTCCGGCGGCCTGCTCGCGCCCGTCGGGAGGCTGACGCCCGGGGATCTCTTCGCGCTGTTCCGGGAGCAGGCCGACGTGCTCGCCGACGCCGGCCCGGACCTGTTCGTGCTGGAGACGTTCACGCGCCTCCCGGAGCTGTGGGCCGCCGTGCGCGCCGTACGGAGCGTCTGCGACCTGCCCATCGTCGCGTCCATGAGCTTCGGGGTGATCGGCACGGGACAGGCGCAGCTCGAGGGCGACACCCCCGAGGCGGCGGCGCACGCCGTCGCGGCGTGGCCGATCGACGCGTTCGGCACCAACTGCAGCAACGGTCCGCGCGGGGTCCTGGAGTTGCTCGGACGGATCGCGCCGGTGCTGCGCGACGCCAACCCCTCCCTCGCGCTCGCGGCGATGCCGAACGCGGGCCTGCCACAGGTCGTCGAGGGGCGCACGCTGTACCTCGCCGCGCCCGAGTACATGGCCGAGTACGCCCGCCGTTCCGTGCAGGCCGGGGCGTCGCTGGTGGGCGGGTGTTGCGGCACCACCCCGGACATGATCCGCCAGATCGCCCACTTCGTGCGCAGCGTGCGTCACGAGCGTCCGGTTCGTGGGGCGGAGGGGGACACCCCCTCCGCAACGCCTCCCCCGCCGGTCGCGGAGCCCTCGCAGCCCACGCTCCCCGCGAGGGGCGGAACCCATCCCTCGGAGAAGAGCGCCTTCGGCCGCAAGCTCTACGCGGGCGGGTTCTGCGTGAGTGTCGAGCTGGAGCCCCCGCGCGGGGTCGCGCACGATCACGCCGTCGAGGGGGCGCGCATGCTCCGCGAAGCCGGCGTGGACGTCGTCAACATCGCGGATGGCCCCCGTGCGGTGGCGCGGATGGGCCCCACCGCGCTGGCGCAGCTCGTGCGCGTCGAGGCCGGCATGGAGAGCGTGGTCCACTACTGCTGCCGCGACCGGAACCTGCTCGGGATGCAGATGGACCTGCTCGGGGCGCACGCCCTCGGCGTGCGGAACATCCTCGCCATCACCGGGGATCCCCCCAAGACCGGCACCTACCCCAGCGCGACGGCGGTCTTCGACATCGACAGCATCGGGCTCATCTCCTTCATCCAGATGCTCAACCGCGGCGTCGACTTCAACGGACGTCCGATCGGCGGCCACACGGACCTTCTCGTGGGGTGCGGGTGCAACCCG
The DNA here is from genome assembly GCA_039800105.1 of Pseudomonadota bacterium. Lineage (GTDB taxonomy): Bacteria > Myxococcota_A > UBA796 > UBA796 > SXON01 > CAMAXZ01. The sequence continues at coordinate 41,466 of JBDLRI010000100.1, forward strand.
GGGCACGTGGACCCCGCGCTGGAGGCGTCGCGCTTCCGCCGGAAGGTCGAGGCCGGCGCGGAGTACGTCTTCAGCCAGCCCGTGTTCGACCGCGACGTGCTCTTCCGCTTTCTCGACCGGACGCGCGACGTGCCGGAGATTCCCTTCCTCGTGGGGATCATGCCGCTCGCCAGCAGCCGGAACGCCGAATTCCTCCACCACGAGGTGCCGGGGATGCAGATTCCCGCGCGCATCCGGGAGCGCATGCGCGACGCGGGTGACCGGGACGCCCAGCGCGAGGAGGGCATCGCCATCGCCCGCGAGGCGCTGGCGGACGTGATCGGCCACCCGCGCGTGCGCGGCGTCTACGTGTACCCCCCGTTCGGCAGCTACGCTGCGGTGCTGCGACTCCTGGACGGCGTCCTCGGTGCATAGGTCCCGTCGAGGAGGACCCATGCGCTGCAATGAACTGATGAACACCAACCCCGAGTGCATCGGACCGGACACCACGGTCCGCGATGCCGCCCGACGGATGCAGAAGCGCAACGTCGGCTTCCTGCCCGTGTGCGGACCGGACGGCCGCGTGGAGGGCGTGGTGACGGACCGCGACGTGTGTTGCCGCATCGTGGCGGAGGACCGTTCCAACGATTCGCGCGTGTCGGAATGCATGACCACCAACCACCTCGTGACCGTGCGGCCGGAGGATGACCTCCACCGTGCGCAGCAGCAGATGGCGACCCACAAGGTGTCGCGCGTGCTGGTGTGCAGCGACGACGGGCACCTGAAGGGGGTGATCAGCCTCTCCGACATCGCGCAGGTCGCGGACCCCGCCGCGTGCGCCCACACGCTGAGAAACGTGGCGTCCCGGGAGACCGTGCCGGCGCGCTGACCCGACCGCGCGGCGCTCAGCGGCCCCGCGGGTGTGCCTGCGCGTGGACGCCGCGCAGGCGGGTGGTGTCCACGTGCGTGTAGACCTGCGTCGTGCGGATGTCGGCGTGCCCGAGCAGGGCCTGCAGCACGCGCAGGTCGGCGCCGTGGGCCAGGAGGTGCGTGGCGAAGGCGTGCCGGAGCTGGTGCGGATGCACGCCGGACACGCCGGCCGCGGCCGCGTGGCGGCGCAGGCGCTCCCAGACGTTCTGACGGGTCATCGGGCCGCCGTGCTCCGCAAGGAACAAGGCCCGGGCGCGCCCCGTCGAATCCAGATGCGGCCGGCCCCGCACGACGTACGCCGACACGGCGTCGAGCGCGGTCTGACCGGCCGGCACGACCCGCTCCTTGCCGCCCTTGCCGCGCACCCGCAGGAAGCCCGATCCCGTGTGCAGTGCCTCGAGGGGAAGCCCCACCAGCTCGTGCACGCGCAGGCCGGCCCCGTAGAGGAGCTCAACCATGGCGAGATCGCGCAGCCCCAGCGGCGTGTCCGCGGCCATCGAGGCGAGGAGCGCCTCGACCTCGGCCTCGCCGAGGGGGCGCGGGAGCGTCCGGCGGGGCCGCGGCCCCTCGAGCAGGCGCGACGGATCCGCAGGCAGGTGGCCCTCCTCGCGCAGGAACCCGAAGAACTGGCGCAGGCTGCTGCGGTGTCGCGCCAGGGAGCGCAGGGCCAGTCCCGCATCCAGGAGGGCGCCCATGTAGGCCCCGAGGTCATCGCGGGTGACCTCCCCGGGCGCCGTGCGACCGCGCGCGCGCATCCACGCCGCCAGGCGCGCGAGGTCGGCGGCGTAGGCCTCCCGCGTGAGCGGGCGAAGCGCGCGCTCCACCCGTGTCCAGTGCAGGAAGGCTTCCCGCGACGCCTCCCAGGTCACAGGGCGAGGTCCCGCAGCCGGTAGAGCGCCTCCAGCGCCTGCCGCGGCGCGAGCGCGTCGACGTCCAGCGCCCGGAGGGCCTCCCGGAGCGCGTCCGGGGGTGGCGTTGCGGAGGGGGTGTCCCCCTCCGCCCCAGGAGAGGTACCCGACGACGCAGGCGGCCCGCCGAAGAGCGAGAGCTGGTTGGTGGGCTCCTTCGGGCGGCGGCGCTCGAGCTGCCCGAGCAACTGTCGCGCCCGCCCCACGACGCTCGCGGGCACGCCCGCCAGGCGCGCGCACTGGATTCCGTAGCTGCCGCTGGCGGCCCCCTCGCGGAGGGTGCGCAGGAACACGATGTCCTCTCCACGCTCCGCGACGGCGACGTGCAGGTTGCGGAGGTGCGCGCAGGTCTCTGCGAGCGCGGAGAGCTCGTGGTAATGCGTGGCGAACACCGCGCGGCAGCGGACGCGGTCGTGCAGGTCCTCGGCGACGGCCCAGGCGATGGCGAGCCCGTCCCAGGTGCTCGTCCCGCGCCCGATCTCGTCGAGCAGCACGAGGCTGCGCGACGTGGCCTGCGCGAGGATGTTCGCCGTCTCGGCCATCTCCACCATGAACGTGCTCTGGCCGCCGGCGAGGTCGTCGCTGGCCCCGACGCGCACGCTGATGCGGTCGCACAGGCCGATGCGCGCGTGGGAGGCGGGGACGAAGCAGCCGGCCTGGGCCAGCAGCACCACGAGGGCCACCTGGCGCATGAGGGTGCTCTTCCCGGCCATGTTCGGACCGGTGAGGATGACGATGCGGCCTTGCTCGTCGAGGCGCAGATCGTTCGGCACGAACGCGTCCCCGTCCCGCAGGGAGGCCTCCACCACGGGATGACGGGCCCCCACGAGCGCGAGCGTGGCGTCCTCCGTCAGCTCCGGGCGCACCCAACGGCCGCGGACGGCGCACTCCGCGAAGGCGGCCAACGCGTCGAGCCCGGCAAGGCCCCGCGCCAGCGCCTGGAGTCGGCGGGTCTGGGCCGCCACGCGCCCGCGCAGCGCGGAGAAGCGCGCGGCCTCCAGCGCCGCACGGCGTTCCTCGGCCGTGCGGACCTCCTCTTCGAGGTCCTTGAGCGCGGTGGTGACGTAGCGCTCGGCGTTCGCCACGGTCTGGCGGCGGATCCAGCTCGCCGGGGCACGGGCCGCGTTCGCCCGCGTCAGCTCGATGTAGTAGCCGGTCTGGCCGCTGTGGCGGATCTTCAGGCTCGCGATCTGCGTCTCGGCACGCAGCGCGGCCTCCATGCGCGCGATGGCACCGCGCGCGTCCGTCGTGAGCGCCACCACGTGGTCGAGCTCCGGGTCCGCCCCGCCACGGATCACCCCGCCGTCGGCGAGCGTGGCCGGCGGCGTGTCGACGAGCCACGTCTCGAGATCGGCCCGCACGTCGTCGACGAGATCCTCGGGCACGCGCGCCGCGAGCGGCGCAACCTCCGCGATGGCACCTCGCAGCGCCGGCGCCTGAACGAGCGAGTCCCGCAGCGCCGCGAGTTCCCGCGGCGTGGCCGTCCCCTGCCCCACCCGGCCGAGGATGCGCTCGATGTCGGCCACGCTCGCCAGGGCGTCCGCGAGGGTGCGGCGCAGACCCGCCGCGTGGACGAGGGCTTCGACCGCGTCCAACCGCCCCTCGATCGCGGCGCGGTCCAGCAAGGGTGCTGCGATCCAGTCACGGAGCAGCCGCCCACCCATGGCCGTGCGTGCGACGTCGAGGAGACCGACGAGGGTGCCACGGCGCCCGGTCCCCCGCAGCGGCCGCGCCAGCTCCAGGTTGCGGCGCGTCGCGTCATCCATGCGGAGGTGCTGCTCCGCGCGCCACGGCTGCACGTGGACCAACGCCGCCAGATCGGCCCGCACGTGCGCCTCGGCGTAGGACAAGGCCACGCCGGCGGCGTGCGCCGCGAGCCCCCCGAGCCCCGCGAGCGCGGCCACCGGCGCAGCGTCCGGCTCCACGGGCAGGACGGTGGTGCAGACGTCCCCGAGGGCGCGCAGGATCGCGGGCTGGTGGGCGCGCGGCCCCACCACCGCCTCGCGCAGCTCGAAGCGCGCGAGCTCGGCGGCGACGGAAGCCGCGTCCCGCAGCGTGACCGCGCGGACCTCCCCGGTGGTCGCATCCAGCACCGCGACGCCGAATCCGCTCGACGATCCGACCACCACCCCGAGCCAGCTGCACTCGTGGGCGTCGACGGTGGCGCCGCTCAAGCCCGGCGTCAGGATGCGCACGATGCCGCGCTTGACGATCCCCTTGGCCTGGCGCGGGTCTTCGAGTTGATCGGCGATGGCGACCTTGCGCCCCAACTGCAACAGCCGCCGGACGTACTCCTCGGCCGCATGATGCGGAACACCGCACATCGGGATGGGGTCCGGGTCGTCCTTGTTGCGCGCCGTGAGCGTCAGCTCGAGCGCGTCGGCCGTCCACGCCGCGTCATCCCCGAACAGCTCGTAGAAGTCGCCCATGCGGAAAAACAACAGCGCATCGGGCGCCTGCGCCTTCAGCTCCCGGTACTGTCGGAACATGGGCGTGTCGAGCGAGGCCATGCCCGCCGCTCTTATCCCGGCGCACGCAGCCGGAAGGCCTGGAACACATCGGCGCCGTCGCGCGCAGGAGCGTTGCACAGCCGTGCCTCCTCGCGCCATCCCAGCGATGCCGCGACCTCCTCCCCCTCCTCGGGCTCCGGGGAGCAGACGGCGTACACGAGCACACCGCCCGGGCGCACGCATCCTGCCGCGTGCCGGAGGATCGCCCGCTGGCGCGCCGCGAACGCCGGGAGATCCTCCGCCACCCGTCGCCAGCGGATGTCCGGATGGCGACGGACCACGCCGAGGCCGCTGCACGGCGCGTCGACGAGCACCACATCCGCATCCGTCGCCGCCGCGCCGGCGCTCCAGTCGTGCACCCGCGCTTCCACGGCAAGGCCGAGGCGGGCCGCACCCTCACGCAGGCGGGCCAGGCGGGCCTCCTCCGCATCGGTGGCCAGGACCCGTGCGCCCCGCGACGCCAGTCGGAACGACTTGCCGCCCGGCGCGGCACACGTGTCGAGGACAGTGCGGCCCTCGATGTCGCCGCACAGGTCGGCGACCTGCACCGCCACGGGGTCCATGATCCACCAGCGGCCCTCGGCGAAGCCGGGCCAGCCCTCCGGAGCACCCGCACCCGCGGGCAGGCGGAACACGCCGTCCGGACCCGAGGGGACGAGCACCATGCCCGCGTGTTGGAAGGCCCGGACCACGCCGGCCGGGTCCTCCCGACAGACGAGATGGACGCACGCCGGCGCGTTGTTGGCATGCATCCACGCGTCGGCGGCCTCCCGACCATGGCGGAACCGCCAGCGCTCGACGAGCCAGGCGGGATGCCCCAGCCATGCGTCGTCGGCGAGGGGCACCTCCACCGAGCGACGCAGGATGGCGTTCGCAAAGCCGGCCGCGTGCGGAAGGCCCAGGGCCCGGACGGCTTCCACCGCCTGGTCGACGGCCGCGTGCGGCGCGACGCCTGCCCGCCGAAGCTCGAACAGGGCCACCCGGACCGCGGCCGCGACCGGTGGATCGAGCGTGGACACCCCGCGACGCCCCACGATCCGCACCAGCTCGTCCAGACCGGTGCGTGACCGCAACACCCCGAGCGCAAGATGCCAAGCGAGGGCGCGGTCAGGGCCGGCGGCCGGGGCGAGGCGGGCGAGTGCGTCCTCGACGTGTTCCCCGTGTTCGACGGCCACGAGCGCCCGGATCGCCGCCAGGCGCCCCGCGTTGACGCGCGAAGGCGGCCGGGGAGCACCCGACCGCCCTGCACGGCGCTGGCCCGGCCCCGTGGTGGGACGGGACAGCGGACGCCTCACTCGCCGCGGACGCGACGGCTCAGGTCGCCCATGATGTCGCCGAGGCGGGCGCTGCTGTCGCCCTGACGGCGCACGACCTCGCGGACGTCGCCGCCGCGGGCGCGCTCGACGGCGCTCTTCTCGGAGAGGCTGACCTTGCGGTCATGCGCGTCGATGTTGATGATCTCGGCGTTGATCTCCTGGCCCTCGTTGTAGTTGGCCTGCCACTCGGGACCGCCGTTCACGAGCTCGGAGTGGTGCACGAGGCCCTCGACGCCGTCCTCGAGCTCGAGGAACACGCCGAAGTCCGCCTTGTGCACGACCTTGCCGGTGATCACCTGGCCGAGGAAGAACCGGCCGGGCACGCTACCCCACGGGTCATCGCCGAGCTGCTTGATGCCGAGGCTGAACCGCTCGTTCTCGACATCCACGTTGAGCACGCGGGCCTCGACCTCGTCGCCCTTCTGGAAACGCTCCGAGGGGTGACGCACGCGCTGGCCCCAGCTCATGTCGCTGATGTGGACGAGGCCGTCGATGCCCTCTTCGATCCCGATGAAGATGCCGAAGTCGGTGATGTTGCGGACCTTGCCGCGCACGACGGTGCCGACCGGGTACTTGTCCGCGATCATGACCCAGGGGTTCTGCTCGAGCTGGCGCATGCCGAGGCTGATGCGCTTGGACTCCAGGTCGATGCCGAGCACCTTCGCCTCGACGACCTGGCCGGGCTCCACCAGCTTGGCGGGGCTCTTGATCCGCTTGTTCCAGGTCATCTCGGAGATGTGCACGAGGCCCTCGATGCCGTCCTCGAGCTCGATGAACGCACCGTAGTCCTGGATGCTGACCACCTTGCCCCGCACGATGGCGCCGACGGGGAACTTGTACTCGGCATCCTCCCACGGGTCGGGGCGGATCTGCTTGTAGCCGAGGCTGACACGCTGGCTGTCCTCGTCGTACTTGAGGACCTTGACCTCGATCTGCTGGCCCACCTCGAACATCTCGCTCGGGTGCTGCATGCGGCCGTAGGCCATGTCGGTGATGTGGAGCAGGCCGTCGATGCCGCCGAGATCCACGAACGCGCCGTATTCGGTGATGTTCTTGATCGTGCCGAGCATGATCGCGCCCTGACGCAGGCTCTTCAGCGTCTCCGTCTTGCGCTCCTCGCGCTCGCGCTCGAGCAGGGCACGGCGGCTCAGCACGATGTTCCCGCGCTTCTTGTTGAACTTGATGATCTTGAACTCGTGCGTCTCACCGATGAGGCGATCGAGGTTCTTGACCGGGCGCAGATCGACCTGGCTGCCCGGCAGGAACGCCTTGACGCCGATGTCGACCGCGAGGCCGCCCTTGACGCGGGCCTGGACCGTGCCGCGCACGGTCTCGTCGCGCTCCACGGCCTTGGCGATCTGGTCCCAGGCCTTCATCAGGTCGGCCTTTTCCTTGGACAGCTCGAGGACGCCGTCCTCCTCGCCCATCTGGTCGAGGTAGACGTCCACGACGTCCCCCTCGGCCACCGTCAGCGCGCCGGCCTCGTTCACGAACTCGGCGCGCCGGATGACACCCTCGGCCTTGTAGCCGATGTCGACGGTGACGAAGTCCTCGCCGATGTTGATGATCGTGCCGCGCACCACGGACTGCTCGCGCACCGAGCGGTTGCCCAGGTAGTCGTCGAAGAAGTTCTTGAACTGGTCTGCGCTGAGGTCGCCGATCGGGGTGTCAAGGTCGATGGAGGTAGGGATCATCAGGTGGTTCGTCCGGGCCGCGGAGCGGCGCGATGAGGGTGGCGAGGGGTCCAGGACCAGCACCGCGACGCCTCGGACGGCACGGCACCGTGACCGCACGCACGTGCGGACGGCGCGGACTATGCACGGAGCGCGTCCGTGTCAAGATTCGACACGCGGGAAACGGCACATGGCGCACGTCCGCGCCTGTCGTCAGCCGTCGACGCGGGCCCGGGCCAGCTCGACCACCGTCCGCACGACGGCGTCGATGTCCATGTCCGTGGAATCCACGATGACGGCGTCATCCGCGCGCCGCAGCGGCGCTGTCGCCCGACCGCTGTCCTGTGCGTCCCGTGCCGCGAGGTCGCGCCGTATGGCCTCGAACGGAACCCCGGGGTGCTCCGCCGCCCTCCGCCGCGCGCGTTCGTCGAGATTCGCATCGAGGAACACCTTGAGCTGCGCGTCGGGAAGCACGACCGTGCCGATGTCCCGGCCATCCATCACCACCCCGCCGCCGGCACCGAGGTCCCGCTGGGTCTGCAGGAGCGCGGCACGGACCCCCGGATGCACGGCGACCGCGGACGCGGCCCGTCCGGCCTCCTCCGTGCGGATGCGCGCGCTCACGTCGGCCCCATCGACGAGAATCCGCATCGTGCCGCCATGCCAGTCGAAGCCGAATCGCAGGCGCCCCGCGATCGACGTCGCCGGCTCGGGCGCGCGAGGGTCACCACCCGCATCGAGCACGGCCCGTCCCACGGCCCTGTACATGGCGCCGGTGTCCACGTAGGCGTACCCGAGCAGCCCCGCCACGCGGCGGGCCACCGTCCCCTTCCCCGACGCGGCGGGTCCATCGATGGCGATCGTGATTCGTTCAGCCACGGCTCAGCTCCAGGAGGGTGTTGGCGAAACCGGGGTAGCTGGTCGACACGCACGCCGTGTCGCAGACCACCGCACCGACACGCAATCCGGCGATTGCGAACGCCATCGCGATACGATGATCTCCCTGGCTCGCGACGGGTGCGCGGGGGCGTGTCCGGGGCCCGCCGCCGGCGACCACCATGCCGTCCGGACGCTCGTCGGCGTCAAAGCCGAGCGCGCGCAAGCCCGCCACCGTGGCGCGGATGCGGTCGCTCTCCTTCACGCGGAGCTCCGCGGCGCCCGAGATCACCGTCTCGCCCTCCGCGAAGCCCGCCGCGACCGCCAACAGGGGAAGTTCGTCCACCAGGGCGGGAACCTCCGCGGCATCGACGCGCGTCCCACGGAGACCGCCGCAGCGCACGCGCACGGTGCCTCGCGGCTCCTCATCGTGGGCCACCTCATCGGCGGCGCACACGTCCAGCGCGGCACCCATGCGTCGCAACACCTCGAGTGCCCCGACGCGCCCGGCATTCAGGCCGACATCCGGCAACGTCAGGTCGCTCCCCGGCACCAGGGCGGCCGCGACGACCCACGGCATGGCGCTGCTGAGGTCGCGGGGCACGTCGACCTCCACGGGGTGAAGTCGCGACGGACGCACCCGGATGCGCGTGGCGCTCCCGTCCGGCTCCGAATCCACCGCGGCCCCCATGGCACGCAGCAGTCGCTCGGTGTGGTCCCGGGTCGGCTGCCGCTCCACGTAGGTCGTGGAGCCCTCCGCGGACAGCGCCGCGAGGAGCACGGCGCTCTTCACCTGCGCGCTCGCCACCTCGGACTCCCATTCCATGCCGTGAAGCGCGGCGCGCTCGACCCGAACCGGCAGGGTCGGTCCCCCCTCCACCCGCGCACCCATCGCGCGCAGCGGTCGGAGCACGCGTGCCATCGGGCGCCGCGTGAGGGACGCATCCCCGACTAGCGTCGCCGAAGCCCGCGATGCCAGGCTTCCCATCAGCAACCTTGCGGCGGTCCCGGCGTTGCCGCAGTCCAGCGGGACGGTCGCGTCGCACCAATCACCGCCGGTGACCCGAAGTGCGCCGCCGCCGTCGGTCTCGACCACCGCCCCGAGGGCACGCACGGCGGCGAGGGTCGCGGCGACGTCCTCGCTCTCCAGGGCCCCACGGATGGTCGTGGTTCCGTGCGCCATCGCCGCGAGCAGCACGGCCCGATGGGACACGCTCTTGTCACCGGGGACGACGACCGTTCCGCGGAGCGGGCCGGCTGGCGCGACGACGAGCGGGTCGGAGGGGTTCACGCCCCGGCGCTGTAACCCCCGGACGTCCGCGTGTCCGCCGCGGAGGAACGGTGCGCCATCGCGTCGCGGTAGGCCGCCTCGACGCCACCGATCACCGAATCCCACCCGTGACGCGACGCGGCCGCGCGTGCGGCCGCCGCCACCGCGGGCGCGCGTGCGGCATCCCGTGCGAGGACGATGCGTTCGGCCGCCGCCGACGCATCGCCGAACGGCGCCACGAATCCGTCCTGGCCATCGGTGACGAGGTCGCGGAACGCCCCGATGTCCCGCACCACCGGCACGACACCCGCGGCCATCGCCTCGACGACCGAGATCCCGAAGCTCTCGTAGGTGCTCGGAAACAGCGCAAGCTCCGCACGCGCGACCGCGTCGCGGAGCGCCGCGAACCGCACCTTGCCATGGAAGGTGACACGGTCATCCACGCCGAGCTCCCGTGCCTGGCGCCGCAACCGCGGGACGAGACCCTCGGCCACCTCGGGTCCGACCACGTGGGCATGGAACGGGCGGGGGTCGATCCGGCGCACGATCGCGAGGGTGCGGAGCAGATCGTCGAGCCCCTTGTGGACGTCGACACGGCCGGTGGTGACGAAGCGCCCGGGCTCGGGAGCGCGCGCGAGGGTCAGCCACGGCCTGAGGTCGACCGCGTTCGGCGCGACCACGCCCCGGTCGGTGATGGCGGCGAACATCGCGGCGTCATGGGTGGAGGTGAACAGGAGGCCGTCCAGACGCCCCACGAGTCGCCGGGTCACGTGCGCGAACCACCACTTCTTCAGGTTCTGCGCGAACTCGGTGTGAAAGAACGCCCCATGCGTCGACAAGACCACGGCTGCGCGGTGCCAACGCCGGGTCGCCACGGCGGCGTCCACGAGAAAATCCACCCCGTGCACATGCACCACGTCCCATCCCCGGAAGGCGGACACGGCGGCCGGCGCGAGCGGGTAGCGCGCGGAGCCAGCCCACGGCACACGGCGCACCCGCAGCGGGCCGGCCGGGGTGTCGAGGCGCGATTCGGACGGGTACCGTGCGCCGTCCGCGAAACCCCGGTCGAGCGTCAGGACCTCCACGTGATGGCCGCGACCCAGAAGCGCTGCCGCCAGCCACTCCACGTGCCGCTCGATCCCGCCGATGTGCGGATGGAACACGCGGGTGACGAGCAGGACGCGCAGGGGCACGAGGGAGACGTAACGCTGCGCTGCGCGCTACACTCCGCGGATGCCGCGCAACCAGCCGCCGCTCCCGGGACGCTGCCACCGCGGGGCGGGCGCGTGAGGCCCGCGTGGGTGCGGTCGGACCTCGGGTCCGACCCGGTACGCCACGTCGTGCTGCCTGCCCTGGTCGCGCTCCCGATGGCCGCGGCACTCGCCTTCGGCGGCGTGCACTACCTGGTGGCCTTCGCGCTCGTCGCAGGGGGCGCCGGACTGTTCGTCGCCAACCCCCGCACGTTCATCCTCGTGTTCCTCGGCCTGATCTCCCTTCGCAACCTCTTCGCCGGCGGTGAGCGTATCGGCGGCGACCGGTTCAACGTCGACCTCGGCGGCATCGCGAACGTGCTCGTGTCGGGAATGGGGGTCGTGTACTTCCTGGTGCTCTGGAAGAACCCGTTCAAGGGACGCAGCCTCACGCTGCCGTACGGACTGTTCCTCGGGCTGTTCGCGGCATCGATGTACTGGGCGCCCGACCTCCGGTGGGCGATCCGCTTCGTGACGAGACTTGCGGCCCCTTTCTTCACGTACTTGATCATCTCCGACATGATTGACCGGAAGATGGTGCGCGACGTCATCCGCGCCATCTACTGGAGCAGCGCCATCCCGATCGCCTACGGGTTCTTCCAGCTCTTCACCGGCGACGGAAACCGCATCACGCAGGGCTACGTGCGGGTGAACTCCACGTTCTGGCATCCCGCGCACTTCAGCATGTACCTGACGTTCCTGTTCTGCGTCGCGTATGCGGAGTTCCTCGATTCGGCCGCGCGCAACCGGGCGCTGCGGGTGGCGTACATCGCGTGCCTCGTGGTGCTGGAGATCGCCACCTACACGCGAATCTCGTGGCTCGCGTTCGCGGTCTGCTTCGTGTACCTGTCGTGGGCCTACGGCCGCCGCACCAACATCGTCGTCGGCGCGCTGGCCGCCAGTTTCATCGCGCTCGCGTGGGGGGAAGGGATCATCGATCGTGTGGCCAGCTCGGCGCAGGCCATGACGACCGTCGGCATCGACACCGTCTACGATTTGAACACCAGCGTCGGGTGGCGGCTGTACTTCTGGGACGAGATCCTGCGCCGTTTCGTCGATCGGCCCTGGTTCGGATTCGGCGCGGGCAGCTCGGTCCTGCTCGGGGAGGAGCTGTTCGGGATCGAGGCCTCCCCGCACAACGGCTACCTTCGCGTGCTCTACGAGACGGGCGTCGTGGGCTTCGTCCTGTTCGTCGCCGTGTTCGCCACCATGTTCCGGCAGGGCATGCGGCTCCTTCGGCAGGACCTCGCCCTGCGGCTCACCTACGTGAACCACGTGTACATCACCATGACGGTGACCTACGTGCTGCTCAACCTCACCGACAACATCCTCGAGTACTACGAGGTCGCCGTGTACCAGTGGGCGATCCTCTCGCTCGTCGAGTACAACAACCTGCGGGCTGCACGCGCGGGGCTCATCGCCGCCACCGATGCCGAGGACGGCCTCGAGACGGACGAGGAGGCACTCGCGGAGGTGCGTGCGCTCGCACGTCCGGTCGAACCACCGCCCGTCGCGCCTCCCGCGAACCGGTAGTGGGCGCCACGCCCTCCCCGTTCGTGCACTGGCCGGACGTCGCACCATGGTTACTCAAAACGTGTTCAAAGGTGCACCATGTTGTTCTCCCTCCTCGCCTCGGTCCTCGGCGGCGCGCCCGCGACGGCAGCCGCCCCGCCCAACCCGCAGTGGTACAAGGACCTCTCCCTCGTTTCCCTGGACGGAACCCCCGTGCCGGAGGCGACACTCGCCGGCAAGGTGGTCCTGTTCGTCAACGTCGCGAGCAAGTGCGGGTTCACGCCGCAGTACGACGGCCTGCAGAAGTTGTGGACGACCTACCGTGACCGTGGCCTCGTGGTCGTCGGTGTCCCGTGCAACCAGTTCGGGGGCCAGGAGCCCGGGGCGGCGCAGGAGATCCGGTCGTTCTGCCGTCTCAACTACGGTGTGGACTTTCCGCTCCTGGACAAGCAGGACGTGAACGGAGCCAACCGCAGCAAGCTGTACTCGTGGCTGGTGGACAGCCCCGTCGGCGGCGGATCGTCCGTGAAGTGGAACTTCGAGAAGTTCCTCGTCAGTCGGGACGGTCGCGTGCTGGACCGCTGGCGCTCCATCACCGGGCCGGATTCGTCGAGCCTGCGCAACGCCGTCGAGTCCGCGCTGGCGCAGTGAGCCTCCTCGACACGGTGCTGGACGCCACCGTCCTGCACAGTTTCGACGCGTCGGGTTTCCTCCGCCACGCCCGTTCGTTCAGGCCCGCGGATCTCGCCGTGGACCTCCACGGTGCCAATGTCGTCGTGACCGGAGCCAACGCCGGGATCGGATGGGCGTTGTGCGAGGCGGTGGCGGCGCGCGGCGCGACGGTGTGGATGGTGTGCCGCGACCCCGCCCGCGGGGCAGCCGCCCGGGACCGTCTCGCGGCGCTCGCCCGCGTGCCACCGCGCCTCTGCATCGCCGACATGGGCGAGCTGGCCCAGGTGCGCGCGCTCGCGGACAGCCTGCCGGAACGCATCCACGCCCTCGTGCACAACGCCGGCAGCCTCGACCCCACGCTGCGCCGGACGCGGGAGGGCCACGAGGTCACCTTCGCGACGCACGTGCTCGGTCCCCACCTGCTGACCCGCCGGGTCGGGTCGCGGTGCGCGCGCATCGTGTTCATGAGCTCGGGAGGCATGTACTCCGTCGGACTCGACCTCGCGGCCCTCGTGGAGCCCCGGGAGCCCTTCGATGGCGTACGCGCCTACGCGCTCGCCAAGCGCGCGCAGGTCGCGATGCTGGCGCGCTGGGCCGAACGCCTGCCCGAGGCCGCCGTTCACGCCATGCACCCCGGGTGGGCCGCGACCCCGGGCGTCGCGCGGGCGCTGCCGCGATTCGACCGCTGGATGTCGGGACGCCTGCGGACCGCGGCACAGGGCGCGGACACGGCGGTATGGCTGTGCGTGGCGGAGGCGCCCGGCCGCTCCACGGGCGGGTTCTGGTTCGACCGGCAGCAGGTCGCGACGCACCTTCTGCCGTGGACCCGGCGCGCCGATGCCACGGTCGCCGCGGCCTGGACGGCGATCGAGGCGATGACCGACGGCTCACCAGACGCCGACGATCCCCGGCCACGCTAGCTCGACGGAGGTCTCCCAGCGGGAATCGGCGGGAATCCAGTGCGCCCCGAACGCCACGCCGCCGACTTCCAGCCGCGCGGTGGCCACGGGACCCACGCGAGCGTCCCCCGGCGTGCCGTCGACCCGGCCGCCGAGGCCGACGTCGATGGCCGTGCTCGCCGGACCGCGCCCCAGTCGGTGACGTAAGGCGGCCTCGAGCGTACCCATCCCGGCGCCCGCCGCGCCGCCGGCGATCCAACCGCGCAGTACGCCGCGTTCCCGCACCGTGGCGAACAGCTCCGCGCCCCAAAGCGTCGTGACCCCGGTGCGCACGGCAGGCATGAGGCCCCAGGTTCCGCCGAGGCGCGGGCCGGGTCGCGGCTCCGCGATCATCCGCGCGAGATCGGCCCCCCGCGCGCAGAACGCCAGGTCCTCCCCGGCGAGCTTGCGGGAGACGATGCCGACCACGCGGCCGTCGAGGTCCACCAGCGGCCCGCCGCTGTTGCCCGGGTTCAACCCCGCGTCCGTCTGGATGACCCACGGACCCACGGCACCCACGATGCCCTCCGCCGCGCTCCACTGCAGCACCCCGGCGAGCTTGCCCCCCGCCGCGTCCCCGAGCGGGTGACCCAGCGCGACGACACGCTCCCCGACGCGCGGATCCCCCTCCCGCACGGAGAGATGCGGGACACCGGCGGCCGTCGTGCGGACCAGCGCGAGGTCCCGCGCCGGATCCCGCGCCACCACGGTGCCCTCCACGACCCGGCCGTCGCGCCAGCGGACCTCCGGCACCAGGCCCGTCGCGACGCAGTGGTAGGCCGTGGCGACCGTCCCGTTCGGGTCGACGACCACCCCGGCGCACAGGCTCGCGCCGACGCGCAGCAGGACGACCGCATCGAGCCACGCAGGATCCATGGACCCATGTTATCCGGCCCACCCGCCCGGAGCGCGCATGACCCTGTCCCTGCTCGGCCTCCTCGCCTGCACGACCACGACCTACTCCCCGAAGGACACGTCGGCCGGGGACACCGGCGGCATCGACAGCGGGGAGACGCAGACGGACACCGTGCGTCCCCCCGACACCGAGGGACCGGACCTGCCCGCGTGCACGCCCCGCGCCGGCACCGGAAGCGCCGTGGCCCTCGCCGGTGTCGTGCTCACACCCGACGGCCCGGAAGCCGGCATGGTGGTGGTGGATCGCGCCAGCGGCACCATCACGTGCGCCGGCGCGACCTGCGACCCCGGCGACGCCACCGTGGTGTGCACCGAGGGCGTCATCAGCCCCGGCCTCATCGACGCCCACAACCACCTGCAGTACAACGTGCTCCCGCCCTGGCAGGTCGGCCCCGAGTTCACCGACCGCTACGACTGGCGGAGCGACGGACGCTACTGGGACTACCGCACCGCCTACGACGCCATCGAGGACGCCTACGGCTGCGAAATCATGAAGTGGGCCGAGGCGCGCGAGCTCGTCCACGGAACGACCGCGGCGGTCGGCTCCTCCGGCGGTTCGTGCATCCGCGTGCTCATCCGCAACCTCGACGAGGACGAGGCGGCCAGCGGCATCCCCGACTACGACCTGCGCTACAGCGCCGGGACGGTGACCGACACCATCGACGAATCCGACGGTGCCAGCTTCACCGAGCGCCTGGCCTCCGGGGCCGTGGACGGCGTGCTCAACCACGTGGCGGAGGGACGCGACGGCGCCGTGCGCGGCGAGGCGGCCCACATGATCGCGAGCGGCATGGTCGGACCCGGGCAGGGCTACGTGCACGCCACCGACGTGAACACCCAGCTGCTGGCCCAGATGGCAGCCGCGGGCACGGCCATCGTCTGGTCCCCGCGCAGCAATCTCGCGCTCTATGGCACCACCACGCCGGTGGAGGTCGCCGAGCGCCTCGGGGTGCCCTGGGCCATCGGCACCGACTGGACGTGGTCCGGCTCCATGGCACCCACGCGCGAGCTTCAGTGTGCCGACGAATGGCTCGCCGGCAAGGGGTTCCCCATCTCGGACGTGGCGCTCTGGCGCAAGAGCACGGAGGATGCCGCGCGCGTGGTCGGCCTCGACGGGGTCCTCGGCGCGCTGGCGCCGGGCTACCGCGCCGACATCGCCGTGTTCCGCTGGAGCCGAACCCCCTACCGCGCGATCATCGCGAGCGAGCCGCAGGACGTGCGCCTGGTGATGGTCGACGGCGCGGCGCGCTTCGGCGAGACGGCGCTGGTGGACGCGCTCGCGTCGAACCCCGCGTGGTGCGAGGCGATGGACGTGTGCGGCGAGTCTCGAAGCCTCTGCGTGAAGGACGCGGACAGCGGCGAGGACGCCCAGACCCTCGCCGAGGTCGAGGCGACGCTCACGGGGGCCCTGGCCGCGGAGACGATGCCTGACGGCTACGCGTACGCAAACGTGCTGTACCCCTTGTTCACCTGCGGCGTGGACCGCGACTCCTGCGACCTCCGCGCCGCCGCCGCCTCCGACGAGGATGGCGACGGCGTGGCGGACACCGAGGACGCCTGCGACACCGTGTACGACCCCTTGCAGTGGGACACCGACCGCGACGGCATCGGCGACGCCTGCGACCCCTGCCCCATCTCCGCGGAGGGCGAGAGCTGCGGCACCGACCCCGCGGACGTCGACGGCGACCGCATCGGAAACGCCGCGGACAACTGTCCCTGGGCGGGCAACGCGGAGCAGCGCGATACCGACGCCGACGGCCAGGGCGACGCCTGCGACAGCTGCCCCGACCAGTTCGACGACGCCACGAACCCCTGCAGGGTCAGCATCGCCGCGGTCCGCGACCGCAGCCGTGCCGACCACCCGGACGAGGGTGCCCGGGTCTCGGTGCAGGGCGTCGTGACGGCCCTCCGGGACGGCGAGGGCTTCTTCATCCAGGACGGCGCACAGCCCTTCTCGGGGCTCTACGTCTACGATCGCGGCGCGAATGACGTCGCGCGCGGAGAGACCGTGGAGGTGGGCGGCACCTACGTCGAGTTCTACGGCTTCAGCGAGCTGACCAACGTGACGGTGACGCGCGGTGCCGCCGGCGTGGTCCCGCCGCCGACGGAGGTGTCCGCCTGCGACGTGGCCACGGGCGGCGCGGGGTCCGAAGGCTACGAGAGCATGCTGATCCGCGTCGTGGGCGCCGACGTGACGAACATCAACCCCGACGCGCCCCGCGACTTCGACGAGTTCGAGGTGAACGGCTGCCTGCGCGTGGACGACTGGCTGTACGAGGCGCTGGACCAGCCCACCACCCCGAGCACCCGCTACAGCCGCATCGACGGCGTGCTGATCTACACCTTCGGAAACGCCAAGCTCGCCCCGCGGGACGGGGCCGACCTCGTCCCATGAAGCTGGCCACGCTGGCGATCCTGCTGGCCTGCGGGAACTCGACCGGCACGTCTCCTGGGGCGGAGGGGGTCACCCCCCCCTGCTGCACGACGCCCCGCCCCGCCTCCCCCGCGGCGGCGGCGGCCAGCCCGGTCCCGGGACCGGCCGCGCCGCGCGTCCCGACGGGCTCCCCGACGCGCATGGCCGCGCGCCACATCCTCGTGGCCTTCCGCACGACGAGCCAGGCACGCCCCGGGGTGACCCGCACCCGCGAGGAGGCGCGCGCCCGCGCCGAAGAGGCGCTGCGGCAGGTCCGGGCCGGTGAG
>JBDLRI010000101.1:0-29516 GCA_039800105.1 Pseudomonadota bacterium
CGAAGCTCGTCCACGGCGGGCTGCGCTACCTGGAGCAGGGCGAACTCGGCCTCGTCTTCGAATCCGTCTCGGAGCGGCGGGTGCTCGGCACCGTCGCGCCGCACCTCGTGACGCCGCGGACGTTCCTCTTTCCCGTCTATGCGGAGTCCCGCGTCGGCCTGTGGACGCTCGACGCCGGCATGTGGCTCTACGACGCGCTCAGCCTCTTCCGCAGCCCGCGGATGCACCGCACGCTCGGCGTGGCGGGCGTCGCCGCCGAGGAGCCGGCGCTGCGTCGCGAGGGGCTGCGGGGCGCGCCGGTCTACTACGATTGCGCCACCGATGACGCCCGGCTCACGCTGGAGAACGCCATCGACGCCGCGGCCCACGGCACGGTGGTCCGTACGCACAGCCGCGTCACGGGATTCGTGCACGACGCCGCGGGACGGATGCGCGGCGTGCGCCTGCGAAGCACCCTCGGCACCGGCGGGGGAGGCGTTGCGGAGGGGGCAGCCGCCCCCTCCGCCCCAGAGGAGGTCGTGGAGGCGCGCGTGGTCATCAACGCCACCGGGCCGTGGACCGACCGGGTGCGGGGCCTCGATGCGCCGGGCGGCCCGATGCTGCGCCCCACCCGCGGGGTGCATCTGGTGGTGGATGCCGCGCGGCTCGGGCCCCACCACGCGCTCATCGCGTTCCATCCGGACGACGGGCGCGTGCTGTTCGTGATCCCGTGGGGCGCGCAGACCTACGTCGGCACCACGGACACCGACGACGCCGGCGACCCGTCCGAGGTGCGGGCGACGGCCGCCGACGTGGCCTACCTGCTCGCCGCGGCGAACCACTACTACCCGGACGCCCGCCTCGGCCCGGACGACGTCCTCAGCACCTGGGCGGGCCTGCGGCCGCTCCTGGCCGGCGACGGCACCGCCAGCAGCGTCTCCCGGGAGCACACGGTCACCGTCGCGCCCGATGGCCTGGTGACCATCGCCGGGGGGAAGCTCACGACGTACCGCCGCATGGCGCGGGAGGTCGTGGATCGCGCGGTGGGGCTGCTCCACGCCGCCGGCGACGCCCGCCCCCTGCGTGCGCCGCCCACCGAGCGGCTCCCGCTGCCGGGCGGCGCCGCGTGGCCGCAGGAAGGGCTGGCCGCGGTGGTCGCCGCCACGCGCGCCGCGGGCGGCCCGACGATGGACGACGCGACGGCGTCGCTCTTCGCGTCCACCTACGGGACCCGCGCGCCGTCGGTCGCCGCCCGCATGGCGGCCGATCCCGGCGCAGCCGCGCGGCTGGCGCCGGATCGCCCCGAGCGCGTGGCGCAGGTCGACGTGGCCGTCACCGAGGAGCTGGCGCTGCGCGTGGCCGACGTGCTGGTGCGTCGCACGCAGGTGTACTACCGCGCGTCGGACCAGGGGCTCTCCGCGGCGCCGCGCGTGGCCGCGCGCATGGCCGGGCTGCTCGGCTGGGACGCGGCGCGCGTGGACGCGGAGATCGCGCACTACGCCGCCGAGGTGGCGCGCAGCCGCCTGTGGCGGGAGTCCTAGATCCACTCCCCCCGGGCGACGCCCTCCGCGAATCGGCGCAGCACCGCCTGGGACTCGCGCGTGTCGGGCGCCTCCGCCATGCGCCGGTCCACCGCCGCGGCTTCGTCGGGCGAGGCGTAGAGGGTGCGATAGTGGTTCCACCGCTCGGTGGTCGTCGCCTTGTTCAGCTCCGGGTGGAACTGGGAGGCCCAGAACGGGGCGCCGTCGACCTTGAACGCCTGGTTGCGCACCCCGCGCCCCGTGGCGAGCAGCGTGACCCCCGGCGGGAGGCCGTCCACGTGGTCGTGGTGGCCCAGCTGCGCCAGGAAGCTGCGCGGGAGCCCGCCGAACACCGGATCCGCCGCGCCGGCGTCGGTCAGGTCGATCGGGAACACGCCCAGCTCGGTGCGGGCGTCGTCGTTGTTGACCTCGCCGCCCAGCGCGAGCGCGAGCCCCTGGAAGCCGAAGCAGCTGGCCCACGCGGGCACGCGCGCCTCCACGGTGCGCACCAGGAACTCCAGCATGTTGCGCACCCACGGGTGCGGGTCCAGCACGCTGTAGGCGCCCGATCCGCCGAAGAACAGGCTGCGGCTGGACGCCAGCAGCGCCGCGTCGAGCGGGGTCTCGGCCGCGTGCACCCGCGCGAGGTCCAGCCCCGTGGTCTCCACGAAGCAGCGATGCTCCTGCGCCGCCATCGGGTCATCCGGGTCCCGCAGCGAGATCAGCACGTCGCGCTTCATGCGTCCTCCGTCGCCGGAGGTACCACGCGCGGCCCTCCCACGCATGTCATGGGGCGGAGGGGGCCTCCCCCTCCGCAACGCCTCCCCCGGGCACCAGGCGACCGTCGGCGCGTACCGCGAGGCGCCCGTCGGCCACGGCGCGGAGCGACTCCCCGGCGACGCCCTCGCGCCAGCCCGGGAGCGGCCCGCCGGCGTGGAGGGCCGCCAGCACGGAGTCGTCCAGCAGGAGATCCGCGGCGATGCCCGTGGTCGTTTCCAGCGCGGCGGCCGCGGCCCGCAGCGTGTCGCCCCACGCGCGCGGCCACGCCCGCAAGGGCGGCGGCGGCGTCCGGGACGCCGCCCGCTCCACCGCGGCGAGGACGGCCGCACCGTCCCGCTTGAGCAGGGCGCTCGGCACGCGGCGGTTGCCCCGCAGGCCTTCGGGCGTCGTGGGCCTGCGGCGCGCGAGCTCCAGCAACAGCCCGTCGTTGAGCACCTGGTGGCGCGGCACGTCGCGGAGGTGGGCCTCCGCCTCGCGCCAGGCGGCCAGCTCCGCCAGCGCCGCGCGCGTCGGGTCGTCGGCGCCGGGAGCCCCGGGCACGGCGCGCCAGGCGTCCTCGGGCGCGGCGGGACGAAGCGCGATGGTCACCCGCTCGGCCTGGACCGCGGCGTCGAGCGCCGTCCGGTCCCGCGCCGCGAGGTGCGCGCGCAGGGACCCGGCGAGCGCCGGGAGCACGCGCACGTCATCCTCGGCGTAGGCGCGCTGCGCGTCGCTGAGCGGTCGGCGGCTCCAATCGGACACCGTCTCCGTCTTGGGCATGTGGATGCCGAGGTGGGGGCGCACGAGGTCCTGCAGGCGCCGGGGCCACCCCTCCCCCACGAGTGCGGCCGCGACCTGCGTGTCGAAGACCCGGGCCGGCACCAGACCCGCCTCCCCCGCCAGGATCCGCAGGTCGCCCGCGCCGCCGTGGACGATCAGCGTGACCGCGGACAACGCGGCCCCGAGCGGCGAGAGGTCCAACCCGGCGCGCCCGTCCACGAGCACCGGGTCCCCGTCCGGAAGCTGCAGCTGCAGCACCATGAGCCGCGGGGCGTAGTGGCCCTCCTGATGGAACTCCGTGTCGAGCGCCACCCAGGGAGCGCGCCGCACACGCGCCACGAGCACGTCGAGCGCCGCGGCGGAGTCGATCACCGTCCGTCCGCGCGTCGGCGCCGCGCCACGAGGAGACCGAGCGTCGCCGCGAGGGTCGCCATGCCGGCCGGGGCGCGCGCCGGCGCGCTGCAGCCGCAGGCGCCGGGGTACACGAACGCGGCGTCGGGTCCGTCGGAACTCGCGGTGTCGGACGTCGCCTCGGCGGTGTCGAGCGGCACGCCGGTGTCCGTCGCGCTGCCGGTTTCGGCGCCGGTGCCGGTTCCGCCGCCGGTTCCCGTGGTGGTGCCGGTTCCGCCGCCGGTTCCCGTGGTGGTGCCCGTTCCCGTGGTGGTGCCGGTGTCGCCGCCGGTTCCCGTGGTGGTGCCAGTTCCCGTGGTGGTGCCGGTGCCGTCCGGGGTGGAATCGCAGGCATCGCCGAGGCCGTCGGCGTCACCATCCGTCTGGGAGGGGTTCGCGACCTTCTCGCAGTTGTCGTCGTCGTCGATCACGCCGTCGTTGTCGTCGTCGTGGGCGTAGAGGGCGTGGTCGGGGAACGCGGTGTTCGTGTTGCCTTCCTGGCGTCCCTCGTGGCCGGCATCGTACGCCCAGAAGCCCACGCTTCCGAGGGAGTCCAGCCCCACGGTGGCAGACAGCGTCACGCCCCCCTCGGGCCAGGTCGCGACGAGCGTGCCGTCGTTGTAGTCGAGCGTCAGGGTGCCGTCCGCCACGTAGCGGACCCGGCGCCAGTCCAGCTCGTAGGACGCGCGGGCCGACGCGAGAATCGTGGCGCCCGCCGCGTCCATGCGCAGCAGGTAGGCGCGCCCGGACCGGCCGAAGGGGCACGATGCGCTGTTCGAGCCCGACGCCCCGCACAGGGTGAACAGCAGGTACGAGGTGGCGTCGCGGGCGATCACGACGCCGAGCGCGTCATCGTCCTCGGTGTAGAACGTGGCGGCCCACACGCCCTGGCGCACCGGCACGGCCGGGTTGGCGAGCACGTTGTCGAGGGAGGCCGGGTCGTCGCCCAGGTTGGCGTCCGACATGCTGAAGATCGCGGGCGTGCCCCACCCGTAGTAGTCGCCGCCGCGCCAGGCGTCGCCGGACCATCCGGCCTCCCAGCCGCGTGCGCCGTCCATCGGGACCCCGTAGGGAATGGCGCCATCCGCCCAGATCCGGACCGGGTCGGCCAGGACCGTCCCGAACAGCGCGAGCCACAGACCGCCCATGGGGTGCCTCCGTGGCCTCCAGTATGCCGTGCGCGCGCCCCTCCGTCGATGGAATCCCCGCGACGCTGGAGTCGACCGCACGCTACACTGCGTCGTCTCCGGAGGTCCCCGTGATCCTGCTCGCGCTGTCGCTCGCCGCCCAGGCCTCGCCGCCGCCGCCCGTGGTGGGCGGGACCTCCACGCGCAGCTACCCGCAGGTCGTGCAGCTCGCAGGGGTCGACGCCGACGGCTGGATCTACCCCTTCTGCTCCGGCACGCTGGTCGCGCCCACGTGGGTCCTCACCGCCGCGCACTGCGTCACCCCGCTCGACAATCCGAACGAGTACGGCCGCATGGACGCCTACGTGTTCTTCGGCTGGGACGTCGGCAGCGAGACCGGCGTGACGGACTACGTGCAGCTCACCGACTGGGTGGCGCACCCCGACTACTTCGGGGGCGACACGGACATCCAGAACGACATCGGCCTGCTGCGGCTGCAGCGCGCCCCGCGCGGCATCGACCCCATGCCGGTGAACAAGACGCGCCCGACACGCTCCTCGTTGCCCCGTGACTACCGCTACGTCGGCTGGGGCATCACCGGCGACGGACTGGAGGACTCGGGGATGAAGCGCACCGCGGACATCCCCGTGCTGGATCTCGATGACCAGTTCCTCTACGGCTACGACGAGGCCGACGCGCAGAACGTCTGCAGCGGCGACTCCGGCGGCGCGGCGCTGGAGATCCTCGGCGGCGGGGTCTTCGAGCTCGCGGGGGTGAACAGCTGGGTCGCGCCGGTGGACGCCAACGCCACCACGTACTGCGAGGGCGGCATGAGCGCGGCGACCCGCGTCGACCGCCACCTCGGCTGGATCGAGGACTACACGCCCGTCTACGGTGCCGACGAGACGCCGGGATGGTCGACCGGCTCGGGCTCCGGCGGTTCCGGGTCCGGCGGTTCCGGGTCCGGCGGTTCCGGCACCGGCGGTTCCGGCACCGGCGGTTCTGGCACCGGCGGTTCGGGGTCGGGGAGCGAGGACACCGGTGCGGAGGGGACAGGGACCTTCGACACCGGCGCCGCCGTGGAGACCGACGACATCGGGGCGGACCTGAAGGACGCCTTCGGGTGCGCCGTGGTCCCGGCGCGCGGTGCCGGCTGGCTCGGGGGTCTCGGGGCGCTCGCGGCGCTGCTGCGTCGCCGCCGCGACGGGCGGACGCACGGGGCCCGGGGGCGTTGCGGGGGGCGGGCGAAGCCCCCCGCCCCATGACTCAGGCGGTGGCCTCGTCCGCGGCGCCCATGCCGAAGGCCGTCTTGAGCATGGACAGGCTCGGTCGCTCGGCGTTGTAGAACAGGAAGGAGAAGAGGTTGGAGGCCTGTGCGTACTTGTAGACGTCGCGCCAGGTGGTGATGGTCTCCAGGTGCCGCGCCACGGTGATGGGCCGGAAGTAGAACTCCCGGTAGAATTGCCGGTGGTAGGCGATCAGGTCCTCCGGCTCGAGGCCCCAGGGCACGAAGGTCGGTTCCCAGAAGCTCTTCTCGTCCGTGCTCTCGTTGACGAGCCGGCCCCACTTGGCGCCCTCGCGCTCCCAGATCTCCATCTGCGGGGTCTTCGGCAGCAGGGTGTTGATCTGCACGGTCACGTCATGCAGCGGGATGGACTTGGCGAAGGCGATCGTCTCCTCGATCGTCTCGCGGGTGTCCGGCATGTGCCCGAGGATGAAGAAGGCCTTGGGGCGCAGGCCGACCTCGTGCGCGGCGGTGATGGCCGCGCGGATCTTCTCCTTGGTGATGCCCTTGGAGATGAAGTCCAGCACGCGGTCGCTGCCGCTCTCGATGCCGAAGCGGGTGCGCCAGCACCCGGCGTCCTTCATGGCCTGCAGCAGCTCCCGGTCCACGACCTCCACGCGGCTGGAGCACGTCCAGCTGACCTTCTTCGCGATGTCGCGGCGCTGGAACTCCTCCATGATGCCCATCACGCGCTTGCGGCTGGCGCAGAAGAGCGAGTCGACGAAGGCGATGTCGCGCGCGCCGAAGTCCCGCACGAGGTGTTCCACCTCGTCGGCGATGTACTCGGGCGAGTGGCTGCGGTAGCCGCTCTTGGACTTCTGGCAGAACGCGCAGGCGTGCGGGCACCCGCGCGAGGTGATCATCGAGAACTTCGGGCTGGCGTGCTCGTCGATGGGGATGGGCTTGTAGATGTCGGCCGGCAGCAGGTGCCGCGCGGGGAACGGGAGCTTGTCGAGGTCCTTGAAGCGCGGCCGGGCCGGCGTGTGGTGCAGGCGCCCGTCCGGCAGGCGGAAGCAGATGCCGGGTACGTCCTCCCGCGGCTTGCGGCCGGCGAGCGCCTCGCAGAGATCGAGCATCGTGTGCTCGCCCTCGCCGATGACGCCCACGTCGAAGAGGCCCGGCACCATGGCCTCGTCGGGCACCAGGCTCACGTGGTACCCGCCGAGCACGATCGGCACGGCGGGCGCGGCGTCCCGGAGCGCCTGCGCGAGCAGCTTCGTCGTCTCGAACACCACGGTGGTGCTGCCGATGCCGACCACGTCGGGGTGGGTCGCCCCGATGCGCGCCACCGTGCCCGCCACGTCCAGCCGCTCGGCCGCCGCGTCGAGCACCGCCACGGCGTGGCCGGCCTGCTCCAGCACGGCCGCGATGTACAGCAGCCCGAGTGGTGCGCTGTTGTAGAAGAGGTACGCGGTGACCGGACTGACGTGTCCGTTCGCGAGCACGGTGTCGAGCGGCGGGTTGACGAGCGTGATTCGCATGGTGTCATCCTACCGCGTCGGACCCGCCCGCAGGGTAGCGGATCCTACGGCGCCGCGTACGGCGCCGGGGAATGCGCCGCGAGCGCCCACCCGTACACCGGGGTGAGGACCCAGGCGCCGTCGGCGAGGCCGCCCTCCGGCGAGGATGTCTCCGGGGGTGCGGCCAACCCGAACGCCACGGACGGCGCACCGTCCACGGAGGCCCAGGCGCCGAGCATCGTCGCCGTGTCCGCGGAGGCCTGCGCGCCCACGTCGACCGGCACGTCCCCGAGCGCGAGGTCCACGCGTGCGGGCGTCGCGGCTGTGCAGCCCGGCGGCGGCACCGGCAGGGGGCCCCACGCGCCGCGTGGTCGCGCCACGGCGGCGTCGGCGTCGACCGGTCCGGCGTCGGTTGCGTCCAGCGTCATGGCGCACACCCGCACGCCGAGCCCCGCATCGACGACGTCGACGCGCAGGGAGGTCTCCGCGGCTACCAGCTCGCCGTCGGCGAGCACCAGCGTCCCCGCGATGGACCAGTGCGTCGGCACGCCGGAGAGCGCGTCGCTCTCGCCACCGGTGCCGATGCCTGCGGCGCCGTCGCTCTCCGCGGTGTCGACGGGCGGGTCCCCGGCGCCGCCCGGTCCGCCGGACGCGCAGGCCGCGATCAGCAGGAGCCGCGTCAACGCGGCCTCACTGCGGCAACTCCCATGCGAACGCCGGCCACAGCGTGTAGGTCTCCCCCGGGGTCCAGGCGGGGCCGTCGGTCGTTCCGCCCTCGTCCAGGACCGCCGCGTAGGCGTGGCCGTATTCGCGGACCGTCGCGCCACCGTCCATGGACATGTACCAGCCAAGTCCCGCGCCGGGGTGGCGGTCCACGTCGCCGAGGGCCAGCGGAGCCTCGCCGATCGCGAAGACCGTCAGCGATTCCCGGTAGACCGGGTCGTCGGTGAGGGCCTTGCCGCAGGTGGAGTCCATGGGCGTGGCCGTGACCGCGTAGGCCACGGTGCAGCTGTCGCATCCCTCCGGGGCCGCCACGAGGGTGGCGGTGAGCTCGTGGGCCACGGCGCAGAGGAACGCGTCCGCGTCGTCCGCACCGGACCAGCCGGTCGAGAAGAACTCCCACGTCTGCGTGCCGGTCAGCCCCGTGTCGCTCGGCACCACGGACAGGTGCTGGACCGACCAGCCCGGGGTCTCCGAGGCGCACGCGAGCAACCAGGCGAGGAGGATCATCGGGGCGTCTCCGGGAGGTTGGCCGGCTCCGCGCGGGGGCCGGAGGGCTCGAGGGCGAGGTATCGCGCGCGACTCTCGCGGGCACGGGCGCCCGCGTCGAGGGCGTCCGCGTAGAAGCGCGCGCGCTCGAGCCAGGCGCGGGCCTGCTCCGGACCGAGGGACACCGCGCGGTCATAGTGCTGCGCGGCGCGGAGGCTCTCGTCGGCACGCTCCCAGGCGCGCGCCACCTCCAGGTGCACCGCGGAGTCGTCGGGGGCAACCGCCAGCGCGGCGGCGACCCGGGCGGCCGTCCGGCCGCGGGCCGACACGTACGCGAGGTGGGCGCGGAGCGCGCGCGCGCGCGGGCGCAACCACGGGTCGGCACAGGCGTCGAGCGCGTCCACCGCGCGCTGGACGCGCGTCGTGGCATCGGGGGCGTCGTCGTCGAGGGCGGCGCGGGCGTCGGCCCAGGCCGCGAGGGCGGTCGTCACCGCCGGGATCGCCGTGGCCTCCCCGCGCGCGCGCGCCACGAGCGCCGCCAGCACCGGCGCGTCGTCGGAGGGGCCCTCGGCCGCGGCGGCGTCGGCGGCGCGGGCCGCGGCGTCCACCCGGTCGAGGTCGAGCAGCACGAGGACCCGCGCGCGCCGCACGTCGGGATCGTCGGGTCGGGCCCGTGCAAGCGCGTCGAGCGTGTCGAGCGCGGAGCGCAGGCGGCCCTGGTCCGCGGTGCGGGCGGCGGCGATCCAGCGGAGCCGGTCGTGCGTCGGGTCGGCGGCCAGCCCCTCGGAGAGGGCCGCGTCGAGCGCGGGCGCGTCCCCTTCCCGGAGCGCCCGCGCGGCACGCGCGTGGGCGAGGACCGCCCGGATCCGCGGTGGCACGTGCGCGCTCTCGGGAAGGCGCGGGGGCGCGGCCGTTTCGTACGGGGCGCGCGTGGCCAGCAGCGTTCCGAGCGCCGCGGCCGCGAACGGGTGCGTGGGCTCCGCGCGAAGGAGCGCGATGGCATCGTCCGGCCGACCCGCGGCCAGCATCACCTCGGCGTGGGTCAGGCGGTGGCGCACGGCCTCCCGCGGCAGCTCGGCCGCCAGCGCGGTGGCCGTGGCGACGTCGCGGAGCGCCAGGGCGACCCGGATGCGCACCAACCGGTCCTCCTCGTCCCGTGGCAGGCCGCCCGGGATGCCCGCGGCGCGCAAGGCCGCCGTGTCGCCGTCGGCGGCGGCGAGACGCGCACGCAGCTCCCACACGTCGGCCTCGGGCAGCACGGCGTTCGCGAGCGCGCTCTCGACGGCTTCGCGGCGGTGCCGCGCGGGGTCGTACTCCGCCCAGAGGACGGCACGCACCGTCGCGAGGGCCGCGAGCGTGTCGGGGGCCGTGGTGGCGGGCTGCGTGCGCATCGTGGATTCGAGCGTCGCGAGCACGGACGGTTCCTGCGGGGCGAGCGCGTTGAGCACGCGGGTGCGCGCGCTGTCGCGACCCATCCCGCCCACCCCCACGACCAGCCCCGCGAGCCCCACGGTGACCGCTGCGAGCAGCGCGCCGCCGGCCAGGAGAAGGCTGCGGCGGGTGCGGTGCGTCGGGGGAAGCGTCGGTGCGCGCGGCGGCGGCGCGTCCTCGGGCGGGACGGACGGGGGGGGCACGGGCGTGGTCGCGACGAGGGGCTCCGGTGCGGGCGCGGCGACGGCCGCAGGACGGCTCGGCGCGGACAGACCGGCGTCGGGCACCGGGCGCCGCTCGACGACCTCGATCGGAGCCTCCTCCTCGGCCCAGTCCGGCGGATCCTCGGCATCGCGCGGGCGTTCATGGCGGGTGACGACCACCACGTCCGCGTCCTCGGCCTCGAGAAGGTCGTCGGACGGGGCGTCGAGGTCGCTGGGGGCGGCGCGCATCCCCATCGAGGAGGTCCATGCGGCGAGATCCAGCGCCCCTCCCGGCGCCACGGGACCGGCGTCGGTCACGTCCCGCAGGCGGTGGGCAGGCCCCTGGAGCCGCTCTCCGGGTCGGATCACCAGCATGATCTGCGTGTCCCCTGCCGCGGCGTCGCCGTGCACCCGCGTCAACGCGGGCCCTGCCACCGCGGACGACTGGGTGACGTCTCCGCCGTCCGCTGCGTCGTCCTCCGGGGCGGTCCCGTCGGCGAACAGGGCCGGAAAGCCCCGGACCGCGGGGCGTCCTGCATCGGGTCCGCGCGCCTCCACCACCACGGTCTCGGTGTGCTCGGTGGCGTCGTCGGAGGCATCGAGGCGGGCGTCGTCGACGAGCAGGTGCAGCTCGACCGGGGAGATCGCGAAGTCGCCGTCCATCGCCCACAGCAGCTCCCGGGCGCGCCGCTCGGTGGGGGCGTGCCGACGCAGGCGCTCGAGCAGCCCGCGCGCGCGCAGGAGGCTCCCCGTGGCGAGGAAGGCCTCCGCCAGCGCGAGCAGGCGTGCGGGGGCGCCCTCGCGCTCGATCTCGTGCGCCTGCAGCTCGGGTCGGACCGGCTCCGCGTGGGCGCGCAGCCAGGCGTGGTCCACCTCGACCCCCATCTCCCGGAGGAGCCCGAGTGGCCTGCGCGCGTGGGTCGGCCATCCCCGGTCCAGGTAGACGTCGGCCAGCAGCCGCAGCGCGTCTGGATTCCGGGGCTCCGCGCGGAGGACCTCGAGCGTGCGCGTCATCGCGCGGTCGACCAGGCGCAGCCGGTGGAGGGCGAGGGCCTGGCGCAGGCGGGCACGGAGGTCCGGCTCCCCGTCCGCCGCCCAGGCCTCCACGACCCGCACCACGGAGACCGAATCCCCGCGCGCGTGCAGGACTTCGACGATCTCGCGCAGGACGGCGGGGTCGGGCAACGCGGGGCGTCCGGCTTCCACCCTTCCGCCCTAGCCCGCGCGTTAGGCGGCGGCGATGTCTCCGCACGCGCGTCGAGTCCTCCTCGTGCTGGAAGCCTGCGTCGTCGTCGCCACCCTCGTCGTCGCGTGGGAGACGCTCGGCGCGATGCTGGCCCGCCGCCCGGTCGCGTTCGACCTCGAGTGGATGGAGGGGGCCGTGCTCGTCACCGCGCTCCGCGCGCGTGACGGCCTGCCTCTCCACACCGTGCCGGACGCGGACTGGATCCCGCTCATCTACCCGCCGCTGCACGCCTGGATTCTGGGCGCGCTCGCGCACGTGGCGACGCTCGATCACGCGCTCGGCCGCACGCTGAGCCTGGGGTGCACGGCCGTCGCCACGGGCGCGCTGGTGGTCGCGGCGCGCGCGCACGGCGTGCGATGGCCGCTCGCATGCGGGGCCGCCGGCCTGTTCCTCGGGTGCTGGGTCGACGGGGGGACGTTCTACGACCTCGTCCGCATCGATGCCCTGGCCATGGCGCTCCTCGCGCTCGCGCTCGTGCTGGGTGCCCAGCCCGCTCGCCGCGCGACCGTGGCCAGCGCCCTCGTGCTGGCCCTCGCCTTCGCGACGAAGCACCACGCGGCGGTGTTCGGAGTGCCCATCGCGGCGTGGTGCTGGCGGGAACACGGGTGGCGTCGGGCGGCGCTGTTCGCCGCGTGCTCGGCGGTGCCGGCGCTGGCGTTCACCGCCTGGATGCAGGTGCGCTCGGACGGGGCCTTCCTGCGCTTGCTGCTGGAGGTTCCCGCCAGCCACGGCATCGTGGCGGCCCGCGCGCTTCCCAGCATCGTGCGCGGACGGCTCGAGGGCGCGCAGGCGGAGCTCTGGCGCGCGCTTCCGATCACCACGACCGCCCTGCTCGTGCTGGGCCGGTCGCTGCCCCGGCGCGGGTACTGGCTGGGTGTGGGCGCGACGGCGCTGGGGGTGGCCTCGATCATGCGCGGTCACGTGGGCGGCTACCTCAACGTGCTCATCCCGTGCCTCTGGGTGCAGTGCCTGCTTCCGGTGCTCGTGGGCGGAGGGGGAGACCCCCTCCGCAACGCCTCCCCCCTCGGTGTGGCCGAGGTGCCGGGCTGGCGAGGCTGGCGGCCCCACCTCGCCACGGCGCTCGTGGCGATGCAGCTCGTCGAGGGGCGCGACCCCCTCGCGCGGACCGTCCCGACCGCCGCGGACGCCGACCGTGCCGCCCGTCTCGTGGCGCGCGTGCGGGAGCTGCCGGGACCCGTGCTCTCGCCGTACGCGCCGTGGCTGCCGGTGCAGGCCGGCCACCCGCCCGCGCCGGCGCTCATCGCGCTCTGGGACATCGACCACGCGGGTGGGCCGTACCGCGCGCAGGTGCGGGCCTTCGACGACGCGATGCGCGCGGGCCGCTGGGCCAGCGTGCTCACGCCGGACGGAAAGCTCGGCCACGGTCTGCTGGACGCATACGTCCCGGGCCCGGCACTCGGGGTGGAGGGTCCCGCGACCCGGACCGGCTGGCCCGTACGGGTGCGTCGGGTGTGGGTGCCGCGTGATAGGAACGGGCCGTGATTCAGCTCGTGGCGCGCGCGTTGGTCCTTCTCGGCGTGGCGATCGCCGCGTGGGCGCAGCCGCGCGCGGACGCGACGCGCTTCGCGCGCCACATCGCGCAGTCGCGGGTGTTCATCCCCGATGCGACCGCCACGAAGCTGGCGGCCAGCGGCTTCGAGCAGGGAATCGCGGCGCTGCTCTGGAGCCGCGCGGTGCTGGAGTACGGCGGCGCGATGGAGCAGGGCGACGCGCCTCCGGCCGACCTCGGCACGTGGTTCCACCGGATGGTCGACGCGGCGCACCGCCTCGACCCCCGGTGGCGGACGCCGCTGTTCTGGGGCGGCACGCTGGCGCGCACGCTGGGAGACATCCCGGCGTCGAACACCTTGTTCGAGGCGGGTGCCCGGGCCTTTCCGGAGGACGCGTTCTTTCCCGCCAACCGCGCGATGAACGCGTACATCCACGAGGACGATCCGGCGACCTCCGCCGTGTGGATGGCGCGCGCCGCGGCCCTCCCCAACGCGGCGTTCTGGTACGCCACGGACGTGGCGCACATGCATGAGCTGGCGGGCCAGCGGGACACCGCGATCCGGTTCCTCGAGGAGGGCATCGCCGCGGCGGAGGAGCCGCACGTGCGCGCCGACCTGGAGCGGAGCCTCCGCAAGGTGCGGCACAACGCCCTCGTGGACACCTGGGCGGAGGCGTGCCGGACCCGCGCGGGGGAGGGGCGGCCGCTTCGGCGGCCCGAGGAACTCGCGGAGCTCGGCTTCGTGCTTCCGCCCAACCCGCGGGGCGACGCGTGGGTGGTCGGTCGCGACGGCGTCGTGCGCAGCGAGGCCTCCGAGGTGGCGCGCCAGCGTCGCATGCGATTGCAGGAATGGGCGTGGGTCCGTCCGTGACGCCACCCGGCACCGAGGGCCTCCGCGTGCCGATGATCCCTGCCGTGGCCGGGTTGCTGGTCGCCGTGGCGGGTGCCTACGCCGCGTGCACGGCCGCGCCGTACTTCTGGGACGACTTCGTCCTGATCCTCGACAACCGCGTGATCCTCGAGGAGCGGGTCGGCGAGGCGATCCTCGGCAACCTCTGGGGCGACATCCTGCCCTCGCCCTACCACCGGCCGCTGGTGGTCCTGACGTTCTGTCTCGACCACCGCCTGTGGGGCATCGGCTCGCCGGGTCCCTGGCACCTTCACAGCCTGCTGTGGCACCTGCTGACGATCGTCGCCGTGGCCTGGTGCGCCACGCCGCGGCTCGGTCCCTCCCGCGCGCTCGTGGCGTCCGCGATCTTCGCGCTGCATCCGATCCACTCGGAAGCGGTGATGTGGTTGTCGGCGCGCAACGACCTGATGTGCATGGCGTTTCTCGCCACCACGCTCGGACTGCTCGACCGGCACGCGGACGCGCCGCGCGTGCGTACCCTGGTGGCCATCGTGCTCACGGCGCTCGCGGCCTGCATGTCCAAGGAGCTCGGGTACGCGCTCCCCCTGCTCTGGGTCGCCTGGCGTCGCGCCTTCGGCCTTTCCGTGCCGCTGCGCCCGCTCGGTGCCGTCCTGGCGGGCCTGGCGGTCGGCGGACTCTTGCGCGCGCAGGCCGACCTGCAATCGATGCCGATCGTGGAGAGCGCCGCGGGCATGCCGGTGCCGATGTGGAGGCCCCCGCTGGCCGCGCTCGGCTGGGTCTCCTGGCCCTGGCCGCTCACCAGTGCCTCCGTCGCGCTGACGGCGGTCACGACGGGCGAGATCGTGTCCGCGATCGTCACCGTCGGCGGCCTGGCCGTCCTGGTGGCGCGGAGACCCTCCCTCGGCTGGCTCGTCGCGAGCGCCGCGCTGCTGTGGAGCCCCACGCTCCTGGTCTACCACTACACGGGACTGATCGGAGAACGCTACCTCTACGCACCGCTGGCGTTCCTCGCGATCGCGGTGGTGGCCGCGTGGCCGGACCGCCGGGCCACGCACGGTCTCGCGCTCGCCGCGGTCGCCGGCCTCCTGGCGCTGGGGGCCCTGGGTGTGCGACTGGCGGACTGGCGTTCCCCGGTCGCGCTGGTGGAGAGCGCCGCCCTCCGCGTGCCCAACAGCTACACGCTGTCGTGGTACGCAGCGGAGCTGGCGCGCGCCGGCGACGCGTCGAAGGCGGCGGACGTGCTGGAGCGTGCCGTCCGCATGCGCCCGCTGCGGCCCACGGCGTGCACGCAGGTCCCGGAGGCCCTGCTGCGCGCCGGGGAGCCCGACGCGACCCTGCAGCTGCTCAAGCGGTTCCGTGGAACCCCGTGCGAGGAGATGCCCGGTGTCCGGCTCAGCCGCATCCACGCGCTCTGGGCCGTGGGACGCGTGGGGGAGGCGTGGGGGGCGCTGATGCGCTGGCGCGGGCCGGCGCCGCGCGGGGTGGCACCGCTCAACATGGCCCTGTGCATGAACCTCCACGATCTCGACTGCGCCGCGGCCGTGCTGGTCCAGTGGGAGGCGGGGGCCGCCGACCTGTTGTCCTCGGTGGAGGACCTTCGGGCCGCGACGGCGTCGCGGAGCGCGCGCGGTCCGGCGGCGACGCCGTGACCCCGCGCG
The DNA here is from genome assembly GCA_039800105.1 of Pseudomonadota bacterium. Taxonomy (GTDB): domain Bacteria; phylum Myxococcota_A; class UBA796; order UBA796; family SXON01; genus CAMAXZ01. The sequence continues at coordinate 15,429 of JBDLRI010000101.1, forward strand.
TCGCGATCGGCCTGGGCGCGTCCTTGGGCGACACCGCAGCCACCCTCCGGTTGGCGGTCCGCGCGCTCGCGGCGGAGCCCGCGCTCACGGAAGTGCGCAGCAGCCGAATGTATGCCACCCCGGCGGCCGGTGGCGTGGCGTCCGGGCGCTTCGTGAACGCGGTCGTCGTGGGGCGCTGCGCGCTCGCGCCGGAGGCGTTGCTCGCGCGGCTGCACGCGCTGGAGCGCCGCCTCGGTCGGCACCACGCGCGACGCTGGGCGGATCGGGTGCTCGACCTCGATCTGCTCCTCGTCGAGGGTACCGTGCTGGACACCGCGCACCTCACGCTGCCGCATCCCCGCATGCGCCAGCGCGCGTTCGTGCTGGTCCCGCTTCGCGAGGTGTGGCCGGACGCGGTCGACCCGCGCGACGGCAGCCGACTGGCGGACGCGCCGGCCGCGGCCGACGTCCTCCCGGCGGTGGGGCTGCTCGGTGCGGTGCGGGGGGCGTTGCGGGGGGCGGCATGCCCCCCGCCCCAGGAGCCGGGCGTTGCGGGGCACCGCGCGGCGACGTAGCTTGGCCGCCCATCCTGGAGCGCCGCCATGAAGATCTTCCTCGACACCGCCAACCTCGACGAGATCCGCGAAGCCCACAGCTGGGGCGTAATCGACGGGGTCACGACGAATCCCTCGCTCATCGCGCGGGAGGGTCGGGATTTCGTGGCGACGATCGCCGAGATCTGCGCCATCGTGAACGGCCCCGTGAGCGCCGAGACCGTGGGGCAGACCGCCGGACGCATGGTCGAGGAGGGCCGCCTGCTGGCGCAGGTCCACCCGTGCGTGGTGGTGAAGATCCCGCTCACGGTGGAGGGCCTGAAGGCCACGCGCGTGCTGTCGGGGGAGGGGATCCGCACGAACGTGACGCTGTGCTTCCAGGCCGCGCAGGCGCTGCTGGCCGCCAAGGCCGGTGCCACCTACATCAGCCCGTTCGTGGGGCGCGTGGACGACCTCGCCGACGACGGCATGCGTCTCGTGAGCGACATCGTCGAGGTGTACGCGAACGATTCGTCCCTGACGACGCAGGTGCTGGCCGCGAGCATCCGTCATCCGCTCCACGTGGTGCAGGCGGCCCATGCCGGCGCGCACGTCGCGACCCTCCCGTTCAAGGTGCTGGCCGCGCTGGTGAACCACCCGATGACCGACCGCGGCAACGCGCAGTTCCTGAAGGACTGGAGCACGGTGCCCGACAACGACATCGTCGCGCAGGTCACCCGCTACCTGGCCAACCGCGCGGGGTAGCTGGCGGAACGGGCGCCACGCGAGTACCCTCCGCAGCGGAGGGTGTTCCATGATGCTCTACGCCTTGCTCCTTGCCGCCTGCGCGGCCGACGACACCTGCGCCGGGGACACCGCCACCGCGGTGGCCACGTCGACCGCCACGTCCACCTCGACCGGCACCGGCACCGGGGGCGGTGGGGGCGGAAACGGTGGACCCGGGGCGCCGCCGGACAACTTCTTCACCATCCTGACGGAGACCGGTGCGTGCGGGGACCTCGTGTTCTATGCGCACAACCCGGAGGACTCCCTGTCGCTGGTGGTGCGCGTCGACGGCCTGGCCACGGAGGCGCGGGCCGCCGATGCGGAGATCGTGCGCAGCTGGGGGTTGGCCGACGACACGACGACCGTCCGCGTCGGGGCGCGACAGGGGCTCAACCTGTCCGCCTCCGCCTGCGACCCCGCGACGGGGGGATCGGGCGGTCAGGCGCGGGAGTGGGTCGTCCAGGATGGAACGCTCGAGGTGGCGGTCTCCGCCGACGCCACCGACACGGTGCAGGCCTCGATGGTCCTGACCGGTGCGACGTTCAGTCTCGCGACCGACACCGGCACCAGCCCCACCGTGATCAACGGCGGCGACATCGCCATCGACGCGGACGTACCCCTCTGAACGCCCGACGGTCCGCGCACGAAGAAGCCCGGGCTCCGCGAGGAGGCCCGGGCTTCTCTGGTTCGGGGCGCTGCGCCCGGAAGACCTACTTGGTCTCCTTGTGCGGCGTCACCTTGCGCTCGTAGCGGCAATACTTGTTGAGCTCGATGCGCGAGGCGGTGTTCTTCTTGTTCTTCTGGGTCACGTAGCGGTTGACGCCCGGGATGCCGCTGTTGCGACAGGTGGTGCACTCCAGGAAGATCACTGCCCGACCGACTGCCTTCTTGGCCATGTTCGACTCCGTTCCGTAGACGTGGAAGCCCGGCTGCATACCCCTTGCCGGGGTGTCCGTCAAGGCGGGTCGAGGAACAGGGGCCGCTGCGGCTCCTTCTCCGCGGGCGCACGTCGGCACGTCGCCAGGAAGGCCGCGTAGTGCCCGGGATGCGCGCGCAGGAACGGCTCCGCCTCTTCCCGAAGGTAGGCCTCGCGATCCGGGGGGCGAGGCGCGCCGAGTTTCCCGCGGTAGCCCTTGTCCGGAGCGCGCACGAGCGTGGCGGGCACCACAAGCACGCCCGCGGCGCGCGCGAGCGCCCATGGCCCGTCCGGCAGCGTGGCCGGGCGCCCGAGGAACGTCACCGTGTCGTAGGATTGCCAGCCACGATGGTCGAACGGGGCCACCACGACCCCGCCGCCCGCCAACGCCGCGGCCGCGTCCCCGGCCGTCCCGTGCGCATCCGGCACGAGCCGCACGGCCGCCGCTCCCGCAAGCCTGCGGATCACCCGGGCGAGAAGCTCCGGCGGCGCGGTGGTGGGCGCCACGACGACGCAGGGCGCGCGCAGCGCGCCGCGCACGCGCACCATGCCGTCGAGCTGCGCGTCGTCCATGGCGCGGGCCAGCACCAGGTCCACGCGCGCCTGGAGCGCCACGTCGTGGGCCTCCCGGATCACGGGGTGGAGCGTGCGCGCGTCCAGCCCGAAGGTGCGCCGCAACTCGTCGCGCAGCAGGAGATCCGGGACCGGTGCGAGCCGCACGCCGAGCGCGCGGGCGGCGGCACAGAGCACGCGGACGATCTCGGGGTGATCCGGCGGAAGCCCCTGCCGGAGGAGGGAGTCGGCCGTCGCGCGCAGGCGCGCGTAGGCGCGGGCACGAACGGCGCGGAGCGTCGCGGGGGTCATGGCCCGTGGCCCCGGGGCCCGGGATATGCGTCGCGCCCGGAGAGGTGCCCGTGACGGACACAATGCTCGCCCTGACCTATGATCGCGTGCGCGACGGCTGGACCCGCTCGACGGGGCTCGTGAAGGAGCGGGTCCCCGTGCCGCGCGTCACGGCACCGGATCACGTGCTGCTCCGCGTCAAGTACGCCGGGTTCTGCGGCAGCGATCGCGGGATCTGGTGGCGCAAGGCGTTCGGGGACATGATCGAGGGTTCACTGGCGGAGGAGGACCGCACGACGCGCGTCGTGGGGCACGAGATGCTGGCGGAGATCGTGGAGGTCGGCCCGGAGGCCGCCTCCCGATGGGGGTATCGGCCGGGGGACGTGGTTTCCACCGAGAGCCACATCATCTGCGAGGCCTGCTACCAGTGCCGGGCCGGCGACACGCACGTCTGCGCCCGCGACCGCATCATCGGGATCAGCACCGACGGCTGCTTCGCGGAGTACCTGGTGCTGCCGGCGCGCAGCCTGTGGCGCACCGATCTGGCGCGCATCCGGCCGGAGGTCGCGGCGGTGCAGGAGCCGTTCGGAAACGCGGTGCACGCCTGCCAGGCCACCGACCTGCGCGGCAAGTCGGTGGCGGTCGTCGGGTGCGGCACCATCGGCCTGTTCGCGGTGCTCATCGCGCGTGGGATGGGCGCGCGCCAGGTGATTGGCGTCGAGGTGGATCCCCACCACGCCGCGCTCGCGCGTCGTCTCGGCTGCGACGCGGTGCTCACGCCCCAGCCCGCGCCGCCGGACCGGCCCCACGCCAGCGATCCGTCGCTGCGGGCCGCCGTGCGCGAGCTCACCGACGGCGTGGGCGTGGACGTGGCGCTGGAGATGGCGGGGTTCAACAGCTCGCTCAACAACGCGCTGAGGATCACGCGCCGCGGCGGCCACACCGTGCTGTTCGGCGTCAAGAACGGCGACGCCGTGATCGAGGACGTGCACCGGGTGGTGATGGACGGCCTGCAGCTCCATGGGATCGTGGGGCGGCGGATCTTCGAGACCTGGGAGATCACCCGCGCGCTGCTCGAGGACCGCGCCAACGGCATCCAGGATGCCGTGTGGGAGCACATCCTCAACCGCGGGGACGGCACGCTCGTCGACATCCGCGACTGGGAGCGCGGTTCCTTCGAGGCCACCATCCGCACGCACCCGAAGGCGTTGATCCGCTTCGCGGGCTGAACCCGCCGCTACGGGCGGGCCGCCGCGACGAGCGCGTGGAAAAGCCGCCCGTCGCGCCATTCCGGGTGCCATTGCACGCCGAGCGCGAACCGTGCGGCCGGCAGCCGGATCGCCTCCACCACGCCGTCGGGGGCCCACGCGCACGCGGTGAACGCGCCGGGCGCGTCGACGGCCTGGTGGTGCGTGGAGTTCACGGCGTCGCCGAAGAGCGCGCGCAGGGAGGGATCCGCGCGCAGGGCGTGCGCGGGTTCGGCGGGATCGTGGGGCTGCTCGTGCTCGAGCGCGCCCGGAACGCAGGTGGCGAGGTCCTGGACGAGGGTGCCGCCCGTCGCGACCGCCATGGCTTGCATGCCGCCGCAGATCCCGAGGAGCGGCAGGTCCCGCCCGAGGCAGGCGCGGACGAGCGGAAGCTCCAGCGCGACCCGGGCGTCGTCGGTGCGGCCGATCCGGGCGCGCACGTCCTGGCCGTAGTGGCGCGGGTGGATGTCGTGCCCGCCGCCCGTGACGACGACCCCGTCGATGCCGTGCAGCAGCCCGTCGAGATCGGGATCCGCGTCCGGGGGCGCGAGCAGCACGGTGGCGCCGGCGGCGCGCAGGTGGTCCACGATCGCCTCGGCCACGTGCACCTGGGCGCGCAGGGGCCGTACCCGTGCGCCCGGCGGCGGGGGAGGCGTTGCGGAGGGGGGCGCGCCCCCCTCCGCCCCAGGACTGCGATCACAGGTGACGAGGATGCGCGGGCGACGCACTCAGGTGCCCAGGAGCCCGGACATGAGGGCCCCGCCGCCCATGAGCGACTGTCCGCCGTCGCAGACCAGCACCGCGCCGGTCACGAAGCTCGCGGCGTCGGAGCACAGGAACAGCGCGAAGTCGGCGATGTCGTCGCGGGTGCCGAGCCGTCCGAGCGGGACGGTGCGGGCCACGGCCGCGCGGGCGTCGTCGCCGGGAGCGAGCCGCGCCATGCCCTCGGTCCCGTCGATGGGGCCGGGGGTGAGGCTGTTGACGCGGATTCCGGCGGCGCCCCATTCCATGGCCAGCACGCGCGTCAGCATGTCGACGCCGGCCTTCGCGGCGCAGACATGCGCCTGGAACGGCATCGGCACGAAGGCCTGCGGCGCGGAGATGTGGAGGACGCTCGCCCCGGGCTTGCGGAGGTGCGGAAACGCGATTCGCGCGGCGTGGAAGGTGCCGAGCACGTCGATCTCCATCACCGACTTGAAGCCGTTGGACGAGATGCCGACCGCGGGCGCGGGAAAGTTGCCGGCCGCGCCGCTCACGAGGATGTCGAGCTCGCCCCAGGCGTCCACGCTGCCCTGGATGGCGGCCTCCAGCGCGGCGTGGTCGCGCACGTCGGCGGGGGCCGCGCGCGCGGTGCCGCCCGCCGCGGTGATGCCGGCCACGGCGGCCTCGATCTTGTCGAGCTTCCGCCCGTTGATCGACACGCGGGCCCCGTGGGACGCGAGGCGCTCCGCGATGCGCAGGTTGATGCCGGAGGAGCCGCCGGTCACGAAGGCGTGGCGGCCGGCGAGCAGGTTGGGCTGGAACACGGACATGGGACGCTCCCGGATGGAGCCCCACGTATCCCCCATTTCCGGTTAGCCACGCGGCGTGAACGACTCCGCCATCATCACCGCCCTCTCGCTCGTGCCGCGCAACCGGGTCACCCGTGCCATGGGGACCTTCGCGCGGAGCGCGCTCCCGCGCCCCCTCCACCGCGCCTTCCTGCGCTGGTACATCGACCACTACGGCGTCGACATGACCGAGTGCGTGGGCGACGTGGACGACTTCCGCGACTTCACGGAGTTCTTCACCCGGCCGCTCAGGCCGGGGCTGCGTCCCGTGTGCGAGGACGCGGACGCGCTGGCCTCGCCGTGCGACGGCAAGGTCTACACCTGCGGGCGAATCGAGGGCGGGCAGCTCTCGCAGGGCGAGGGCATGCCGTTCTCCGCGGCCGAGCTGCTCGGCGGCGGCGACGAGCCCGACGCCGCGCGCTTCGACGGCGGGCAGTACATCATCATCTACCTCTCCCCGCGCGACTACCACCGGGTGCACACCCCCCGCGAGGGCGAGGTCGTCCGCTACCACTACGTTCCCGGCGAGCTGTGGCCGGTGTTCCCCGCCGCGACGCGGACGGTCGACGGGCTCTTCGCCCGCAACGAGCGCCTGACCGGTTTCGTGCGCACGGACCGCGGCGAGATCGCGCTCGCGATGATCGGCGCCTTCGGCGTGGGGCGCATCAAGGTCACCTTCGCGGACACCATCTCCAACCAGGGCGCTCCGCGCATGAACGCCACGCTGCCGACGCCGGCGACGATGACGCGCTGCGGCGAGTTCGGCCGCTTCGAGATGGGCTCGACCGTCATCCTGCTCATCGCGCCCCCCGCGCCGGGACAGCCGGAGCTGCGGTGGGACGTCGCGCCCGGTGAGCCCGTGCGCCTCGGCCAGCGCCTCGGGGCGTGGACGGCCGGCGCGTGAACGGCCTGCGGGCGCGGCCCTTCGCGTTCGTGGGCGTGGCCCACCTGCCGCCGCTGCCGGCCGGGCCACGCGCGTCGGAGGGGTTCGCGGCCGCGCGCGCCCGCGCGCTCCACGACGCCGCGGTGCTTGCCGAGAACGGGGCCCATGCCGTCATCCTGGAGAACTTCGGGGACGCGCCGTTCCCCGCCGGGCCGGTGGAGCCGCACGTCGTCGCGTTCGTCGGGGCGCTGGCGGCGGAGATCGGGGCCCGTCACCCGTCGCTCGCCGTGGGCATCAACCTGCTGCGCAACGACGCGCGGGCCGGGGTCGGCGTCGCGGCCGCCACGGGGGCCTCCTTCGTGCGGGTGAACGTCCACGTGGGCGCCATGGTCACCGACCAGGGGCTGCTGCAGGGCGACGCGCACGGAACCTTGCGGTACCGTCGCGAGCTCGGCGCCGATGTCGCCATCGTGGCCGACGTGCTCGTGAAGCACGCGGCGCCGCTCGGCCTGTCGGACCCGGGCCGCATCGCGTCGGACACCTTCCACCGCGGCGGCGCCGAGGTGCTCGTCGTCACCGGCGACGGCACCGGCCAGGCGGCCGATCCGGCGCGGCTGGAGCGCGTGCGGGAGGCCGTCCCGGCGGTCCGGGACGGCGGTCCGCGCCTGTGGGTGGGCAGTGGCGTGTCCCTCGTCTCCGCGGCCCTGTGGCGCGCGCGGGCGGACGGCGCGATCGTCGGCACCGCCCTGCACGCCGGCGGCGACGTGCGGGCGCCGCTGGACCCGGCCCGCGTGGCGGCGATGGCGCGCGCGCTCGACGTCTGACGCCTCCGGTAGCGCTGCCGACCGCCCGTCGGGTGCTTCGCGCGCTATAGGGGGGAGCGCCAACTCGGGCGTGGGAGGCTTCATGGTCGCGCTGTCACTGCTCCTCGTCGCGTGCGGGGGTTCCGACGACTCCGGCGGGTTCTCCATCGGGGACGTGCGTGACCCGGGCGAGTCCCTCGACAGCGGGGTCACGACCGACACGGCGACGGAGCCGGGAGATACCGGCCCCGCCGAGGAGCCGCCCGACGTCCGGGTCTTCGGCATGCTGCAGTCCACGCGCGTGCAGGTCGCGAGTCCCTTCGGAGGCGCGTCTGCGCCGAGCGACACCCGCACCGTGGCCCTCGTGGAGTGGACGCGCCGCGGGCTGGACGTGATCTGGACCGAGACGCTGTGTGGCCTCTCCAGCACCGAGGCGCACACCGCGCAGGTCACCTACCCGGATGCGTTCCTGGACGCGCTGCCGCCCGCCACACGGACGGGGCGCCTGGACCGCGCGGAGACCGGGGCCGCGTTCACGGCCGGGCCGTTCGCCGACGTCATCGGCGCGGAGCTCGACGACCCGGCGAACGACGCGATGCCGACGCGCGCCTCCGACCCGCGCGTGATCGATCAGGACCGCGACGGCAACCCCGGCATGACCATCGACATCTCCGCCGGGTGGGGGTTCATCGAGGGCTCGGTGTACCTCGCGCAGCGCAACATCCAGTCCATGGAAGGCACCGTCCTCGCGAACGACCGCATCGAGGGCTACCTCGACGTCGACATGGAGCAGGTGATCCTCGGCGCCACCCGCGACGACTTCCTGGAGCAGCTCAACACGCCGGACCCCACCCGCAGCGCCAACTGGTTCGTGCTGCAGCAGGTGGACGCCGGGACGGACTGCGCCGAACTGCTGCGGGACCAGCGCACGGTGTTCGGCCGCTGACGACGCCTGGGGCGGGGGGCCTTCGCCCGGCCCCCCGCAACGCCCCCCGGCCAAGGCCGGAGCCGGATAGTCCCCGCCCCGTCATGCCCCGACGCGTCGCGCCGCACGACCCGTTCGTCCCCCTCGCGGAGGCCGATCCCGCCGAGGCCGGCGGCAAGGGCGCCAACTTGGCGCGGCTGGCGGCCGCGGGGTTGCCCGTGCCGCGCGCGTGGATCCTTCCGGTGCGGGCGCACCTGGACTTCCTGGCACGGCACGGGCTCGGCGAGGCGCACCGCGACGGGCGCCACGCCGAGATCGCGGCGCGGCTCCCGGAGCTCGCGTGGGACCTTCCGCGCCCCCGCCTCGCGGAGCGTCTCGCGGTGCGGTCGAGCGCGACGGACGAGGACGGTCGGGAGCACGCCCGGGCCGGCGCCTACCGCACCGAGCTGGATGTTCCGCCCGACGGCGTCCCCGCCGCCATCCTGCGGTGCTGGGCGAGCTGGCACGCGTGTCGTGCCCGTGGTCCCGCGACCCCGGACGACGGCGGCATGGCGCTCGTCCTCATGGAGATGGTCGACGCCGAGGTGGCCGGGGTGCTCTTCACCGTGAACCCGCTCACCGGCTCGTGGGCCGAGATGGTCGTGGAGGCGTGCTGGGGGCTCGGGGAGAGCCTGGTCGCCGGGCAGGTGGTGCCGGACCGATGGGTGATGCGCAGGCCCCGTGGCGCGCTCGCGCGGCTCGTGCCCCCCGCGTTCGCCGCCCGCGGGCTGCGCGTGGTGCAGGCGCAGCCGGCGCATCAGTCGCACCAGCGCGTGCGCGCGCCGCAGGGGGGCACCATGCAGGTGCCGTGCCCGCAGCCGACGGCCGCCAAGCTCGCGGAGGCCCAGGTGCGGGCCCTGTGCGCGCTGGGCCTGCGCGTGGAGGCGCTCCTGGGGGAGCCGCAGGACATCGAATGGGCGAAGGACCGCGCGGGTGCGCTGGTGCTGCTCCAGGCGCGCCCGGTGACGGGTCGCGCCGAGCTGCCGCGCGGCGGCGCGACGCTCTGGACACGCCGCTTCGTCGGGGAGCGCTGGCCGAACGGCGCCACGCCCCTCGGCTGGAGTCTCCTCGCGCCGCTGCTGTCGCACTTCGTCGCCTACCCGGCCACCTCCGCGCGGTACCTGGGCGGGGAGCCACCGTTCCGGCGCGTGCGCGGGCACCCCTACGTGAACGTGACGGTGTTCCGGCACCTTGCGTTCAAGCTGCCGGGCTTGCCGCCGCCGCGGTTCGTGCTCGACTTCTTCCCACCGGAGGAGGAGACGCGCTGGCTTCGTCGCGCCGCGGCGCCGCCCGACCTGCGGGTCCTCGCGGCGTTGGTGCGGGAGAGCACGACGGATCAGCGCTGGTCGCGCTTCCGCTGGAATCCGGTCACGAATCCCGCCGCCTGGGAGGAGTTCGCCGCGCGGCTGGACGACCGCCTGGCCGCGCTGGAGGACACCCCGCCGGAGGCGGCGTGGGCTGCTGCCGAGCCGCTCCTGCGCGCCTACGTCGGGATCCACGTCACCTCGCTGCTGTACGCGAATCTCGCGTGGGACCTGCTCGCGCCGTGGCTGGGGAACGACGCGGACGTGCTCCTGCACCCGCCCGAGGGCAGCATCACCGCCCGCGTGAACGGCGCGCTGCGCGCGCTCGGCGTCCTGCGGGGCGAGGCCGCGGAGGACGCCCTGGCGCAGATCCTCGCGGCCCACGGCCACCGCTCGTCGGCGAGCTGGGAGATCTGGTCGCCACGATGGGCGGAGGAGCCCGACAGCGTGCTTCGCCTGGCCCGCGCCATGGCCGAGCCGGGCACGACCACCCGCGCCACGGCCCCGGATCCCGAGGACGTCGCGGCCCGCCTCGCCGCGTTGCCACCGGGCCTGCGCGGGGTCACCGAGCTCGCGCGGACGTACCTGCGGCTCCGCGAGGAGCAGCGCTACCACCTCGACCGGATCCTCTGGGTGCTCAAGCGCAAGCTCCGCGCCCTCGGCGCGCGGTGGCTCGAGGACGCGGACGACGTGCGGTTCCTGGAGATCGGCGAACTGGAGGACGCCTCCGCGGGCCGCCTCGATGCGGACGCGTTGCGACGCATCGTCGCCCGGCGCGCGCGGGAGCCGCTGGACCCCGATCCGCCCGATTTCCTGTCGGGGGACGCCGCGCTCCCGATCCCGACGCCCGACACGCCGCGGCTGCAGGGCCTCGGCATCTCCCCGGGGCGGGTACGCGGCCGCGTGCGCATCCTTCGACACCCGGAGGAGGCCGATCGCGTACGCCCCGGAGAGATCCTCGTCACCCGGGCCGTCGATCCCGGCTGGACGCCCGTGTTCGATCGCGCCGGCGGGCTGGTGCTCGAGCTGGGCAGTCAGCTCAGCCACGGGGCCGTCGTCGCGCGCGAGATGCGCCTGCCGGCCATCGCCAACATCGTGGGTGCCACGCGGATCCTGCGCGACGGCGAGGAGGTGACCGTGGACGGGCGCGCCGGGGTGCTCTGGCGCGGATAAGCCTGCCGGCATGACCAGCGCCGGCACCTTCCACGCCCCCCCTCCCGTGAACGAACCCGTCCGTGGCTACGCCCCCGGCTCCCCGGAGCGCGCGTCGCTCCAGCGGGAGCTGGCGCTGCAGTCGGCGCAGGTCGTCGAGATTCCCTGCGTCGTCGGCGGCGTGGAGGTGTTCACCGGCAACACGGTGGACGTGACCATGCCCTGCGAGCACCGGCACGTGCTCGCGCGCGTGCACCTCGCGGGCCCCGCCGAGATCGCCCGCGCCATCGACGCCGCGGAGGCATCCCGCGCGTCCTGGGCGGCCCTGCCCTGGGACGCCCGCGCGGCGGTGTTCCTGCGTGCGGCCGAGCTGCTCGCCGGCCCGTGGCGCGACCGCATCAACGCGGCCACGATGCTCGGCCAGGCCAAGACGGTGCACCAGGCGGAGATCGACGCCGCCTGCGAGCTCATCGACTTCTGGCGCTTCAACGTGCACTACTACGAGGGCATCCTCGCGGAGCAGCCGCCCGTGAGCGCGCCGGGCCAGTGGAACCGCCTGGACCACCGGCCGCTCGACGGCTTCGTGTTCGCCATCGCGCCGTTCAACTTCACGTCGATCGCGCTGAACCTGTGCACGGCGCCCGCGCTCGTCGGGAACACCGTCGTGTGGAAGCCGTCGCTGCCATCGAGCCTGGCGTGCTGGAAGCTCTTCGAGCTGCTTCGTCAGGCCGGGCTGCCCGACGGCGTCATCAACGTGCTGCACGGCCACGGTGCGGACGTGGGCGACCCCGTGCTGGCGCACCCCGCGCTCGCCGGGGTCCACTTCACCGGCTCCACGGGCGTGTTCCAGCACATCTGGCGCAGCGTCGGCCAGAACATCGCGTCCTACCGTACCTACCCGCGGCTCGTGGGCGAGACCGGCGGCAAGGACTTCGTGCTGGCGCACCCGAGCGCCGAGCCGCACGCGCTCGCCGTCGGCATCGTGCGCGGCGCCTTCGAGTACCAGGGGCAGAAGTGCTCGGCCGCGAGCCGCCTCTACGTGCCGGCGAGCCTCTGGCCGCAGGTGTCCGACCTCGTCGTCGACATGACGCGGGAGATGCGCTTGGGCGACGTGCGCGACCTCTCCAACTTCGTGGGGGCGGTGATCGACGAGCGCGCGTTCCGAAAGCACAGCCGCTACCTGGAGATCGCCCGAAGCACGGCGCGCGTGCTCACGGGCGGCACCGCGGACGACCGCATCGGGTGGTTCGTGGATCCCACGGTCGTGCAGGTCGAGGATCCGCGCCACGTGCTCATGCAGGAGGAGATCTTCGGGCCGATCGCCACCGCCTTCGTCTACGAGGACGCGGACTGGGACCGCGTCCTGCCGCTCGTCGACGGCACCAGCCCCTACGCGCTCACCGGCGCGGTGTTCTCGCGGGACCGCATGGCGCTGCAGCAGGCGCTCGGGGCGCTGCGGCACGCGGCCGGGAATGTCTACGTGAACGACAAGCCCACGGGTGCCGTGGTCGGCCAGCAGCCCTTCGGCGGTGGCCGCGCGAGTGGTACGAACGACAAGGCCGGCTCGCCCGCCAACCTCCAGCGCTGGATCTCCCCGCGCACGATCAAGGAGGTCTTCGTCCCGCCCACCGACTGGCGCTACCCCTACCTGGGCTGAGTCCGCGGGTGGATGGGGCGGGGGCTCAGGCCGCCCCCGCAACGCCCCGGCCCGCGCGGCTACGGCGACGCCGGCCGCTCCATGAGCTTCACGGTGAGCGTCATCGGCTTGCCCCGGCGCAGGATGCCCACCACGACGTCCTGGCCGGGCTTGCGCGTCCCGATGACGCGCTGGAGGTCCTGCGGCTCCTTGACCGGCTTGCCGCCGATCTCCACGACCACGTCCCCGCGCAGCAGGCCCGCCTTCTCCGCGGCGCCGTCGGGCACCACGTCGGCCAGCAGCACGCCGTCCCCGATGGCCTCGCGGGCCGCGGGCGGGAGCGTCGCCATCTGCACGCCGAGGTAGCCGCGGACGACCTTTCCGTCGCTGCGCAGGTCGGCGATCACGCTGGAGAGGTGGCCCGCCGGAATCGCGAAGCCCACCGAGTTTGCGCCCTGGATGATGGCGGTGTTCATGCCGACCACGCGCCCGTCCAGCCCCACGAGCGGCCCGCCCGAGTTGCCGGGGTTGATGCTCGCGTCGGTCTGCAGGAACTCCTCGAAGGGCATGTCGGGGATGTTGCGGCCCTTGCCGCTCACGATGCCGGCCGTGACGGTGTGGCCCAGGCCGAGCGGGTTGCCCACGGCGATGACCCAGTCCCCCACGCGCAGCGCGTCGCTGTCGCCGAGCTGGAGGTGCGCCAGCTTTCCGCCCGCCTCGATCTTGAGGAGCGCCACGTCGCTCGCGGGGTCCGAGCCCACCACCTTCGCGGCGCGCTCCTGCCCGTCGGTGAACTTCACTTGGATGTCGGTGGCGTCCTCCACGACGTGGTGGTTGGTGACGATGTAGCCGTCGGGCGAGACGACGAAGCCGGAGCCCTGCCCCTGCACGACGCGCTCGGAGGGCATGCCGAAGAAGAACTGGTACTCCCGCGGGATCGCCTTGCGCGAGCGCACGTACACGTTGACCACGGCGGGCTGGACCGCCTCCACGAGCGGCGCGAGGCTCGCCTGCGGGTTGAAGCCCGCGGGGGGCGCGGCGGCGCGTGGGGAGTCCGCCGAGGCCGGCGCGATGGCCTGCACGGCGTCGCAGCCGGCGGCAAAGGGGGCCAGGAGCAGGGAGGCGAGCAGCACACGGGCGGGGAGGCGCGTCATGGGGAGGTTCCTCGAAGGAGGGATACACACCGCATGCGCGAGCGTCCCGTCAGGAATCGTCGCGCGGACCACGGAGCAGCGGGGTCACGCGCGCGCGAAGGTCCGGCGGCAGGCGCGCGTCCAGGCGGCGCAGGATGGTGGCGTCGTCGTAGCGGGCGCTCATGTGGGTGAGCAGGATCGCCTCGTTGCACAGCAGGTCCGCGCGTTCCACGAGGTCCTCGAGGTGCACGTGACCCTTCGCGTGGGCGAGCGCCGGCGGCACGCGGTCGTCCAGGAACGTGCACTCCAGGATGAGCAGCCGCGCGGCATGCACGAGCGGCTCGCGGTCGAGCACCTCA
>JBDLRI010000102.1:0-9103 GCA_039800105.1 Pseudomonadota bacterium
GCGGGACGCATCCTCGGGCTCGACGTGGCTCCGCTGGACGCCGTGCACGCCGAGCGCGTCCTGGCGGAGGGCGCCCGCGGCGGGGAGGAGCCGTGGGCGGTCGTCGAGCGTCTCGCGGCCCGCGTCGGCCTCGCGCTGGTGCGTGCGACCGGAAGCGACACCGAATCGCCCGATACGCCGCGGCTGGTGCGAAGCGATGCGGGGTGGGCCCTCGTGTCCGGAACCGGTGCGTGCACGCTCGAGCACGCATACGTCCTCCTGCTCGCGCCTGCGTCCGGACCGATCGAGGCACCGTCGTCGCACCACGCGTGGTCGCACCACGTGTCCCCGTGGGACCGCGTTGTCGCGCTGGTGCGACTGGAGCGTCGGGAGGTCGGCGCGATGGTCGTGTACGCGGGACTCGGGGCCGTCCTGGGCCTCGCGGTGCCGGTGGCGGTCCAGGCGCTCGTCAACACCCTCTTGTTCGGGACCCTCGTGGCGCCGGTGCTCTGGCTCGCCCTGCTCGTCGCCGTCGTGCTGTTCGGCGCGGCGGCGTTGCAGCTCACCCAGCTCTGGACGGTCGAGCTGCTCCAGCGGCGGATCTTCGTGAACCTCGTCGCGGAACTGGCGTGGCGCCTGCCGCACGGGCGGCTGGAGGCCCTCGACGGGGAGCACCGCTTCCGGCTCGGCAATCGCTTCCTCGACGTCGTAATCGTCCAAAAGGCGGTCGCGAAGCTGCTCACCGACGGCATCGGCGGTGTCGTCGCGGTGGTCGCCGGGACCGTCCTGCTCGGCGTGTACCATCCCTACCTGCTTGGCTACGCCCTCACGCTGTGGCTGGCCGCGGCGTTGATCGTGGGCGTGCGGGCGAAGCGGGCGACAGACACCGCGATCGCCGAATCCTACGCGAAACACGCCGTCGCCGGATGGTTCGAGGAGATGATCGCGCATCCGCACGCCGTGCGCGGCGCGGGTGGGGCGGCGTGGGCGCGCGCGCGGGCCGACGCCCTCTCGCAGACGTACCTCGACGCGCGCACCGCGCATTTCCGCGCCTGGTTCATACAGGTCGCGGGGCTCCTCGGGCTGTACGCGTTGGCGAGCGCGGCGTTGCTCTCGCTCGGCGGGTTCCTCGTCGTCGCCGGACAGTTGACGGTGGGGCAGCTGATGGCCGCCGAACTCGTGATGACCGTGGTCCTGGGCAGTCTCGCCAAGCTCGGCAAGCAGCTGGAACAGGTCTACGACCTGGGCGCGAGCCTGGACAAAATCGGGTTCCTCCTCGAGATCCCGGTGCGCGACGTTCCCCGGGAGGTCCGCGCGCTCCCGACCGGGCCGCTCCCGGTCGCCGCCGAGAACCTCTCCTACGTCTACGACGACGGGCGGGTCGCCTTTTCGGGGCTTTCGTTCGAGGTCCCCGCCGGCGCGCTGGTGGCCGTGACGGGACCCGTGGGGAGCGGCCGACGCACGCTCCTCGAGGTGCTGGCCGGTCTGCGCGCGCCGACGTCGGGCGTCGTCCGATTCGGCGGGGTCCCGTTGCCGCGCGGACTGCCCGCCGACCTTTCCAAGGCGGCCGCCCTCGTGCGCGGGGTCGCGGTGGTGGAAGGCACGCTCCTCGAGAACATCCACCTCGGACGGCCCGAGGTGTCGGACGCGCAGGTGGACGCCGCGCTGGCCGAAGCGGGCCTCGACGACGTGACGCAGCGTGTCCCCGCAGACCACGTGCTCGCCCCGGACGGACGCCCGCTCGGGGAGGCGCAGACGATCCGCCTCGGACTCGCCCGGGCGCTCGCAGGCGCCCCGCGCGTGCTCCTCGTCGACGCGCGCCACGCGGCGTTGCTGCCGCGGGTGCCCTCCCTCCGTTCGGAAGCACGCGTGACCTTCGTGCTGGTCGATGACCACGACGCCATGTCGCGGTGCACGCATCGCCTCGACCTCGGCGCGGAGACCCCCGCCCTCGAGGTGCTGTCGTGACGCCCCCGGCGCTCCACGCCCAACTGCGCGCCCGGGCGTCGGGAGGGGCGCGGCACCTCCTGACGTCGGTCGTCGCGGTCGCGCTGCTCGGCATCGCGACGCTGTTCCTCCCCTGGCAGCAGTCCTCGCGGGCCGTGGGCCAGGTCATCGCGCTCGACCCCAACGACCGCATCCAGGCCGTGGATGCGCCGATCGAGGGACGCGTCACCCACGTCCATGTCCGCGAAGGTTCGTTCGTCCAGGAAGGGGACGTCCTGGTGGAGCTCGCGGACATCGATGTGAACTACGCGGCTCGGCTCCATGCGGAGGCTGGCGCCCTCGACGAGCGCGTGACGTCGGCACGGGCGGCGGTGCTCGCCATGGAGGGGCGCGTCCTGGACCTTCAGGAAGGGCGCGTGCGCACGATCGCCGCCGCGGAGGCGCGGGTCCAGGCGGCGGTCCAGCGGCGTGCCTCGGCCGAGGAGCGGGTCGTGGAGGCCGAGGCGCAGCTGGAACGGGATTTGCAACAGAAGCTTCGTCGCGAGCAGGGCGTCGCGCAGGGCGTCGCGTCGCAGCGCGATCTCGAGGTCGCCGTCGCCGACGCCCGTCGTGCGGAGGCGGCGAAGGCCCAGGCGGTGGCGGCGGTACGCGCGGCGGTCGCCGAGGAGGAGGCGGCCCGGGAGGAGCGCGCACGCGCCCAGGCCGAGGCCGATGCCAACGTCGCGCAGGCGCGCGCGGCCCGCGACGCCGCGGAGATGACGGAGCAGTCGGCCGTCGCGGATCTGGCGCGCGCGGAGGTCCGGGTGTCGCGGCAGCAGACGCAGGTGGTGCGAGCGCCGCGCGCTGGCCGCGTCTCGCGGATCATCGCCAATCCGGGCAGCCAGCTGGTCAAGCCCGGCGATCCCCTCATCGAGCTGGTCCCCGATGCGTCCGCGTGGGCCGTGGAGCTCCGCGTGCCGGGTCGCGACCAGCCGTTGTTGACGGAGGGCGCGGCGGTACGGATCCAGTTCGAGGGGTGGCCGGCCGTGGCGTTCGTGGGTCCGCCCGGGGGAGCCGCCGGCACCTTCGGCGGCACCGTCCGCCTCGTGGACCCATCGGGCGATGCCGCGTCGGGAACCGTGCGGGTGGTGGCGGTGCCGGATCCGTCGGCGCCTGCCTGGCCGGGCCCCGCGGTGCTGCGACAGGGGTCGCGGGCGGTGGGATGGGTCCTGTTGGGCCGCGTGCCGCTCGGGTATGAGCTGTGGAGACAGTTCCACGGCTTCCCCGCGACGCCGAGCGCTGCGGTCACGTCGAAGGGCTCGGCAGGCGGAAAGGACGCCGCGAAGTGAGGGGCGCGCGCGTGCTCGCGGGTTGGGCCTGCGTCGCGGTGGCCTCGGCACGTGCCGGGACACCGGTGCCGTCGCAATCGGCGCCGGATGTGCTCACCCTCGGCGACGTGCTCACGGCGGTGGATGCGGCGCACCCGCTCATGGAGGCGGTGCGCCTGCGCGCGCGTGTGGCGGAGGGGGAACGGGTGGCGGCGGAGGGCGCCCTCGACCCCGCGCTGAAGGCAAAGGTACAGGCCAAGCCGGGTACGTGGGACTCACAGTCGGTGAGCCTCGGCGTGCCCCTGCGCGCCTGGGGCGGCGAGCTCACCGGCGCCTGGAGCCGCGGCGCAGGCACGTTCGAACCTTGGCAAGGCGAACTGGAGACGGACGGCGCGACCGAGCTCTCGGTCGCCGCATCGCTGCCGCTGCTGCGGGACTCCTGGATCGACCGGCGCCGCATGACGCGGGATCGCGCGACGCACGAGCTCGACGTGGCGGAGGCCGACGTGCGCGTGCGCGCACTGGAGCTCCGCCGCGCCGCAGCCGCGCGGTACTGGGACTGGGTCGCCGCGGGTGCGCGGGTGCGCGTCGCGGAGCGTCTCCTCGCGCTCGCCGAGGCACGCGACGTCGCGCTCGCCGTGCAGGTGGACCTCGGAGACGTGCCGGCGATCGTCCGCGAGGACAGCCGGCGCCTCGTGCTGGAGCGCACCGACCGACGCATCCAGGCGCGCCGTGCCCTCGAACAGGCGCGCATCGAGCTGTCCCTCCACCTTCGCGACGCCGAAGGGCGCCGGGTGCTCGCGCCCGACGCGCTGCTGCCCGCGACGCTCCAGGCCCCTGCCGATGCGATCGTGCCCGAGGACGCGCGCGACGTCGCGCTCCGTGAACGCCCCGAGCTGGTCCGCCTCCGGGCACAACGGGAGCAGGCGGCACTCGACGTGCGCCTCCAGGGGAACCAGCGCCTGCCCGCGCTGGACCTCGTCGGGGAGCACGCCAGAACGTTGTCGACCGACACCCCGTCGTGGAAAGTCGGCGCACAGGCCGATTGGACCCTCGGTGCCCGCACGGCGCGCGGACGCCTGGACGCCGCCCAGGCGGTGCTGCGACGCGTCGACGCCGATCTCCGGTTCGCCACGGACCGGATCGAGGCGGACGTGCTCGACGCCATCAGCGCGGTCGAGGCAGCGCGCGCACGCGTCGCGTTCAGCGAGCAGCTCGTCGCCGTGGCGCAGCGGGTCGCAGAGGCCGAGGCCGCCCGTTTCGCGCTCGGGGACAGCAACCTGATCTTCGTGAACCAGCGCGAGATCGCGTCCGCGGAGGCCGAGCTGCAGGTGATCGACGCGCGGCTGGCCGCGTGCAAGGGTTGGGTGGACGTCCTCGCGGCGGAGGGTGTACTGGCTCCGCCATGACCCCTCCGGTACTCGGCATCCGCGAGAACCTCGCGCAATTCTCCCTCCTGGTCGTGGTCAACGCCTTCGTCGGCGCGATGGTGGGGATGGAACGCACCCTCCTCCCGCCGATCGCGGAGCAGGCCTTCGGACTGCAGGCAAAGGTGGCGGTGCTGTCGTTCATCGTCGTCTTCGGCGTGAGCAAGGCGCTGACGAACTACGTCGCCGGACGCCTCTCGGACGCCGTGGGGCGCAAGCGGGTCCTGGTGGCGGGCTGGCTCGTGGCGGTGCCGGTGCCGTTCCTCCTCATGTGGGCGCCGAGCTGGGCCTGGGTGTTGGGCGCGAACGTGCTGCTCGGCGTCAGCCAGGGCCTCACCTGGTCGACCACGGTGATCATGAAGATCGATTTGGCGGGCCCTGCACGCCGTGGACTGGCGATGGGGCTCAACGAGTGCGCCGGCTACTTCGCCGTGGCCGCTTCCGCCCTCGCGACCGGCTGGATCGCCGCGCGTTGGGGGCTCCGCCCGGAGCCGTTCCTCCTCGGCGTCGTCTACGTCGCGGCCGGGCTCGGTCTGTCGGCGTTCCTCGTGCGGGAGACCCGCCACCACGCCCGGCAGGAGGTCCGACAGGCATCCCCCCTCACCGACGGGGAAGGCCCCACCCCGCGCGAGGTGTTCGCGAGGACGACGCTCACCGACCGCGAGCTCTCGTCGGTCACGCAGGCCGGCCTGGTGAACAACCTGAACGACGGCATGGCGTGGGGGCTGTTTCCGAGCATCTTCGCGGCGGCCGGCATCGGGCTTGCCGACCTCGGCTGGCTGGCGGCGCTGTACCCTGCCGTGTGGGGCGTGTCCCAGCTCGTCACGGGTGCCCTGTCCGATCGCCTGGGGCGCAAATGGATGATCGCGGGGGGCATGATCGTGCAGGCGCTCGGCATCGCCGTGATCGCCACCGGGCACACCATGGCGGCCTTCGCACTCGGACAGGTGCTTCTCGGCCTCGGCACCGCGATGGTCTACCCGACTCTGCTCGCCGCCATCGGCGACGTGGCGCACCCCTCGTGGCGCGCCTCGGCGGTCGGCGTGTACCGGCTCTGGCGCGACCTGGGGTACGCCATCGGCGCCCTGCTCGCGGGCTGGGTGGCGGACGCGTACGGGATCGGGTCCGCGGTATGGGTCGTGGCCGCGCTCACGTTCGCATCGGGCGCCGTCGTCGCGCTGCGGATGCGGGAGACACGGGTCCTCGCACGCAACGCGGCGGCGTGAGGCCGCTCGCCGCACCCGCCCGACGACGCCACCCCCTACGACAAGGGCCCCTGCCCGCGCACGCGGGCAGAGGCCCCGGACCCCCGAGGTGCCCTACTTGTCGCGGGGCTTGTCGCCCTGGGTGTCGATCTGCTTGATCTCACCGTGCTGGGCGCCGTCGCTGCGGCCGACGACCGCGAAGTCCACGCGGCGGTTCTTGGCGCGATCGGTGTCCTTCACTTCCTTGACGAGGGGCTTCTCCTCGCCGTAGCCGATTGACTCGAGGCGGTCCGCGGCGACCCCCTTGCCGACCAGGTAGGTCACGACAGAGGCCGCGCGGCTCTGGGAGAGCGCCTTGTTCTTGGCGTTGTCACCCCGGCTGTCGGTGTGTCCCTCGACGCGGATGCGCGTGAGCTCGGGGTGGTCCGCGAGGATGCCCGCCACCTCGTCGAGGAGCGCGAAGCTCTCCGGCTTGATGATGGCCTTTCCGGTCTCGAAGTACACCGAGTCCTTGATCTCGATCTTCGCGCCCGAGAGCTCGGCCTTGCTGGGCTCCATGTCCAGCACGAGGGTGATGGTGCCGTCCTTCTGGACCTCCGCGGCCTTCTCGAGCTTCTTGAAGCCCGGTGCCGTGGCGCTCACGCTGTAGGAACCCGGACGCAGCGGATAACTCCCCGCGGGCTGGCCCTTGAGGCTCGTCGGCCCAGACGCGCTCCATGCGGCGTTCGGGACGGGCTTCCCGTTCTTGTCCACGATGTTGACGACGATGGTGCCACGCGGCGCAGGCACCGTTACGACCACCTCCATCGGCGGACCGGCCGGTACGACGACGGCCTTCTGCACGGTTCCGACGCTGACGGTGGCGTTGCCGGCCTCGAGCTTGACCGTGTCACCCGGCTTGCCGGAGAGGCTACCGATGGTCCAACCGGCGTCCTTCACCTCGATTCCATCGCTGTCGACGACCTTGACCCGAACCTCGGTCGGCTCGGGGCATCCGTCGGTGTCGGCGTAGGAGTCACGATCCTCGGCCTTGTCGGGGCAGGCGTCGGCGGTGTCGGCGAGTCCGTCCCCATCCGCGTCGAGCACCGGCGGCGGCGCCACGAACGGGGCGCTTCCGACCGCGAGCACGGCGCGCCATGCCGGGACGCCCACCGCGTCCCCGAGGCTGAACGCCACGGCAGGACGAACCAACAGCTTTCCCGCGGTCACGTTCGCGCCGACGAGCGCCTCGGACGGACGACCGACCGCCTGATCGAGCGAGCTGAACTGGCCGTTCGCGTCGATCTCCGCGACCGCGGAGACGGACTCGGACACGCTGTAGGCGGCGCCCAGTCCGACGTGGAACTGGCTTCCCCACGGCACGTTCTCCATGTCCTGCGCGTCGCGCAGCACGGTGCCCAGGGTGCCGGCCGCCACGATCTTGTCGCCGATACGGGTGTCCGCGGCCACCTCGACCTCGCCGCCGAAGGCTCCCGCGAGCGGCGCGCCGAGGGTCGAGGTCGGAACGAACGTACGCGCGGACACGGCCACCCCGACGCCGCCGTCGAGCACGCGGAGCTTGCCGTCGAGGGTCACGTCACCGAGCCCGGTCGCATCCGCCACCAGGTCGCTGGTCGCGCCGAAGGAGCGCCACACGACCGGCACGTCGACGCCGAGGCGGAGCCGGCCGAGGCTGTACCCGGCGGCGAGGTCCGTCTGGACGAGGTTTCCGACGAGCGACGTGTCGTTCCCGAAGTAGTCCGTCCACTGGAGCGGGTCCTTGGACCAGCTCGTCGTCGCACGCCACAGGAACGCACCCTCGGGGGCCACGTTCGAGTCCGTGAGACGGAAGAAGGTGTACGAGTCGACGGAGGGCCGGAAGGACTGGACGTTCATGTCCGGCGCGATGCCGCCGGCCGCCACTTCGGCGGCGGAAGCGAATCCCGTGAGGGAGAGGAGCAGGAGGTTCATCGGTCAACCGCGGAGAAGGGTTCGGGAAGGGAGACCCGGGCGCACATGCCGCACGCCCGGGAACATCGCGTTCAGGCGCGGCGGCGACGCGCGGTCGCGAGCGCCAGCACGGTGAGGCCAAGGCCGGCGACACCGCCGACGGGGTCGGCGCCCGTCGACGCGCAACCGCCGCTGTAGCTACCCGGCGGGATGCTCGCGGCATCCGCGCCGGCGCTGCCGGCCTCGCGCTCGACGGCGTCGTCATAGCCGTCCCCGTCGCTGTCGAGGTCACGGAAGTCCGGCGTGCCGTCCCCGTCGCTGTCGACATCGTCCTCGGCGTTGTCGGTCAGGCCGTCGCCGTCGCTGTCCAGGTCGCGCCAGTCCGGCGTGCCATCGTCGTCGGTGTCGGGGCCGCCGTCGGGGTCACCCTCGTCGGCGTCGACGATGCCGTCATCGTCCGAGTCCGTGTCGAGGTAGTCCGGCGTGTTGTCCCCGTCGGTGCTGGTCACACCCTCGATGCGGTCGGACAGGCCGTCCCCGTCGCTGTCGAGATCACGCCAGTTGCGCAGCCCGTCGCCGTCCGCGTCGGAGTCGGTCTCCTGCGCGTCGGAGATGCCGTCGCCGTCCGTGTCGTCGTCGAGCGCATCGATGACGCCGTCACCGTCGGTGTCGACCGGTCCGGCGACGCCATTCTCGTCCGTCCCTTCGACGTTGTCCACGATGCCGTCGTCATCGGTGTCCGGATCGAGCGGGTCGGTCTCGAGGGTGTTCACCTCGAACCCGTCATCGAGACCGTCGTCGTCGCTGTCGATGTCGTTGGGATCGGTGCCGTGGGTGTCGACCTCCTCGCCGTCAGTCAGACCGTCGTTGTCGGAGTCGTCATCCATCGGGTCGGTGTCGTGGGTGTTGACCTCCTCGCCGTCGGTCAGACCGTCGTCGTCGGAGTCGTCATCCATCGGGTCCGTGCCCAGGCCGTCCTCGCCGGCCTCCTCGGCGTCCGTCAGGCCGTCGTCGTCGGAGTCTGGGTCGAGCGGGTTGGAGCCGATGAAATTCTCGTAGGCGTCGGGGAGCCCGTCGTCGTCCGAGTCGCCGTCGTCGTCGCCGGCGAACAGCGGGTCGCGGTGGGGCACGTGGTTGAGCAGCTCGTCGCCGTCGTTCATGCCGCCGCCGTCGGTGTCCGCATCGTCCGGATCGGTCTCGCCGGCACCCACGGCGCCGTCGCCATCGGCATCCTCGGCGCCGTCGAGCAGACGATCGTCGTCGGAGTCGTCGTCGAGCGGGTCGGTGGTGGTGTCCGGGTCCGCGTCGG
>JBDLRI010000103.1:0-2973 GCA_039800105.1 Pseudomonadota bacterium
AGCCCGAAGGGCTCGACGAGGGTGAACGGCGCGATGGTCACGTCGAAGCGCCGACCCGCGCGCGACACCATCTCGTAGGATCCGTGCATGGTGCCCATCGCCGTGGGGAGCGGGCACCCGCTGGAGTATCGATACGTCTCGCCGGGCTCGATGACCGGCTGTTCCCCGATCACGCCGGCACCGCGCACCTCCTCGACCCGGCCGTTCGCGTCCGTGATCACCCAGTGGCGCGAGAGCAGCTGCACGCTCTCCGCGCCGAGGTTGGTGATCGACACGTGGTAGGCGTAGGCCCACACGCCCGCTCGAGGGTCGGAATGCTGCGCGAGGAACTCCGGTTCCACCGCCACGCGCACGTTCCGGGTCGTCGCCTCCGACATGTCCTTTCTCCCCGTGAGCCCCCTAACGCACCCGCGAGATGGACCGCGCCGAGGCGTCGCCGCAGCGTTGCGGGACGTGTGCCATGCGATACGTCCTGCGGCCACAGGAGAGAACGTGCCCGTTGACCACGTGCTGCCGCCGCCCCTTCCGACCGCCGGGGGGCTCCCCGCCCTCGACGGCGACGGTCTCGGCGCGCTCTACGAGAAGATGGTGCTGATCCGCCGTGTCGAGGAGTTGGCCGCGAAGGCCTACTCCCAGCGGAAGATCCTCGGGTTCTGCCACCTCTACATCGGCCAGGAATCGGTCGCCGTGGGCGCGGCCGCCGCATGCCAGCCGCAGGACGCCTGGGTGACCGGCTACCGCGAGCACGGCCAGGCCATGGCGAAGGGCGTCTCCGCGAAGGCCGTCATGGCGGAGCTGCAGGGGCGCGCGACCGGCACGACGCGCGGGCTCGGCGGGTCCATGCACATCTTCGACGCCTCCGTGAACTTCATGGGCGGCTACGGCATCGTCGGCGGGCAGGTCCCGCTCGCCGTCGGCGTCGCGTGGGCGATGAAGCAGCAGAAGACCGGCGGCGTCGCGCTCGCGTGGTTCGGGGACGGCGCGGCCCACCAGGGTGCCTTTTTCGAGGCGATGTGCCTCGCGCAGCTGTGGAAGCTCCCGGTGGTCTTCGTGTGCGAGAACAACGCCTACGCGATGGGCACGTCCATCGAGCGGCAGAGCGCGCTGACCGACATGAGCCAGCGCGGCCTCGGCGTGGGCATGGTCCGCGCGCAGTTCGACGCCTTCGACGTCGAGCTGGTCCGGCAGCGCATGCACGACGCGGTGAGCCACGCGCGCGCCGGACTGGGCCCGGTCATCGTGGAGGCCGTCACCTACCGGCACCGCGGCCACTCCATGTCCGACCCCGCCAAGTACCGCCGTCCCGGCGAGCTCGACGAGAAGAAGAAGAGCGACCCGCTGGCCATCACCTCCGCCCGCCTGCGCGAAGCCTTCGGCTGGACGGACGCCCGGCTCGACGCGGTGCACGCGCGCGTCGACGTCGAGGCCGACGCCGCGGCCACGTTCGCGGACGAGTCCCCGATTCCCGAGGTGTCGGGCCTCTACGACTTCACCTACGCGCCCGCGGCGACCCCGAAGGAGTCCTGAACCATGGCGATGCTGCAGATGCGCGAGGCCATCCGCCGCGCGATGGTCGAGGAGATGCGCCGGGATCCGAGCGTGTTCCTCATGGGCGAGGAGGTCGCCCAGTACGACGGCGCCTACAAGGTCAGCCAGGGCATGCTCGAGGAGTTCGGGCCCGAGCGCGTGGTGGACACCCCCATCGCGGAGAACGGCTTCGCCGGTCTCGGCATCGGTGCCGCGATGGCCGGCATGCGCCCGATCATCGAGTTCATGACGTTCAACTTCAGCCTCGTCGCGTACGACCAGGTGGTGAACAACGCCGCGCGCATCTACCAGATGAGCGCCGGCCAGTACAAGGTGCCCATCGTGTTCCGCGGCCCGAACGGCCACGCCGAGAATCTCGGCAGCCAGCACAGCACGGCGGTGGAGAGCATCTACGCGCACTTCCCGGGCCTCAAGGTCGTCGTGCCGAGCACCTGCGCCGACGCCTACGGGCTCCTCAAGAGTGCCATCCGCGACGACAACCCCGTACTGTTCCTCGAGAGCGAGCTCATGTACGGCGTGAAGGAGGAGGTCGACGACGCGGAGTTCCTCGTCCCCCTCGGCAAGGCCCGGCTGGAGCGCGACGGAACGGACGTGACGCTCGTGTCGTGGGGCAAGGCGATGAACCCCACGCGCGCCGCCGCCGACCTGCTCGCGAAGGAAGGCATCTCCGCGCGCGTCCTCGACCTGCGCAGCATCCGGCCGCTCGACCACGAGGCGCTCTTCGAGAGCGTCGCCGCGACGCACCGCATGGTGGTGGTGCAGGAGGGCTTCCCGTTCGCGGGCGTGGCCGCCGAGATCGCCACGCGCGTGCAGGAGAGCTGCTTCGATCTGCTCGACGCGCCGGTGCTGCGCGTCACCAACCGCGACGTGCCGCAGCCGTACGCGACGAACCTCGAACGACAGGTGATCATCACGCCCGAGCGCGTCGTCGACGCGGCCCGCCGGGTCATGGGGAGGCGCTGATGGCCGAGTTCTTCCGCATGCCGGCGGCATCGCCGACGATGACCGAGGGCGTCCTCGGGGAGTGGCTCGTGGCCGAGGGCGCGAGCGTCGCCGCGGGCACCGCGGTCGCAACGGTGGAGACGGACAAGGCCACCGCGGAGATCGAGGTCTTCGACAAGGCCGTGGTGCTGCGCCTGCTCGCGAAGGCCGGCGACTCCGTGCCCGTCGACTTTCCCATCGCCATCCTCGGCAAGGACGCCGGCGAGGACATCTCCGCCCTCCTCACCGAGTACGCCGGCATGGCGCGCACCGCGGTCCCCGCCGCACCCGCCGCAGCTCCGGCCGCCGCATCGCCGGCCGCCGCGGCCGCGCCGGCCGCACCTGCGTCTCCTTCGGCTCCCTCCTCGGGGGGCGGGGGGGCCCCCCCCCACCCCAACCCCGCCCCCCGCGGCGGGGCCCCCCCCCCCCGGCAAGGCCCCCCCC
>JBDLRI010000104.1:0-22654 GCA_039800105.1 Pseudomonadota bacterium
CGTTCACCGTGAGCGGCACGGTCACGACCGCCCAAGCGCCCAACTCTCCCATGTGCGGGTTGAAGGTGACGCGGCGTCCGTCCAGCGGGAGTTGCTCCCTTGCCCAGAGCGGCTCCAACGATCCGCTCTCCCTGACGGTCTACCAGACGGTCACCGCCGGACAGTGCCTGACGAACGCCTCCGCCACCTCCTGTGAGATGGTCTCGATCACGTGCCCCACCGGCGCGGGAGACGCGGGGAAGGCCACCCTCACGAACGTGGCGCTGGACTCCCAGGGCAACTCTCCCGTTTGTCTCTACATCGCCATCCGCGAGGGTTCGGGCGGCATCGGCCACTACGCTGCTCCCGTCGAGTCCGGCTACCCGGTGGCGTCGGGTGGACCGTTGGAGATTCCGTGGGCGGTGACGCTGCAGCGGTAGCCCGGGCCGCGTCCACCCCAACGGCGCGGGCGCCCCCCGCGCCGTTGGCGTCTGCGCGTGTTAGCCGGGGCGCCTGCGGAGGAAGCCCATGGAGACCCTGTCGTACACCGCCGTCGTCCTGGGGGCCGGCCCGGGCGGCTACCCCTGCGCCATCCGCCTCGCGCAGCTCGGCGTGAAGACCCTCGTCATCGAGCGCGAGTACTGGGGCGGCGTGTGCCTCAACGTGGGCTGCATCCCCAGCAAGGCGCTCATCACGGCCGCCAAGCGCTTCGAGGAGATCGCCCACGCCGACACGATGGGCATCGAGGTCGACGCGCCGCGCATCAACATGGAGAAGCTCCAGACCTGGAAGCGCGGCATCACCGGCAAGCTCTCCGGCGGCATCAAGACGCTGCTCAAGGGCAACAAGGCCGACATGCTCCACGGCACGGCCACCTTCGTCGGGCAGAAGGTGCTCGAGGTCGAGAAGGCCGACGGCAGCGGCAAGGTGCGCGTGGAGGCCGAGCACGTCGTCATCGCGACGGGCAGCCGCCCCATCGAGATCCCCGGGTTCAGCTTCAAGGACGCGCGCGTGCTCGACAGCACGAAGGCGCTCGACCTCGCCACGCTGCCGCCCCGCGTGGCGGTCATCGGCGGCGGGTACATCGGCCTGGAGCTCGGCGGCGTCTACGCCAAGCTCGGCAGCAAGGTGACCGTCATCGAGATGGCGGACCAGGTGCTCCCCGGCTTCGACGCCGACGTGGTCAAGCTCATCGACCGCAAGCTCCGCAAGGGCGGCGTCACCATCGAGCTGAAGGCGCAGGCGAAGGGCTGGGAGGAGACCCCGGACGGCGCGCTCCTGCGCTACGCCACGCCCGAGGGCGAAAAGACGCTCCTCGTCGACGTGATCCTCGTCACCGTCGGCCGTCGTCCGAACACCGATGGCATCGGCCTGGAGAACGTCGGCGTCGCGATGGAGGGACGCTTCATCGCCACCGACACGCAGCTCAAGACCAGCATCCCCGGCGTGTACGCGATCGGTGACTGCACGACGGGCCTCATGCTCGCGCACAAGGCCAGCCACGACGGCGAGGTGGTGGCCGAGGTGATCGCCGGCCACGCCGCGTTCAACGACGCCAAGACCGTGCCCGCCGTGGTGTTCACCGATCCCGAGATCGCGACCGCGGGGCTCATGGAGCACGAGGCGCGCGGGCGCGGCCACGCGGTGAAGGTCGGCAAGGTTCCGTTCGCGGCCATCGGGCGCGCGCTCACGACCGGCGAGACCGACGGCTTCGTGAAGGTCGTGGCCGACGCCGCCGACAACCGCATCCTGGGCGTGACCATCTGCGGGCCGCACGCCAGCGACCTCATCAGCGAGTGCGTGCTGGCGGTCGAGATGGACTGCGAGGTGCTCGACGTGGCGCTCTCCATCCACCCGCACCCCACCCTCGGGGAGGGCGTGATGGAGGCCTGCAAGGCCGCCCTCGGCGAGGCCATCCACGTCCTGAACGCCTGAGTCCTGGGGCGGGGGGCTTCCCGCCCCCCGCAACGCCCCCCGGGTGCGCGCGTTAGGCGCTCGCATGCCGCCAGATGTCGCCGCCCCGAACCCGCACGCCGCGCGGCGTCCCGGCTTCGCGGCGTGCATGGCCGCCATCCGTGCGCCGGAGCTGTACCGGAACTTCGCGGTCCACGCGTTCGTGATGTTTCCGGCGGCCATGGCCATGTGCTGGCTCGCCACGCGGGTGGACGCGCGGCTCGGCTGGGGGCCGTGGCTCGCGGAGGGTCCCGCGCGGGCGCTCGGCGTGGCCGCGATCGCCGTGGGCGGCGCGTGGGTCTGGTACGTCTACGGGTACCTCTACCTGGCCGGGGGCGGGTCGCCGGGCACGCACGTCGACGGCGGGCCGACCACGTTGGTGGACTCGGGGCCGTACACGGTCGTGCGGCACCCGTCGGTGCTCGGCAAGCTGCTCGGCGTGGTGGGCCTCGGCGTGGCGTGGCGCTCCGGGGCGTTCCTGGTGCTGTTCGTGCCGGTGCTCGTGGCCTACAGCGTGCTCACGAACCGCTACCTGCAGGAGCGCTTCTGCGACCAGCGTTTCGGCGCGCGCTACGCGGCCTACCGTGCGGTGGTGCCCATGCTCGTACCGCGGCCGTCGGGGCTTCTTCGCTGGGCGCGCGGCGAGGCGGCGCTGCCTGAGGACGCCCCGCCCGTCCCGAACGCCCACCCGCCCGGCATCGCGATGGAGTTCGTGGGCTACCTGGTCGGGCTCGCCGGGCTGCTGGCGTTCTTCGCGTGGCTCGGGGGCGTGCCGTAGCTACGGCGGCGCGTCCAGCCGCCAGACCACGTGGCGCCCGAGCGGCACGCCGCTTCCGCCGAGCACCGCGGCCGCGCGGTGGAACGTGTCCGGGTCCCGGTAGGCGTCGGGGTCGAGCACGACGCCGACGAAGCCGGCGCGCGCGAGTGCCGCGCGGCCCCACGCGAGGCGCGCGGGGTCGGAGGGCGCGGCTCCCTCGGGGTCACCGGGGCGCTCGAGCGCCAGGAGCGCGCGGGTGAACGGGTTGGCGCGCAGGAACGCCGGCGGGATGCCGGCCACGCCGTCGGCGAGCGGGCGGCCGTGCACGCGCTGCTCCAGCAGGTGGATCCGCTGGAAACGGCTGGTGCCATGCGCGAAGAACGGGAGCGCCACGATGGGGCCCGGCGGCAGCACGGCGTCGAGGCCCGCGAGCGCGGGGTCGGGCGCGGGGGTGGCGACGGGGCGTGGTCCCAGCCGTGCCGAGTGGGCGGCGAGCTCCGTCGTCAGCAGGAGAAGGATTCCCCAGCGGGCGACGCCGGACGTGGCGGGACGCCACGCCGCCAGGCTCGCGGTCGCGCCGGCGGCCGCGAAGGACATCGCCACCGCGGGAATCCACGCGAACCGGAAGACCTCCAGCACGAGCGCCACGCCGGGGATCCACCGGTGCGCGGCCAGGTACGCGAGGTTCCACGGGGCGGCGGTCCCCACGCCGGGCGCGAGCACGACGAACGGACCCATCGCGACGAGCGCGCCCACGGCCGCCACGAGCGTCCAGGCCCCCACCCCGCGCAGCAGGCGTGGGTCCGCGGGTCGGCGCAGGTGCACGGCGAGCGCGAGCAGCGGGGCCGCGAGGAGCGTCCACGGCAGGAACACGCTGCGGGCATAGCGGGAACCGACGTCGCGCGTGGCCACGCCCTCGGGGCCGGCGCGCAGGTAGTCCCGCAGCGGAACCGCGTAGCCGGCGGCGACCTGCGGCCGCAGCGCGTCCCACGGTGGCGCGTGGCGGGTGGCCGCCACGTCCTCCCGATGCAGCAAGGAGGCCTCGGCGGACACGGTGCGCGCGAGCGACGCGAGCTGCGGGGCCGCCACGACGGCGCTCGCGAGCAGCGCCACGGCGGCGAGCCGGAGCACGCGTGCCGGACGGAGCGCCCGGCCCTCCGCGCGTCGGAGCCACCCCCACGCCGGAACACCCACGGCGAGCGCCACGGCCGCGATCGGCGCGTGGTACGGGCACGCCACCACGCCCAGCCCGGCCATCGCGCCCGATGCGAGCGCAGGGCCGGTTCGATCCTCCTCGGCCGCCCGCGCGCCGAGCCCCCCGGCGAGGAGCCACGGCCAGAGGTGGAGGGTGTCGGAGATCGCGCCGTCCACGCCGTAGCTCCACGACAGCGGCGCGAACGCCACGCCCAGGCCGGCCACCCGCGCCGCCACGTCATCGCGGAGCCAGCGGCGTGCGAGCCACGTCGCCGCGGCGAGGTTGGCCCACGTCACCAGCACCACGCGCAGGTTCCACGCGCCGACGTCGCCGAGGGCCGGGACGAGCAGCGCGTCGAGCACCGCGCCGAGCACGTCGGGGTTGTTGAGCCACCCGGGCTCCGGCCAGCCGAGGGTGGCCACCGGTCCGCCCCAC
This sequence comes from Pseudomonadota bacterium, assembly GCA_039800105.1. Taxonomy (GTDB): domain Bacteria; phylum Myxococcota_A; class UBA796; order UBA796; family SXON01; genus CAMAXZ01. The sequence goes on from JBDLRI010000104.1 coordinate 4,320, forward strand.
ACGGAGGGCGCGTCGGTGGGCGCGCCGAGCCAGCCCGGCGGTCGCCAGGCGTGGGCCGGGAACGTGGCGCGCAGCCACAGGCGCACGGGCAGCTCGGAGCGCGGGTCGGCGAGGTACGCGCCCCGCCCCAGCGCGTCGAGCACCGGAAGGATCGGAAGCGCCGCGAGGCACGCGAGGCCGGCCATGCGTCCGGCCGCGCGCAGGCGCGTCACGGGGCGATCCGTGCCACGGCCTCGTCCCAGGCGCGTCCCTCGGCCAGCGAGGCCGACAGGCGCTCGCGGGCGGCGATCATCGCCTCCGTGCGCTCCGGCCCCAGCCGCGCCACCACGCCTGCCGTGGCCCGGGCCACCTCGGCGCGGGGGGCGTGGCCGCCGCCCCGGGCGTGCACCAGCGCCTCGGCGCGTCGGCGCAGGGTCACCCGCGCGCTGCGCTGCGCAGGGTCGCCGGTGGCCTCGATCACGCGCTCGAGCCCGCGCAGCAGGGCGTCGGGCGGGGCCGGCGGCATGTCGCCGAGGACCTGCTCGCCGGCGGCCGGCACGTGCACGAGCGGGGGTGCGACCGGGTGCACCCGCACGCGCGCAGGGCGCGCGGGCAGCGGCGGCAGGAGCGCGATGCCCACGTTCAGCACCCCCGCGCACAGGAGCGCCAGCAGCCGCCCCGGGCCCGGTCGGTTCACGGGGCGTCCGGGGAGGACGCGGTCGGCGGAAGGGCGGCGAGCACGGCGTCCCAGTAGGCGCGCTCGACGTCCGCGACGCTGGCCTGGTCGCGCTGGGCGAGGACCCACGCGCGTTGTTCGGGCGTGAGCGTGGCGGCGAGCGCCCGGGCGTCGGCGGCCAGCGCGGCGTCCTCCGCGGCCAGCTTCGTCTCCAGGGCGAGCAGGGCCTCCCGCGCGTCGTTGACCTTGCGCAGCGCCTCCGACACCTCGACGCGCGTGGCCGCGTCGAGCGGCGGGATCCCCTCCAGCTCTCCGCGTTCGAGGGCGAGCACGCCGCGCGCCAGGTCCTCCGCGGTGATCACCGTGCCCTGCGTGGCCAGCGCCGCGCGTGCCGCGCGTGCCGGCGCCCCCGGGGCGTGGAGGCTTCCGGGCGCGTCGCCCGGGCGCAGCATCGGGACGGCGAGGACCGCGTGGCCGTCCCGTCCCGCCGTCAGCTGCCAGCCGACCTGCGCGAGCGCCGCGAGGAGAAGGACGAGGAGGGTGGCATCGGCGGCGCGCTTCATCGGGCGAGTCGCTCCTGGGCGGAGGGCGGGAGGGTCGTCCACAGGTCGGCGCTTGCGTCGAGCCAGGCGGTTTCGGCCGCGCGGGCCTCGCTGCGAAGGAGATCGCGTCGGCGGCGGGTGTCGCGGGCGCGCCGGAGGGGTTCGGCGAGCGCGGCGCGTTGCGGGTCCGAGAGGGCCGGCGCGCCGGGCGCGGAGGTCAGCGCGACCAAGCCGCGGGCCACGTCGTCCGGGGTGGCGTGGGCCAGGAACGCCGCGGTCTCGGCCGGGACCGGCGGGGCGGCCTCCGCGGCGCGGGGGGGGGCCGCGCGGTCGGGTGCGAGCACGCCGGCCTCTCCGCGCACGAGCACCACCGGGGCCGCGGTGTCCCCGCCCGGTCCGGTGCAGGCGACCACGGCGACGAGCCACGGGGAAAGGAGCGGGCGGGCGCGTCGATGCACGGAGGTTCCTACCCGCGCTGCCCTCCCGCTGCCAGTTGACCGCGTCGCGTACGGTCGTAGGAGCTTGGCGTGGGGAGGGAGACGACGCGACACGCGGGACGGGGGTCGCAGCCGGGGCGCCAGAACCCCGGAGACCCGGGCAGGACGTGCGGAGACCTTGCGCCGACGAGGGAACACCGCTGCGGCGGTGCGTCGCGCGGACTTCGACGCCCCGCGGAGGACCGGGTCCCCGGGCCGCTTCGGCGGACCCGGAGCCGTGACACGTCACGCGGCGGTCTGTACCGTGTACCCACCGCCCCGTCCCCTCGCGGGGGCGGGGCACCTTTTGTCTACCGCGCGCCGACGTCCACGGGGTCCGGGACGGCCCGCACGTCGAGGGAGGCCTCGGCGGAGCGGCCCGTTTCGTCCTCCACACCCAGCGTCATGCGCAGCAGCGCGCCGTCGAGCAACTCGGGCGGCGTGTCGCGCTCCCCGTCCGCGAGGGCCCGCACGTCGAGGTAGCCGAACAGGTCGGGGTAGTCCCCGCCGCACGCCGCATCCGTCACCAGCATGACGCGGGACCGCGTGTCGCTCACCCGCACCGGGGGCTCGGCCACGAGCGCGTCCAGCGTGTAGTGGATGCGGACGATCCGTTGCACGCCGGAGGCGCGCAGCCCCGCCAGGACGTGCCATCCCCCCTGGGGCCCGTGCACCATGACCACGTCCTGGCCCTCGGTCATCGGAGCGAACGGGAGCGGTCCGGTACCGATCGTCACGGCGGGTGGCGTACAGGCGCAGGTCTCCGCGCAGGCCGCCGAATCGTCCCCGGGCGCGTGGCAGGCGGCCAGCCACAGCAGCGTCAGGATCACGCAGGCACCGTGGCGATCGCCACCCCCGCCACCGTGCCCGCCGCGGACAGGATCACCGCCGGCAGCGTCGGGCGTCCGGCCTCGGCGAGCCGTCGTGCGAGCGGCCGCGCGAGGAGGAACGCCGACAGGATCGGGCCGAGCGGCGTCCAGGACGTGGAGAGCCGCGACGTGATCACCACGGCCAGCACGGCGGACGCGGCCATCGCGAGCTGGAGCGGAACCTGGCGCCGTCGGAGGGTCCATGGGGTGACGGAGGGCGGCGGGTCCAGGTCGAGGTGCCGGGCGGCCGCGCAGGCCCACGTGGACGCCGCGACACAGCCCGCCCATGCGAGGTAGCGCGCGTCGATGGGCGTGCCGGCCACCGACGGGACGAGAATCGCGAACAGACCTGCGAGCGACGCGGGCAGCCAGGCGGCGCCACCCGTCCCCTCGGACGGCGGAGGCAGCTTCGCGCGGGCGATGGCGGCCACGACCAGCGCGGTCCACGCCGCCCATCCGTGACTGCCGAGCGTGGTGGCGGCACCGGCCGCGGCGCTGCCCGCCATCGGGACGAGCCCGAGCCACCGGGCGCGTCCGAGCGCGCTTCCATGTTGTCCGAGGAACACCGTGGCGGCCACCGCGAGGCCCAGGCACAGCAGCCCGGCGGTGTCGGATAGGCCGGTGCCGTAGAGGGCGATGCTGACGCGCACGCCGACGAAATGCACCACCAGCACGCCCAGGCCGAGCAGCATCGCGCGGAGCGCCACCGTCCGGGAGGAACGCATGGGGTCGCCTAATCTGCGCACGGGCGCGCGGCGCGCTAGGAATCCAGCGGCATGAAAGGCTACATCCTCTCCGGCGGCGGAGCGCGCGGCGCGTACGAGGCGGGAGCGCTGCGCTACGTCTTGCACGATCTTCCGCGGCGCACCGGGGTGGACCCGACCCCGGACGTGATCAGCGGCACCTCCATCGGGGCGCTCAACGGGGCCTGGGTGGGAGCGTGCGGCGCCGATGGGGTCCATGACCTCTCCGCGATGTGGCGCGAGTTGTCGGTGGACCGGGTGTACCGGCTCACGGCGAGGGACCTGCTGCGGATCCCGGAGCGCATGCTCGGGCGCGCCGGCCGCGTGGGGCTGTTCGACCCCGCCCCGTTGGAGGCCCTCGTCCGCACGGCGCCGCCGTGGACCGCGCTGTACGAGCGGATCGATCGCGGCGAGCTCCGGGCGTTCCTTTGCGCGGCCACGGACGTGGCGAGCGGGTTCTGCACCCTCTTCGTCGATGGTTCTGCCTTTCACCACGAGCACCCCACGACGCGGGTCGTTCATGGCCGAGTCGGCCCCGAGCATTGCATGGCGAGCGCGGCGATCCCTCTGGCGTTCCCGCCGGTGCAGGTCGATGGCCGATGGTACGCGGACGGCGCGCTTCGTCAGAACACGCCGCTGTCCCCCGCCCTTGCGATGGGGGTCGAGCGCGCGCTGGTGATCGGCGTGAAGCGCACGCGCTCGCCGGAGGACGCGGTTCCCGCCGGGGACGCGCACGATCCCACGCCCGCGTTCATCGCGGGAAAGGCGCTCAACGCGCTCATGCTGGATCCCATCGAGGAGGACCTGCGGCGTCTCGGGTCGCTCAACCGCCTCATGGCGTGGGGACAGGCGGCGTACCCGGACTTCCTCGCGCGCATGGCCCGTGAGCATCGCGCGTATCGACCCGTGAGGACCGTGCACTTGCGGCCGAGCGAGGACATCGGGCGCATGGCCGCCACGATCTACCGTGCCCACCAGTCACGGCTGCCGTGGGCGACGCGGATGCTCCTGCGCAACGTCGCCTCGCAGGAATCGGGTGCCGAGGCGGACCTGCTCAGCTTCCTGTACTTCGACCGTGCCTTCACGGCCGAGATCGAGGCCCTGGGCTGGGAGGACGCCGCCCGGCGCGAGGACGAGCTCGCGGAGCTCTTCTCCGTCGAGGCCTCCTCCGCCACCGGCTAGGTCCGGCAACGACAAGGCCGCCGGGGTTGGTGGACCACGGCGGCCGGTCGTTGGCGCGGCGAGCACGAAGCCCGCGGCGCAGAGGCTCAGTAGAAGTTGACCGTGCTGGTCGTGATGGTCGGGTTCACGTCGCGGCGGGCGGTCACCTCGTAGAGGTTGCTGTCGTCGTCGACGTCGGACTTGCCGGTCACGACGAAGTCTTCCGGGACACCGGCGCTCGCGGCGACGATCGTCACGATGATGTTGCCGCGGATGTTGCCGTCCGGACGCCAGCCGACGCTGGTCCAGGGGTCGGCCGCGGTGTCGGTGAGGGGCCAGGTCACCTGCGCCTTGTTGAGGGCGGTGTCGGCGCGCGGCTGCACGGTGAGGGCGATGAAGCCGTCGCGCTCGCCGTCGTACTTGATCTCTGCGGTCTTGACGCCGTCCACGTTGCCGTTCACCTCGCCGCGCTTGGCGTTGAGCTGGTAGCGGATGAAGTTCGGGATGGCGATCGCCGCGAGGATGCCGATGATGGCGACGACGATCATGAGCTCGACGAGCGAGAAGCCCTTCGTGAAACGACGCATGGTGATTGCTCCTGTGAGGTTGGGAGCTGGTGTTCCCCAGTCCACGCTCCGTGTAAGCAAGTTGCGTGCCAAATGCACGGGTTGGGAGCGGTTTTCATTCCGTCTCGCCGAAAACGTGCGATTCGTGCGTGTTGGAACCCTTCTCCGCGGGCGCGTGCGGGTCGCCGCTCGCGACGCACCTCGCGAAATGTGACGAAAATGGTCAGTATGGGCGCGGCCGGGGTGACGTGATGCGTCACATCGGGTCAGGCGTCGTCCTCGGCGAGCCCCAGCTTCACGAGGCGGTACCGTAGCGAGCGGAACGTGATGCCCAGCCTGCGTGCGGCCTGCGTACGGTTGCCGTTGCACGCCTCGAGGGCGCAGAGGATCTGCTCGCGCTCGAAGGCTGCGATGCGTGCGTCCAGATCGGCGTCCTCCGTGGTCGCGCCGGCTGCCGGCGATGGGACGTCCGAGGGGTCGGGGCGAAGCCGCCCGGGCAGGGATGCCGGCGTCAGGCGCGAGGTCGGCTCGAGCGCGACGGCGCGCTCGATGGCGTTCTGCAGCTCTCGGACGTTGCCGGGGAAGGCGTGTTGCTGCAGCGCGTCGAGCACGCCCGGCTCCACGCCCGCCACGTCCTTGCCGTATTCCCGGGCGAAGCGTTCCACGAAGTGCGCGACGAGCGCGGGCAGGTCGTCCATGCGCGCGCGCAAGGGCGGCATGTCGATCTGCACGACGTTGAGCCGGTAGTAGAGGTCCTCGCGGAAGCGGCCGGTGGCGATCTCCTGCGGAAGATCGCGATGGGTCGCCGCCACCACGCGTACATCGACGGCGCGCTCCTTCGTGTCTCCGACGGGGACGATCGTGCGCTGGGCGAGGAAACGCAGCAGCTTCACCTGCGCGGAGGGAGGCAACTCGGCGATCTCGTCGAGGAACAGCGTGCCGCCGTCGGCCGCCTCCAGGTGCCCCACGCGGTCCTGGAACGCGCCCGTGAAGCTGCCGCGCCGGTGGCCGAACAGCTCGCTCTCGACCAGCGCCTCGGGAATGGCGCCACAGTTCACGGCGACGAAGGGGCCGGACGCCCGATCGCTCCCGAAATGCAGCGCCCGCGCCACCAGCTCCTTGCCGGTACCGCTCTCGCCGCACACCAGGCAGTTCACCCGGGTCGCCATCACGCGACGCACGAGCGCGTAGACCTGCTGCATCGCGGCGGAGGACCCCACCAGTTGCCCGAGGCCGTGGCGCTCCCCGAGCTCGGCCCGCATGCGGGCGTTCTCGGTGGCCAGCGACCGCATCGCCAGGGCCTTTCGCAGGGTGAGGCGCAGCTCGTCGTTGTGGAACGGCTTCGCCACGTAGTCGAAGGCTCCGTCCCGCATGGCAGCGACGGCGGAGTGCACGTTGCCGTAGGCGGTCATGAGCACCACCGGCACGTCGAGTCCGCGCTGGCGAATCGCGCGGAGGAGGTCGAGGCCGTCCATTCCCGGCATGGTCACGTCGCTCAGGACCACGTCGGGAACCTCGGTGTCGAGGGCGCGCAGCGCCTCCTCGCCGCTCGATGCGGTGGTCACGCGGTACCCGTCGCGCTCCAGCAGCACGTCGAGCATCTCCCGCATGCCGGGCTCGTCATCGATGACCAGCGCGCGCTCAGGCCGCGTCATGGCCGTCCTCCCCGCGCGGGAACCAGCAGCGGAACGTGGTGCCGCCACCGGGCCGCGTCTCGACCCCGACGTGCCCGCCATGGGCGCGGACCGCCTGGTCCACGACCGCCAGCCCCAGGCCGGTCCCCCCGGCGCGCGTGGTGTAGAAGGGGTCGAAGACGCGCGCGCGCTCGGCGTCGGGAATGCCGACGCCGCGGTCGGATACCGCGAGCGAGACCCCCGCGTTGCCGTCCCGGTCAGCGCCGTCGATCCGCACGTCCACCGTACCGCCGTTGGGCATGGCCTGTGCCGCGTTGATCACGAGGTTCCACAGCGCCTGCCGGACCCGGTCGGCATCGACGCACGCGAGAACCGCGGAGCCCTCCACCCGCGCCGCGGTCCGGCCGCGGTACCGCGCGTCCTGTCCGAAGGCGTCGCACACCTCCCGGGCGAGCGCCGTGACGTCGGTGGGGTGCACGTTGAGCTCGGCGCGCCGGGTCACGCCGAGGAAGTTCTCGACGAGACGGTTGAGGCGCTCGGCCTCGCTCAGGGCGAGGTCGAGCAGGCGGGACGGGCGCTCCTCCCGGAGGAGCTGCAGCGCGCCGCCGAGGCTGGCCAGCGGGTTGCGGACCTCGTGGGCCATGCTTGCCGCGAGACGTCCCGCCGCGACGAGGCGCTCGTCGGTGGCGGCGCGTTCGCGCATGCGCGTCAACTCCGTGACGTCGTCGATGACGATGACGGTGCCCCCGTCGGGCAGGTCGGCCTCGCTGCAGATCCAGTGCACGCCGTCGGCGCGGTTCTCCTCCCAGTGCGGGCGGCCGTCCCGCCGCGTGAACAGGGTGTCGATGTGCGTGCCGATCACGTCGCCGACCCGCTCCCGGCCGAACGGGTTCACGGCTGCCACCGTGCCGTCGGGGTGGGTGGTCAGGACGCCTGCGCGCACGCGCGCCAGCACCTTGCCGTGTTCATCCGCGAGCACCTCGTGGCTTCGCCGCTGCGACGCGAGGTCGCGTTGCGCCCGCGCCACCCGCTCCGCCAGGTCCCCCGTGAGCCCGCCCAGAAGGAGGAACGCGAACACCCGGAGCGTGGCCTCCGAGTAGGCCACGACGGCCTGGATGCCGGTGGCGTGCTCGTGGTGACCGAACATGGCCAGGTACGCCATCGACGCGAGGACCGCGGCGACCAGTGCCCCGCGCATGCCGAGGAGCAGCGCGCCGGCGGCGATGGCCGGCATGTAGGCCACGAGGAACAGCGAGTTCCCGCCGCCCGTGAACCATGCGAGCATGGTGGCGAAGAGCACGTCCAGCACCACCTGGCCGTACGCGAAGGCGCGCCCCGTGTCGTGGGTGCGTGCCCAGGCGCGCGCGGCGATCACGCCCAGCAGGCCGAGGCTGCAGGTGGTGACGAACGGAAGTCCCTCGTCCGTGCGCCATCCGCCGGTGCCGACGAGGAACAACGCCCACGCGAGGATCACCAGCACGATGCCGAGACGGAGGACCGCGTGGCGTTCGAGGGTGGTGCGCATCCGGGCGGCCCGTCCGGCCTAGCCGACCTTTCCGGCCATCTCGAAGATGGGCATGTACATGGCGATGACCAGGCCACCGACCGCGACCCCGAGGAAGGCCATGATCATCGGCTCCAGCGCGGAGGTCATGCCTTCCACCGCGGTGTCGACCTCCTCGTCGTAGAAGTCGGCGATCTTGGTGAGCATGGTGTCCAGCGCGCCCGTGGCCTCACCGACGCTGATCATCTGGCACACCATCGAGGGGAAGATCTTGGCCTCCGTCAGGGGCTCGGACATCGGTCGGCCCTCCGAGATGGCCGTGGTCACGCCGTCGATGGCCCTCTCGATCACCTTGTTGCCGGAGGTCCGGCCGCAGATGGCGAGCGCCTCCAGGATCGGCACGCCCGAGGAGATCATCGTGCCGAGCGTGCGGCAGAACCGTGCCACCGCAACCTTCGACACGACATCGCCGATGACCGGCGCCTTGAGGAGCATGCCGTCCAGGGCGAGGCGGCCCGTGGGGGTCTGGTAGATGCGCTGGAGCGCAGTCACGGAGCCCCCGATGATGAGCGCGCAGATCCACCAGTTGGCCTGCAGCCACTTGGACATGTCGAGGACGATCTGCGTGGGGGCGGGGAGCGCGGAGCCGAAGTCGGCGAACATGTCCTCGAAGGTCGGGACGACCTTGAGCAGGAGCAGCGAGATGACGACGCCCGCGACGAGGAGCACGATGACCGGGTAGGTCATGGCGCTCTTGACTTGCCGGATGAGCTTCTGGTTCTTCTCGAGGTAGGACGCCAGGCGGTTCATGATCTCGTCGAGCATGCCGCCCACCTCGCCGGCGGCGACGAGGTTCACGTAGAGATCGTCGAAGGTGTCGGGGTAGCCCTTGAGCGCGTCGGCGAAGGTCGAGCCGCCTTCCACCTTGTTCTTGATGTCCGACAGCTGCTTGCGCATTGTCGGGTTCTCGGCCTGCGTCGACTGGATCTCGAGGCATTGCACGAGCGGGAGGCCCGAATCGATCATCGTCGCGAACTGACGCGAGAAGATGACGATGTCGCGGAGTGCGACCTTGGGCGCGAGCAGGCCGGCGAGGTCGAGCTGGAATCCCTTGGCCTCGGTGACCTGTACGCTCGCGAGGCGTTGCTCGCGCTGCACCTTGGCCCGGGCGGCGTTGGCGTCCGGCGCGTCGACCGTGCCCTTGCGGACATCCCCTGACGCGGTGCGGCCCTCGTAGTTGAACGTCGCCATCGTGTGTCCGTGCTCCCTTGCGCCGTCGCGGCCGGGGGCGTTGCGGGGGGTGGCAACCCCCCGCCCCACGCATCCGAGGGCAGTGTACCTGCGGTGGCCCCCCCGCGGCAAGGCCGATAGCGACGGGCCGATGGGTCTCCTCGAACGGGTGCGGTCGTCGGTCGGCGTGGCGGCGTGGGTGCGCGGGACGGACTACGGCGCGCGCGCCACGCTGGCGTTCGCCGAGCGTCGCGCCGACCGCGAGACGTGGATGGTGCGCGGGAGCGCCAGCGCACCCTTTCTCGCGGTGGTGCTCTACCCCCGTGACGAGTCGTGGGAGTGCAGCTGCGGCGCGGACGACGAGACGTGCGCCCACGTCATCGCGGTCGTGGACCACCGCGCGCGGCACCCGGAGGCCGCGCCCGAGCGCGCGCCTCCCGCGCGCCCGGCGTACCGGCTGGTGGTGGACGGGTCGGACCTGCGGATCGCGCGGGACCTGCCCGCCGGCGCCGTGCGTGACGAGGACGACGTCGCGCTGGAGCGGATCCTGACGGGGTGGTGGGACCGGCCCGGCATGCCGCGTCGGCTGCTTCAGGACGCGCTTCACGTGCTCGGGCGTGTCTCCGTGACCCTGGCGGGCCGCCCGGTCCGCGTGGGGGACGTGCCCATCCGCCACCGGCTGGTCATCGAGGACGCGCCGGGGCGCGAGGCGGTGAAGGTGCGCCTGGCCCGCGGCGTGGGCATCGAGGAGATGCTGCCGGAGCGCCTCGTGCGCGTGGGCGACGTGGTGCGGCCGCTCGCGGAGGAGCAGCTCGAGCCGGCCGACCGCAAGCGCCTGGTCGAGGGCCTCACGCTGGCCGGCGCGGCGCTGGACCGCTTCGTTCTGGAGGACCTGCCCCGCTGGACGCGCGGGCTGGACGCCGACGTGCGCACGGCGCGCCTGCCGCAGGTGGTGGACCTTCCGCCGCACCTGGCCTTCGAGGTCACCGCCGGCGGCGGCGGGGTGCGGGTCACGGCGCGGGTGGCGTGGGGCCGTCCCGTCGTGGCGCGGCTGGAGCGCGGCGAGCTCCGTCGGCTGGGCGACGTGATCCCGCGGCGCGATCCGGACGCCGAGCGGAAGGTGCTCGCGGACGCACGGAACGCCGGTTTCACGGTGGATGTGCCCGTGGAACGTCCGCTCCGCGAGGCGATCGCCTGGGTGGAGCGCCTTCCCAGGCCGGTGGCCTCGGCCATCCTGGAGGCCGCGCCGCAGCTCCGGGTGGCGCGTGCGGCACCGACGGTCCGGGTGGAGGTGGAGGCGGGGCCGGACGGCGCGCTGCGGGTGGACGTGGACGCGGGCGGGGCGGACCCCACCGTGCTGCTGCGGGCGTGGCAGCGCGGCGACGCGCTCGTGCCGCTGCTCGACGGCGGGTGGGCGCCGCTGCCGAAGGCCTGGCTCGACGCGCACGGTCCCGCGCTCGAGGAGCTGCTCGCCGCGCGGGATCCCAAGGGGAACGTGGCACCCGCGCAGGCGCCGCGGCTCGTGGAGGCCCTCGACGCGCTCGACGCCCCGCTGCCGCCGGAGCTGGGCGCGCTGCGGGCGCTCGCGGGACACTTCGACGCGATCCCCGACGTGGAGGTCCCGGGCGACGTCCGGGCGACGCTGCGGCCCTACCAGGCGCGCGGCGTGGCGTGGATGGCGTGGCTGCGCGCCCTCGGCATGGGCGGCATCCTCGCGGATGACATGGGCCTCGGAAAGACCCTGCAGACGCTGGTGCACCTGCGCCGTGCGGGCGGGCGCGCGCTCGTGGTGGCGCCCACCTCGGTGCTGCGCAACTGGGCCGCCGAGGCCGCGCGCTTCGTGCCGGGCATGCGCGTGTGCCTCTACCACGGCGCCCGTCGCACGATGGATCCGCGCGCCGACCTCGTCGTCACGAGCTACGCCCTGCTGCGGCTCGATCTCGCGGCCCTGTCCGCGGAGCGTTGGTCGGTGGTGGTGCTCGACGAGGCGCAGCAGATCAAGAACGCCGAGAGCCAGGCGGCGCAGGCCGCGTTCGCGCTGGAGGCGGAGCAGCGCCTCGCGCTCAGCGGAACGCCGGTCGAGAACCGCCTCGAGGAACTGTGGAGCCTCGTGCACTTCGTGAACCCCGGCCTTCTGGGCGGGAGGCGGGCCTTTTCCGAGGAGGTGGCGGCGCGGATCGCGGACGGGGACCGGCACGCGCGGGACCGCCTGCGTCGGAAGGTGCGCCCGTTCATGCTCCGGCGCCTGAAGCGCGACGTGGCCCGCGAGCTGCCGCCGCGCACGGACGTGGTGCTCCGCTGCACGCTCTCCGGGCCGGAGCGCGAGCTCTACGACCGCGTGGCCGCGCTCGCCCGCGCGGAGGTCCAGGCGATGCTGGAGGGCGGCGGCACGCTGCAGGTCCTGGAGGTGCTGCTGCGCATGCGGCAGGCGGCGTGCCACCCGCGGCTCGTGCCGGGGACGGAGGGCTTCGAGCCCCTTCGCAGCGCCAAGCTGGACCTCCTCGTCGAGACGCTCGGCACCCTGGTGGAGGAGGGGCATCGCGCGCTCGTGTTCTCCCAGTGGACGAGCATGCTCGATCTCGTCGCGCCGGCGCTCGACGCGGCCGGCATCGGCTGGACCCGGCTCGACGGCAGCACGCGCGACCGCGCCGCCGTCGTGGCCGACTTCGCGCGCCCCGACGGGCCCGCCGTGTTCCTGCTCTCGCTCAAGGCCGGCGGAACCGGCTTGAACCTGACCGCGGCCGACTACGTGATCCACCTCGATCCGTGGTGGAACCCCGCGGTGGAGGACCAAGCCACCGACCGCGCGCACCGCATCGGCCAGGATCGCCCGGTCGTCAGCGTGAAGATCGTGGCTGAGGACACCGTGGAGGAGCGCATCCTGGAGCTCCAGTCCCGCAAGCGCGCGCTGGTGGCGGCGGCGCTCGACGAGGAGGCGCTGGCGCGCGGCGTCACCCGCGAGGAGCTGGCCGCGCTGTTCGACTGACGGCGAGAACGGGGTAGGAGTGACGCATGGGTTCGCTCCTCCTGCTGCTGGCCCTCGGCGCGTCCCCGGGATTCGCGGCGGACGGTGACGGGGACGGATTCGACGCCGCCGTGGACTGTGACGACACCCGCGCGGACGTGCGCCCTGGCGCGACCGAGCGTTGCAACGGTCGCGACGATGACTGCAACGGCCTGCTGGACGAGGGGACGGCGACCGACGCTCCGCGGTGGTACCCCGACGCCGACGGCGACGGCGTGGGAAGCGAGGCACAGGCGGTCACCGCCTGCGTGGCGCCGGCCGGGCACGTGCGCACGGCGGGGGATTGCGACGACGCCGATCCGGGGCGCGCACCGGGGCGGACCGAGACCTGTGACGGCACCGACGAGGACTGCGACGGTCTCATCGATGAGGCCGGCGCGTCCGGGGAAGACGTGTGGTGGCGGGACCGTGACGAGGACGGTCACGGCGACCCCGACGCCTGGGTGGCCGCCTGCGTGCGGCCGGCCGATGCGGTCGCGATCGATGACGACTGCGATGACACCGACGCCGGCGTGGGCCCCGGCATGCAGGAGATCTGGTACGACGGCGTCGACCAGGACTGCGACGGGAACGACCTCGATCGCGACGGTGACGGCTCGGTCTTCGGCACGGACTGCGACGACACGGACGACGCGGTGGGGCCGGGCGCGGTGGAGACCGCCTACGACGGCGTGGACTCCGACTGCGACGGCCGCTCCGACTACGACGCCGACGGAGACGGCTTCGACGCGCGGCTCGGCGGCGGGGACGACTGTGACGATCAGGCTCCCGACGTCCATCCGGACGCGCCCGACATGCCGTGGGACGGGGTGGTCACGGACTGCGACGGCACCGACGAGTTCGACGACGACCGGGACGGCTGGGTGGACGCCCAGGTGGGCGGGATGGACTGCGACGCGGCGGATGCCACGGTGAACCCCGGCGCCGCGGAGGTCTGGTACGACGGTGTCGACCAGGACTGTGACGGCGACGACCGCGACCAGGACGGGGACGGCATGCCGGTGGACTCCGACTGCGACGACACGGACCCGACGCGCTACCCCGGCGCGCCGGGTGCCGGCGACTGCGCGGGCGCGTCGGACACCGGGGGCCTTCCGGACGCCGACACCGGGGCCTCGCCGGGGGTGGACCTGCCGGCTGCGGTCGCGACCCTGCGCGGTGGCGGCGGCTGCGCGTGCGCCGGAGCGGGCGGCACGCCCCCGGTGGCCGTGGGCGGTTTGGGGTGCGGGATGGCGCTGCTGGCGTGGTTGCGCCGCGGCCGTCGCGGCGCGTCAGCGGCCTGACAGGGCGCGTCGGACGTCCCAGACCTCGCGGGCGGTCGTCCAGCCGTCCCGCCACAGCCGCACCCGGGAGTCGGGCTCGTAGCGCCACGTGACGGGCACGGGCACGACGCGCGCGCCGGTGCGCTCCGCGCGGGCGAGCAGCTCGACGTCGATCGCCCAGCCGTCCAGGGTGCACGCGGCGAACAGGGACCGCGCGAGGGGGCCGTCGAGCAGCTTGAACCCGCACTGCGTGTCCTGGTAGCCGGGCAGGATCGCCGCCCGCACGAGCTGGTTGAAGGCCCGCCCGACGTGGTGGCGCCATGCGGGCTCTCCGAGCCGCCGTGCGCCGGGACCCTCGCGGACCGCGATCGCCACGTCTGCGCGTGCTTCCGCGAGACGCAGGGCCTCCTCCGGCGCCACGGACCAGTCCACGTCGGTGAGCAGCACGCGCGCCCCGGTGCTGGCCGCCACCCCGCGCCGCAGGGCCGCGCCCTTGCCGGCGTGCGGCGCGCGCAGCAGCCGGTCATCGGGCCCGAGCGCCGCCGCGAGGGCGTCGGCCGTGCCGTCGGTGGAGCCGTCATCGACGAGGATCGCCTGGACGGGCCCGGGCCACACCTCGCGGAGCCGACGCAACCCGTCGAGGCCCGCCCCGATGCGGCGCACCTCGTCGTAGAGCGGGATGACCACCGTCAGCGGGTCCATGCCCGCGCTAGTATCCTCCGCATGCGGGTGCTCCTCGTCAATCCGACCATCGACCGGGACCTGGAGCTCTGGCACCTCGGGACCGCGGCGCTCGGGAGCCTGGTGAACGCGGTGGGGCGGCACCGCGCGGAGGTCGTGGACTTCACGTTCTTCTGGGACCGCTGGGAGGCGTACCTCCGGGAGCGCCTGCTCCGGTTCCGCCCGCAGGTGCTGGCGATCTCCACGGTGACCCCGCGCATGCCCAGCGTGCGCCGCATCGCGCGGGCGGCGCGGGCGGTGCTCCCGGAGCTGCGCGTGGTGCTCGGCGGGCATCACGCGAGCCTGGACACCCGCGGCTGCGCGGCGCTCCCGGAGGTCGATCTCGTCGTGGTCGGCGAGGGCGAGCACGTGTTTCATGCCGTGCTCGACGCCTGGGAGGACGGCCAGGCGCTCCACGACATCCCCGGGCTGGCGTGGCGCGAGGGCGACGGCATCGTGGAGACCGGCATCGCGCCGCTGCCGCGCGGGCCGCTGCTCGATTCGCAGCCCCCGAACGACTGGACCCTCTGGGAGCAGCACCGGCGCATGATCTTCCACGCCGGGCACGTGCCGATGATCGGCGTGCGGGGCTGCCCGTACACCTGCAGCTTCTGCTCCAGCCCGGTGCTGGCGAAGCGGCTGGAGGGCGCCGGTCCCTTCGTGCGCAAGCGCTCCGCGGCGAAGGTGGCCGAAGAAGCCGCCTGGCAGTGGGAGCGGCACCGCGCCGACGGCCTGCGCTACCTGAACTTCTACGACCAGAACTTCCTCATGCACCGCGGCTGGCTGGAGGAGTTCGTGGGCGCGCTGGAGTCGCTGGGGGTGGCGGGGACGCTGAAGCTGAGCGCCTACTCGCGGGTGGACCACATCACCGAGGACCGCCTGCGGCTGGCGAAGGCGGCCGGCGTGACCCAGCTGCGGCTGGGCATCGAGGCGGGCGACCCGACGGTGCGCAACAACCTGCTCAACAAGGAGCTGGACGATCCCACCCTGCGCGAGAAGCTCGCGCTGGTGCGCGC
The DNA here is from genome assembly GCA_039800105.1 of Pseudomonadota bacterium. GTDB lineage: Bacteria > Myxococcota_A > UBA796 > UBA796 > SXON01 > CAMAXZ01. Next base: position 19,723 of record JBDLRI010000104.1, read on the forward strand.
CAGCGGCATCCGCACGCTGGGCTACTTCCTCGTGGGGGCGCCGGGGGAGACGCCCGCGCAGGCCGACGCGAGCTGGCGCCTGGCCCGGGAGACGAAGCTCGACCGCGCGGCGTTCTTCTTCTTCACGCCGCTGCATCGGCTGGAGATCACCGAGCGGCGCGGGTTCTCGGTGGACTACCTGGACCGCGACCAGAGCGCGACGTTCTACCAGGGCGGCGAGCTGACCGAGGCGGCGAGCGGGCTGCACGGCGCGCGGCTCCGCTACCAGTTCCTCCGGGCGAACGGCTACTTCCTGGCGCGCACGGTGGGGCGGCAGGCCCGCGCGCTCGGCCCGCGCTGGGTCGCGGGGTTTCCGCGCTACTGGCGGGAGGCCCGGGCCGACGGCCTCGACGCGAAGCTCGCCGTGAGCCAGTACGTGTACTACCACGGGGACGCCTTCTTCACCTGAAGGGGTTAGCGTCGGCCCTGTTTCCCGCAGGAGCCCCGATGCACCTCTCCCAGCGCGCGCTCTCGATCCAGGAGAGCGCCATCCGCAAGCTCGACGCCGCCGTGAACCGCGGCGTGGCCGACGGCGTGCACTACCACCGCCTCAACATCGGTCAGCCCGACGTGCCCACCCCGCGCGCGGTGCTCGACGCGCTGGCGGCCGAGGATTCCGCGGTGCTCGCGTACGGTCCCGCCTCGGGGCTTCCGGAGTGCCGGGCGGCGGCGGCGGCCTACCACGCGCGCACCAGCCCGGGCCTGGGCGCCCAGCACGTCGTCGTGACGCAGGGCGGCTCCGAGGCGCTCCTGTTCGCGATGACCGCGGTGTGCGACCCGGGCGACGAGATCCTCGTGCCGGAGCCGTACTACACCAACTACAACGGCTTCGCGACGTTCGCCGGTGCGAAGGTGATCCCGGTGCCCACGCGGCTGGACGACGGGTTCGCGATCCCCGGAAACGACGTGCTGGACGCGCTCGTGACGCCCCGTACGCGCATGTTCCTCTTCGCGAACCCCGGCAACCCGACGGGTGCCGTGTACGGCGCCGACCAGCTCCGCCGCGTCGCGGCCTGGGCGAAGGGACGGGGCCTGTGGCTCGTGGCGGACGAGGTGTACCGCGCGATCTGGTTCGAGCAGCCGCCGCTCTCGGCGCTGCAGCTCGAAGGGCACGAGGACCACGTGATGGTCGTGGACTCCACGTCCAAGACCTTCAGCGCCTGCGGCCTGCGCATCGGGTTTTTGATCTCCCGCAACCTGGCGCTCATGGAGCGGCTCGAGCGGCTGGGCCAGGCGCGCCTGGGCCCGCAGCCGCGCGGCCAGCGCGCCGCCATCGCCGCGCTCGGCATGGACGAGGCGTTCTACGCGGACCTGCGGGCGACCTACCGCCGCCGCGTGGACGCGATGATGGACGCGCTCGCCGCGATCCCCGGCGTGGCCTACCACCGCCCGGAGGGCGCGTTCTACACGATGGCGCGCCTGCCGGTGTCGGACACCGAGGCCTTCGCGCGGTTCCTCGTGGAGGAGTTCCGCGACACCTCCGGCGGCCGCCCGGAGAGCGTGGTCGTGGCGCCGGGTCCCGGCTTCTACGCCGACCCGCGCAAGGGGCGCGACGAGGTGCGCCTGGCCGCGGTCCGCGAGGAGGGCGCCCTGCGCCGGGGCGTCGAGGTGCTCGGGGCCGGCCTGGCCGCGTGGCGCGCCCGCCACGGCTGATCGCGTCCGGACGGGGGCGTTGCGGGGGATGCCCCCCGCCCCAGGAAGGAGGTCTCCGGGGCCGGGTGTGTCGCCATCCGTCACGTGGCGCGGAAGAACGCGCCTGTGCACGGTGTCCGAACTGCACGGTGGCGGGAAGGCGCGCGAGGTGCTAACGTCGCCGCCGTTCCACGCTTGCCTCGGAGACACGACATGACCCGCCTTCGCACCTCCAACCTCCTCCTCTCCTTCGCCGGGGGCGCGGTCGCGCTGTCGCTGGTCGGCTGCGGCGCGGTCACCGTCGACGCGGCCCCGAGCGCGCTCGTCGAGAGCGCCTACGAGCCCGCCGGCCAGAACTGCCAGAACGGCGGCGCGGTGATCACCTTCGGGGTGGACAACAACGGCGACAACGACATCCAGGACGCGGAGATCACCTCGCGCCAGTACGTCTGTGACGGCGTGGACGGCGTGCAGGGCGAGGCCGGCCCCGACGGCGCCGCGGGCCAGAACGGCGCCGCGGGCGAGAACGGTGCCGACGGCGCGACGCCGCTCGTCGCGAACCGCGCGGCGACGTCGGAGGAGTGCGCCGCGGGCGGCTACGTGTTCATGACCGGCTTCGACGACGGCGCCGGGGACGGCAGCACCGCCGGCGACGGCGTGCTGAGCGACGGCGAAGTCGACGCCATGCAGCTCGTCTGCAACGGCAGCATGGGCGCGAACGGCGCCAACGGCGCGAACGGGACCGACGGCGTGTCGTCCCTCGCGTCGGCGCGTCCGGCGACCTCCGAGGAGTGCGCGGGCGGCGGCACCGTGCTGGCGTGGGGCTCCGACCTCAACCGTGACGGCAACCTCGACGCGGCCCTCGACACCGAGGCGGTGGCGGGCGACTCCGGCGTGGACGCGGTGGACGCCGTGGACGTGGACGGCGACGGCGTGTTCGACACCGCCATCGAGGTCACCGGCACCCGCGTGGTGTGCGACGGCGTGAACGGTGCCGCGGGCGCCGAGGGCGCGCAGGGTGCGGACGGCGCGCAGGGTCCGCAGGGCGAGCCGGGTATTCCCGGTGTCGACGGCGAGAGCGTGGTCGCGACGACCCTCGAAGTCGGCGACCTGAACTGCCCGGACGGTGGCGCGATGTTCGAGGTGGGCGGCGTGACCGCCTACGCCTGCAACGGCGCGGACGGTGCGCAGGGTCCGCATGGCGAGATCGGCCCGATGGGTCCGCAGGGCGAGCGCGGCGAGCAGGGCATCCAAGGCGCCG